>JAAWHU010000002.1 GCA_022796015.1 Hungatella sp. | reverse complement strand
ATGGGAAATGTTGAGAACCAATAGAAACAGAACATATGGACTAAAAATCTAATGACATTTATTGATATAATAACAACTTTTATATAATTATTCAAATGGTTTTAGAATATGTATATATGTACAAAAACCTCGTAATGCAAGACAAAATTCTGTAAAAATAGATTTATAATTGGAAGATAATGCATAATTTCTGAGTTTCAGTCAAATTTTTTGTGCCTTTATTGACACACTCGGAGGGACAGGTGTTCAGGATCGGGTGTAAGATTTTTACCATTGCGGGGCCGGTGATACTTTATGGGATATTGGCTAGCTGGGTGCTTGGGGTGGTTTATTGGATTGGAGGGATGATGGGGGATTTAGCAGATAGAATAGGAAGATTAGAGAATAATTTGATGGTAAGTTCTAATGACGTATAATAAATTTCGCAAATTTTGCCAAAGGAGCTATAGAACCATGTCTGATAACATTATACAACTAAACGAGGACTTAATAAAGCACGATCTGAAAGACCTTGTCCGCTCCAGCGTGGAAGAAAGCCGCCGTTACATGAACATGGAGCACCTCTCCAAACCGGAGAAGGAACTGCTGTCTGATATCATAGCTGGCTGACTGCTGCCAAACGGCGGAAATTAAATTTGCGAAAAAATCTTGACACTATCCAGTAATATTGTATGGGATTTTGGCTGGCTGGCTTTACGAGCAGGATGATGGATGTAAAGTAAGCGTCAAATAAGAAAGTGTAGAGAAATCTTTGGTATTTTCCTGTAAACTTAAGGTTAGAGTTTTTATATATCTTGGGAGCCAGATCTCATAAGTAATAAGATGGCTAACAACCTAACTGGTTGTTAAGTATATTAACCAATTTATATTGTAGTAGAAAGAAGATGTTTATGGTGTTTCTGATGTGGCTTATAAGGATTATGATATCATAAGTCTGGTTATTTTGAGACTTGGGGATAGCCAGACAGAAGAAAAAACCTTGGGAATGCTTCAGACTTTGTTTTTAGGAAGTATGGTACCGGAAGAGCGACTGAAAAAGCTGGAGGTGGAGTATCAATTAAATATATCAGAGGAAATCGGAGAGGAGGTCAGGAATATGTGTTCATATAGTCAGGTGATCGAGGATAGAGGCGTGGAAAGAGGACTCGAAAAAGGAATTGAGAAAGGAATTCTGATATATCGAACATTGCTGGAAACGAAAAGCATTCAACAGACTGTGGCAAAGACAAAAGAGCCGGCAGATAAAGTAAAGAAGATAGCTGAGGAGTATCAAATGGAAGTATCAGATTAATGGGAAAGGCAGGGTGGTATTATAAAACTGTATTATTCCTAAAACGTTAGCATTCAAATTCACGGCGATATTTGATAAAAAATAAGTATCAAATTTGCCCTCGCAGAAAGAGAAAAAGATCATAAAACGCTGTATAGCCTTTATTTTCAGGTTGTACAGCGCTTTCTTTGTTCGTCGTGCTTCCTTATCATTTATTGTATTCTCTTACTTTTTTCTGAAATTATAGAAAGGCATATATCCCTGCCCTTCCACATCCGCAAAATCCATTGCCTTTCAGGTATTGAGGGTTTTTCTCAATGTAGTCCCCCGGGAGGACAAGGGTGGGCCTTGCCTCGAAATCCGTCTCCATGATCCGAAAGTATTCTTCGATCTTCCCTCTTCCCTCGTTGACTTTTAGAATGTCTTTTTGCCCATAACTTAGTATCTTTTTATTGCTGTGAAGCAAAAGAATATATGTAGAATAGATTTAATACCTATTGGTATTACATAATATCGACTGATAGTTTCTTCAAAAATATTTATATAAATTATATTATTATAGATGAAAGAGAAGGAATATGTATATGCACAATGGGAGAAAACATAAGGAAGTACGGGAACTGTATAAGAATATTGGCAGTCGTCTGCTGCTCAAACGAAGGGAACTGCGGTATACGCAGGAACAGATGGCAGAACTGTTGGGCGTGAGTACGGGATTTTATGGGATGATGAAACGTGGTGAGAAAGCGCCGAGTATTGAAAAGCTTATTATAATATATGAAAAGCTGGGAACGGATATTACATATTTGTTGACAGGAGATCAAAAAGAAAAACAAATACCCAGCTATATTGAATTGTGCCCAAGAGAAAAGCAGCATGATTTTGAGCAACTGATGAGGTATGCTCTGAATCTCAGCGGATATCAGGCGACACTGTTCAACAAATAGAAAATGCAATTCGTATAGATATCAATAGTTCTGATGGCATAGAGGTTCGGTGGTGTACTCTGTGCCATCATTCATCATATATACAGAAATTTGTTCATACAAAAGAGGGATAAGGTGTGGAGATAAATGTTCAGCCTTGGATCAAGGACAATAAAGCCTTAATCTGGCCGGGTATAGTCGTAGTAATTTTAATGATTGTCTCAAATAAAAAAAATCGTGAAAGATTTGTCGCTATTTTTTTAGGCTTCATAGAGTCTGTAGGACAAACCATCCTTGATTTTTCAGAATCATTGTTAGGAGTATTAAATGCTGTTGAAGATTTTTTTGAAGCCTTAACCTATGTGCTTTTTGGAAATTTTAGCTCTGCCATCCGGTTTATCATGGCAAATTATGTCATTTTGTTTGCCAGTATCGTATCATTTTTGACTACATTATTGGGACTTAGAGAAATACTGAATATTGGACTGTCAATGGTTTTATCTTTTGCGATCCAGACAGTGATTGTTCTGATGTCTCTTTATCTGGCGCATGAACTCTGGGGCGAGACGGTTAAGAAGAAAAGGATTGTAGAGTATTACCTCACATGTTATAAGCCTATTCTTGATGTCCCCTGCGTATTCGTCAATGTGCAGAACCAAGAGGAGCAAAAAACGTTTTTTGAAAAGTGTTTAGCCGGTGTAACATATGTGGGATCTAAAGTGAAAAGAATGTTCTGTCTGGGCTTTACGCTATTTTTTATATTATTCTTCATAGTGATTTCTTCTATGCTTACCTATATCTATATTTATGATACAAAACTAGATGATTATATGGTTTATAAAACTGCCTATGAGATTACAGAAGAGGTGGAAAAAGATACTGCTGAAAACAGAAAAAAATTGGACGATTATTTTAAGTACGGCAATATAATACTTCATTCTTTTCCGGAAAAAGCAGCAGAAAATGAAGAAAACGGAAAAAGTATTTATAACCTGATTGGTTACCTGGATAGTCAGCTGTCCAAAGAATTGGAAGGGGAACGGGAGAATTCAGATATAATATTTCAAGAATTTAAAGAAAAGGTCATGGAATCTGTTGGAGAATTTCAGGATCATGACGGTAATCTTTCTGGTACAAGTGTTTCAGATCGTGATATAGAAGTTTGGAATGGGGAGTATGTACAATGGGTAGAGTGTGCTTCCAAAGAGGATATAATCTTTCTGGCCCGAAATATTCTGGATTTAAAATTATATTCCATGGAGGAAGAGAATCTAGAGGATATTAATCGTAAACTGGAAGAATTAAGAACATACTTAGTGAAAACAGGATTACCTTCAGAATCATCCTCAGAGGATCAGCGTGAAAGTATAAAGCAGGAAATCAGAGAAAAAGTATATGATATTATATTGACTGAAAACCTGATATATGCCAAGGTTCCCATATTACGGGACATTCAGATTAAGATACCTACTGATAATGGCTATGAGGTTCAAAGATGGGAAAAACCTGTTGAAAGCAGCTTTGCGGTGAAGTATGAACATTGCCTGGAGATAGTGGATACAAAACTTTTAGTAACAGGAAGGGCCTTTGATGCATTGTTTAGTATGAATAATACATTTATTAAATGTATGTGCGGGCTTTGTTTTATTGCTGACTTTCTCATTGTATTCAGCTGCATGATTCGTACAAAACAAGAACCGGGGAAGAGCAGACAGACAAAACAAAATCTGATTCATAGTATTTTTATAAAGCACCCACCGGAAAAGCCGGAATGTAATAATATTGCTAATATTGTTTTTATCATATCAAGTGGAATTGGTATTATGGGATTGGCCTGTGCAGGATACATACCATTTGATGAGAGGCTGAAGATATTCTGGATTGTGATAGTAGGAATACTGTGTATTTTCGGAGTCTTATTTAAAATAGTGTATCCTTGCCTGACGGTTCATCATAAGGGAGAAGAGCCAGTATCCGGATATGAAGATATAATCCGGCAGATATTGACGGAAAACAGTCTTAAAATTTTGAAAAAGATCGAATTGAAAAAAGTGCTGAAAGAAACCTATTTGTTATGGACATGGCAAGAAAAAAGGAGATATGACAAAGGACAGAACCAGCCAGCCCCCGACAGAAAACAGGTTTTCATGGAGAAGCAGATCGAAACTGCCAGGAGCCAGGAATTTTATATTGACCGTAATTGTATATATGAGGGAGAGTTCAAGGAAGAAATTACTCTTCTGTGCTTTGCGGAATTGGCCTACCCGGTGATGGATGAGGCATATCAGATAAAAGGTTATATTATTACAAAAGAGTGTATTCGTTTATTAATAAAAGAACTGTTTGATGAGGCAAAGAAAAATGGACTGAATATACGAATGTTTAAGGAGGACTTAAAAGAATATGAGGATAATATCTGGGATTAAGATGGCGGCTTCTTTTGGTCTGCTCTTAAGTTTCTCTATATGTCTGGTTTCAAAGGCCGGTTCTGGCAGTGAGCGAGAAACCTCCGTTAGTATTCCATATTTGAATATACGAGAGGCAGATCAGGAAGGTCTGTTCCTCCTTGTGTTTGATGTCAGCGGCTCCATGTGGAGTGATGAAAAGGATCAGCTTGCAGAGGATTTTAAGAATATATATCTGTATCTTTCTGAGCAGCCGTGGGCTGTGGAGCATGATGTGATTTTATTTGATGAAAAGGATAGATTAAGGTCAGAAATCATAAAAGACAAAGGAGTGTATACATGGATAAAAAGTTACAAAAAAGAAGAGGAGGTCTGGGCGCAAAACAAAAATACGGATTTGAAGAATGCATTTAAACGTCTGGATAACTATTTGAGCGGGACTTCAGATAAAAGGTGGGTGGATTTTGTGATGGTTTCTGATTTCTATGATTCTTTTAAGGGGAAAGCATTTGAGAGTAGGAAAGAGGAAATGGATGAGATAACAGTTTCTTTTGATAAAGAGCGTTCAGATAAAAATTATCGGTGCCAGACCTATTTCATATTTGATTCTCCCGAAGAGGCAAAAAGCGGATATGAACAGTATATTCCTCCTGTTAATAAGGAATCCAATATTAAAATAGAGGAAATTTCAGAAAAATCTGGGGAGGACTGTCACGCAGAAGCTAAACGGAGATTTACAGAAAAAGTATTGCAGGGGCTGACAGGAGACCAAAATCTGAAATGGATACACCGGAAGGAGCTCGAGTCGAATAACTTTATAGAATGGAAAGATTATTTTGTATATAGCGACAGAAAGATAAATGTTTCGGGGGATTATTCAGCAAGTATTGTCTGGAGTTGTGCATTAAAAAGCGGAGGGTATTTATATCATGTAAATGGAGCTACCATGGAGGAACTCAAACTGAACCGGGGCACAAATGAATGCTATGTATTAGCGATGCCACATGTAAAAGCAATGATGTATTATACAATGGCTGACGACGCAAGCTGTTTTCAGGAAGGGAAAGTAGAAGTGATATTAGAACTTAAGGACAGCGGTTGGGATCAGATACGGGCAGATAACTTTGATGTGGTTTTTTTTACCCTCAGCGGCGCCAAAAAACAACAAGGTGTTTCCGAATATTGCCAGTTGGAGAAAAAGCAAACTAATTATAGAGGAGAGGTGGAATTGAAACCCGGAAATTACAATGTGCGCCTGCGCAGGAGGGATGGGGATATTTTTCTGGATCAAATCATAGAAAAAGATTTTATAGTCCCGGCAAAGAAGGAAAAATAAAGATATAGTAAGCAAACAGGGGGAAAAGGGAATGAAATTTACGGCAGAGAAAGGTCAGGTAATGGAGATCTACTGCGATTGGTTAAAGAATAACTGCGAACGTTATGAGTATCTGACTAATGAGGCAAGAGAGCTTTGCCTGAAGATAAAAGGTGTAGATTCTCAGTCTATGGAGGCCAAAGAATATTATCTTAAATTTCTATCTATGTTCATCAACAACCCCTTTGTTGTTGCGTCCAGGCTTTGTAAATCCCGGGCCGACCAAACCGATCAATCAGAGAAACAGATCGTTTCCATGGATTACCGATGTTATTTTATCAAAAACCGATATGACATGTGGCTGCCTTTAGAGCTGTACTGCCGGCTGGCGATCTATCGAAATGATGGGGAACTGGCTCAGATGCAGGAACAGGAGCAGATCAAACTGTCGGAAGACTATCAGGCCTATCGGAAGCTTTCGGATTCTCAGGAAGAAATATGGAGAGCAGAGAAGGAAAGCTGGCAGGAATGCTTTGTGTCTTTTTTGAAGGGTCCCAGGGAGGTAAAAAGTCATCCCATTGCGGCCATTCTTACTATATGTTTTGCCGGAATGATTTTATTGAGGCTGTATCAAAGCTATAAAGAGGGATTTCTGCCGGAGCTTTTGTGTAAAGGCGGACAATATGCGGCCATTGTGGCTGTAATCGGACTTTTTGCGGTACATGTTATTATCCAAGGCTTTCTTGAATTTGGCAATATTTTCATAAAGAGAAAGGTGCATTCCCATATCCGGCAGGCAGAGGGGGCGAAGGAGACAGTTCGTGAAAGGGTTAAGGGCGCAGAGGGGATTACCGAGGATTTAAGAGAGTTTGTAACCAAAATGCTGAAATGCGGAAAAGAAGGAATCGTTGAAGCTGAGATACTCAAAAAAGGGACGATTTGCACAGAGGATGAAGCTGCATACGAAAAATACGAAGCTATGGCTGCACATTTAAAGGGGATAAAAAAGAATATAAAACCTCACACCCGGCTGCGCTATCTTGTAATTCTTCTGATCTTCGTCTTTGTACTGAGCTTCCTTGGTATCGTCACCTATGACTACAGATTTCTTATGCCTGGAGAGCACAGGGAAGAAAGGACGGAGGAAACGGGAGCCTCCGGGGATGGGATCGGTGAGCAGCTGACCGTCCGTGTTGAGCCAGGACGGATTGACGGAATTGTCTTTGTCAACGGAAGCGTGGTGAGTGAGGAATCCTATTATCAGAACGGAAGAATAAAGAGCTTGACCGTATCAGCAGGAGAGCAGGAGTGGAACTTTGACCTTCCTGATGTCTATGATTTAGAGGGAACGGACCTCCCTTTTGAAGAGGCTTTTGAGGCCGAGGAACGGACCTTCCGGATCGATGCGGTTTATAGAGGAACGGTTTACCAGGATACCTGTATCGCGGAAATTATCATATATGGCGAAAGATTAGGAGGGTGAAAGAGATGAAGAGGTTAGTAAGAATAACGGCTTTTACGGTGATGTGGATGATGCTTATAAGTCTCACATCCTTGGGAGCACAGGATGAAAACGGGGTGGACACGGTGGTAGTCATCGACACCAGCGGTTCCATGAACGATACGGACCCTGACAGGATTTCTGTTGACGCGGCAAAATTATTTATTGACATGATGGAAATCTTCGGTTCACGAGCAGGGGTGGTGCCGTTTTCGGATAAGCTGGGTACGGTTACCGAACTGACTCCTATGAATTCAGTGTCCGACAAAAATAAGGTGAAAGATCAAATCAGCGGTATCCGGTACCAAGGGGATACGGACATCGGTATGGCGGCCCAGGAGGGGGTACGCTTGCTTCGAGAGGCGCAGGATATAGACAATCAGCAGATGCTGCTGCTGTTTACAGACGGAACCATAGATCTGACTGGCGCAGACGAGGCACAGAGGGAGGCGGATTCTTTGGAAAAGGCAAAGGCCGCGGCGGTAGATGCCCAAAATGGAGGAATTCCTATTTATACCATAGGACTCAATGCCAATGGCAAAGTAGATCAGGCCCTTTTAACAGATATGGCAGTAAAGACCGGCGGCAGGAGCTATGTGGTAGACAGTGCCGGAGAACTTCCGCGTATTTTTAATGAGATTTTTGCGGACTTTGTCAATTCCAACATTGTAAATCTTGGGGAGTATGAAACCGATGGCGTCAATTTTACGGAGATCGGGGTGGATATTCCCAATGACAGCGTGATGGAGGCCAATATCATCATGCTTTCCGTCAATCCTCTTACAGAGGTGGAGATGACAGACCCTGACAGCAATGTGCTGAAGGCGGATGGAAGTAAGATGATCTTAAGCCGGTCCGACCAGTACAATATGTTAAAGCTGGTGATGCCCAAGGCAGGAAACTGGAAGCTGAGGATCAAAAGCGCTAAAGGGTGTAAGGTGCATGTAAACCTGATTTTTAATTATAAAGTCAGCTTAAAGGGAAGTGCACAGCTTGAGACGGCTGCGGATGGGTCTGACATGATTGCAGTTGAAGGATATCTTGAGAAAGAAGGGGTGGTTCTTGAAGACCAGACCTTGTATCAGCAGTTTACAGGCAGTGTGGTGGTCGCGGATGGGGATGGAGCACAGCACATCTATCCATTGACTGTAAACGGATGTTCTTTTGAGGGAAGAGTACCCATAACAGACATGGGAACTTATAAGATAATCCTTAGAATTGACAGCGACACCATGTACCGCGAGTCCGAGGAGATAGAGATTTCCATAGAAAACCATGCCCCCATTATTACAAAAGAATTGGAAAATCCCATAGAGTTGAAAGGATTTTTTGGATTCACCGTGAAGAAAAGGCTGGATCTTAACCAGTATTTTACGGACCCGGATGGAGATGAACTGACCTTTGAGATGGAGTTGAGAGACGGATACGGAAAAGGGGAACTGAACGAGAAAGGGGAATTGACTTTGACTCCCTCCAAAAACGGGGAGGATCTTCTGACCGTGAGAGTCTTGGATAACAAGGGCCTGTCCGTAAGCCGGCAGGTACCCGTTACAGTTCGATGTACCATTATGGGGATTTTGCCCCTGATTCCCATACCCGTTGTTCTTCTTGTACTTCTTCTTGTGTTGCTGAAAATAAAACGGGCCGTTGCGGCTAACAATGCCGTATGGTACGGCAAGATCCGCTGGCTGGTGGTGAAAGGCACAGGCTTTGGCGGGGGGAACAGAGAGCAGGTCTATGACATGGGATATGAAAGAGGAACGGTTCTTTTAAGCAGGATCGTGACTGACCCTGCAGTGTCAGGGCTGGATCTCAACAAAGTGATTTTGAAAATGAACAGCAAAACCAATTCCAGTATCTATGTTCAGAACCGTTCAAAAAAGTGCAGGATGAGCGGAGGCTTTGGCAGTAGCGAGACCGCTGCCATAGAGTTAAACAGCGGAGACTTTGTAATGCTGGCAGGAGAAAGCGAGGGTATGGAGATTACTGTGAAGGTTACTTATTCCCTGACAGCCCACTAAAATAAAGAGAACAAGGAGAAAGAGACAATGGCATTCGATGCAGATGCGAAGAAAAAGATTAAAGACAGCATGGATTATGAAAACGGAGGGCATTTAAGCGCCGTGGCAAACAAGGCGGCAGCCCTGGACGCGCCGATTCTGATTGTAGGTCTTGGCGGCACGGGTGCTGACGCTGTGATCCAGGTAAAAAAGATGATTTATAACAGGTTGAAATGCGAAGTCAGCATGGGGGAGAACAAGGACAAGCCCAAGAATATCGAGTATTTTGTGATGGATACGGATACTGCCAACGAGAAGATATCTTTGCAGGGCATAGGCTTTAATGAAACCCTGGAGGAATGCTTTATCTTTACTGCTCCCAATGTGCAGAAACTTTTACAAAATCCTCTTCCTACCTATATTGAATCCTGGATCAGCAAGGATATCAGCCAGGAACAGGTGATCAACGGGGCAGGCGGTGTGCGTCAGCTGGGGCGTCTCATGCTTTTTATGAATCTGCATCGTGTGATCTCCACCCTTGACACCAAGATCCGGAGGGTTACGGAGGGGTATCCCAGCAACACCCCGCTGTATGTCTTTGTGGTGTCTGGTATCAGCGGCGGTACGGGAAGCGGAACCTTTATTGATATCCCCTATCTTATCAAGGCAAAAGTCGAAGAAATTGACGGGGGACGTCCGGTGAATACCATAGGAATCCTGTTTTTGCCGGATGTAAATCTGTCTCAGCCGGGACTTAAGGAGATTAAGAAAGAGAATCTTAAGAGAAACGGTTTTGCCGCCCTCAAGGAGTTGGATTATCTGATGAACCAGGAGAAGGCGGGAGATTCCTTTAAGCAGGATTACGGGAGCCTGAAGGTAGGCTATGCGGGGAAGGCAGCAGGTGCGCCTTTTGACGTGTGTATTCTCATGTCCAGCAAGGACAAAAACGGTATTGCGGTGGATGAGCCTTATCAGTACACGCTGAATGTGGCGGCGGAGACCATTGTAAACTTTATTGCAGACGAGGTGAAACAGAAAGGCGGAGAGTTTACCATCAACTCCTTTATCAGTAATGAGGTGGATGACCGTACCACCTTTGTACATATGATGGGGGAGAACCGTCATCCCATCAACTATGTTTTCAGCATAGCAGGCGCCTCCACGGCCGTGCTTCCCATGGATGATATCATGAGCTATATGACTTACCTGGCTTTCAAGGAGGTAGATAAGCTGTGGAATCGGATTCCCTCAGACGAGGAAGTACTGGATGTATTGGACAGCTTCGGCATTGAAGTGCGCAACCTGGAGATGATGTTGTGTCAGGGCAGTCCTGCCAGACAGAATATGCAGCGCCATACCTACGAGTTGATCCGCCAGAACCCCAATCTGGTCATCGATGAATACAACGGCGTGCTGTCTCAGCAGAAGGCTTATGTTGACAGCCGTATGGCAGAGATGGCCGCAGAGATGGAGAAGCGCATTGATGACTCCAACAACATGGTCAACCAGATCTTCACGGATTTAAACCGGGGCCCCATTGTGGCCCAAAGGATTTTATCTACCTTCAGTGACAGGCTGTGCGTGACCAAACATCTGAAAGAGATGAACCGGTTTTTCCTGACCAATAAGCCTTCAAGCGTTCAGCTGGAAGGGCTTCAGATGAATTCGGAGGCCAGGCTGCGGGAACTTTTGGAGAGGAAGCCCCTTCTGCCCGGCGGAAAGACCAAGCTTCGCGATGACTTTGTGAAGGCTTGCGACGAATATTATGATGCCCAGTTCAGGGCATACTCCTACGAGACCCTGGCGGAGCTGTGTGTTCAGTACTATAACATGTTTACGGATAAGAACAGCCAAGTATATGGCTGTGTGGCGGATCTTCTGGGTACCTTGGTGGAATTGTTCAGCAAGTATGGCAGTATCCGCACCCAGAAGACAGAGGACAGAAATGCCAGCGGCGGAAAGACATTGACATGGTCTATCATCGACACGCCTGCCTTTATCAAGGAGCTGGAGAAGCGTATGGGCAAGAATGATGACCTGTATGTGGACCTTCACAGCTTTATCACCCAGTTCTACACCTATCTGTTTAACAACAGCGATATTTGGACAGGCAGGGAGAAGGTGGATGTGGTGGAGAGTATCAATCAGTTTATCTCCGAAGCCTTTGAAGCCGTTTTGGACAAATCCATGGATTACTATACCAACTTTATTGCTATGAGCCAGGGAAAGAGCCTGAACCAGTATTGTGATGATTTGTTTAAGAAACTGGACAGACGGTCCAATATCATGTTCCCTGTAGCGGCAACCTACTATACTACCGTATCCCAGCCTGGATACTCCCTGGTATCGGTGCCGAGCAACGCTCCCCAGATTCAGAGCAGCGCCAAAGCCCATATCAGCCAGAAAAGCATTATTAAGAACAGCGAGATCAAAGAGCGGATTTACATGATGAACTTCGAGAGTGCCGTTCCACTGTGCGCCTATGCGGATCTGTCCGCCTGCCACACTACCTATGTAAAGCTGTTTGCCTCAACTCCGGGGCTTCATCTCTATGAGAGCAGAGAAGTAAACTGGCGTGAACTTCCCTCTCCCTATCCGGAGACAGAGTGGCTGGCTGGTCACCATGTAGAGCAGGAGGCAGTGGAAAACAGGCGCTGGAGGGAGATTTTTGACAAGGCCAAAGAGTACGGATATATTTGTTGGGATAAGGATAAGCAGGAGTATGTATGCCGCTGGGGTGATCCGATTAATGCAGCTGCAGCCGTCAGGGAGGCGGGAGTAGACCCAGATGCAGAGCTCAATGATTTTGTAAAAGCCAACCGCTGCGCCAAGATTCTTAAGGCAGCAGTAAAAAACCAGGACAGGCTGACTAAAAAGAAGGCCATCTATGACACAAAGACCAGATTGGCAGGCGATGAGATGGCCCCTGATGATGATTTTGCCAAGGCTCTGTTCATCAAGATGGTGACGGTGCGAGGCCATGTGAAAACCATGGTGGAGGACCATAAGAAGGCTTTGGAAATCATTGACCAGCTGAAAAAATACAATGTTATGGACGAGCTGATGATAACTTATCTCATGCTGAACTATACGGGAACCATCACAAGAAGAAGAGGCGCCTATGTGTATAGTGACAGGCAGGGAATGCTTGTGGAGTTTGCAGCCTTGACAGGCAAACAAAATAATTATCCCGATTACTATCTGTTTAGCAGGCTGATGGCAATGGATGAAAAAAAGCGTAAGGATCTGATCAATGTCTGTGAGAAACGATATGCCCAGAACCAGAAGACCGATGAGGATTTTGATAAGATGCAGAAGGAGCTGGAGGACGTGATTGAGCGTCTGAAAGGGGTGATGGACAGGCTGAATGAAGAGTGGGACGAGATTGAGTTTGCCGATGGCGCCGCGATCCTGCAGATATACCGTTCCCTGTATGACAGTGCCAAATCGGAACTGATGAAGTTTTAAGAAAGCGGCTTTTATGTACAGTCAGGTCATCTGGTATCCGGATGGCCAAGCTGTCATTTGCATTGCTGCGTGGGAGGAATGACATGATGGGAATCTCTGAATTTATATTAAAGAAAAAAGCTTTAAAATCCATTGGGAACCGGGAGAATATCCGTTTACAAAAGCCCATAGTGAATCTGTTTGCCGGCAGCTTTCACCAGGAAGAGTACAAAGCGCTGATGAGCCTGTTAGGCGGAAGAATCGGTTCCAGCAATAAGGTGCACTATTGTCGTCTGAAGGGCGATGGATGCTGCGGGGAAGAGGAAAACGAGGTTCGGTCACTGTGGACTGCCGGGCTTTCTATGCCTACAGAATATTCTTTGGACAGCAGAAGGAAGGTCCAGGAGAAGAGTTGTCTGCTGGAAGAGAATTTAAGGAATATGGCCGCCGACTATGTCAATGATATTTTTAATGAAGTCTCCACCACTTCCTACAGCCACAAGGCCAGAATCCGTCTTAATGTACTGGTAAAGCCGGAGGATATGGAGGCAGCTCTTCTGCCCATCCTCCTGCCCATATTAAAAGAAGAATTCGCCGTATATTTTCCAAACGGCGTCCATATGGACGTCTATGTATTTCTGGATCAGAGGGGCTACCGGAAAGAGGAAGGAGGCAATGAGAAAAAGGCATTCAGCTATTTGACCTTGTCGGAGATTGACGCCATGGCAAAGTCCAAGATGGTTCAGATGCCTTTTATGCTGTCCAATTACACCAGCCAGGACTGCCTTGACGCCTATTGCGACGAGGAGAGAATGACTGCTGCCGGCCTTATGATGCTTATAAAAGATGGGGCCAGCGTTCCCGGCGAAGGACAGGTTGACAATTATGACGACTACACCTTTACAGAGGATTGCAGCCAGGGGGAAGGTTCCTGGTATTCCATTGGCTACTTCAGGCTGGAGGTGGCTCAGAACCTAATTGACCATATTGTTTATCATACCATCATGAATCAGATGCAGAAGGCAGCGGAGAGCGCAGAAGGCGGAGTAAAGCTGAGACAGATGCAGCTGACAGAAGACCAGATCGACCAGAGCTGCAGTGACATGCTGGTTATGAGCAGCTTTCATCCTGAGATTTTCTATTCTATGGTTAAGAACAAAGGGGTCAATGTGGCAGGTATGGTCAATGACTCCAGAAGCAAGGTGATTCACGACGTATACGGCGAAAACCTGGACCTCTTTTATAAGCTGAATTGTACCAGGCAGTATCAGGAACAGATTGAGGAGTTGATGATGGTCCAGACCAGAAAGATACAGAGCGTGCTGACGTCCATGTACGAGGACGAAGGATATTCTTTGGCGGATATGAACATGGTGACCAATCACATGCTTGAACACTTGGAGGAGATAGAGGGAAGGTGTGTCCATCTGAAGGAGGCGGAGCGGAAATTCCTGGATTTATGGCTTGGGGAGAAGTCGAGAATCGCCAATCTTAAGGATGTGGTGCGGGATACGGGAGAACCCAGGGCATTCTATCAGCTGGCTGCCAAGTATTTGGAAAAGCAGGTGAAGGGTCTCTATGTAGAGATTAAATATGAGATGGTCAGGCAGTACATAGAGACAGTGAAAAACACGGCCGGACAGTATCAACGTCTGGCAGGCTCCGTGAAGGAGGCTGAGAAGGAACTGTTTGAAGATATTCTTCTTATGGAGGAGGAGGAGCTTCCTATTAAATGCGATAACTGCAAGGCCTACTACTCGGATTTGGTAAAGAGGCTGACCGGAGAGGACGACAGATTCTATTCCTTTATCAGGAAGCTCAACAACCAGGTCTGCTCCGGCGAGCTGGAGGGAGAACAGCTTTTCGATGCCGTTATCAGCTATTGTGACGAAACTATTCTGACAGACCACAGGTTTAAGCGTGATTTTGTGGCAGAGATGACAGAACGCCTGAAGCATTTCAAAAAGTTTAACACAGAAGAGGATATCTACGATTTCGCTTTTGAAACCATTATGAATAATCAGAAGTTCTATGCCAGCTATGACACCTTTGCCAATGTAAACAGGGAGGTATGCTTTCTGGTAAATCCGGATAACCAGTTTGTATCCGGCGCTAACAAGAGGATGCAGAAGCTGAAGGCCAGCAGACAGCTGAAGGTGTTCTTTGAGGAGCATTATAAGGATATGGATGTGCTGTTTATGGAAGGGCGTTTTGACATTGAGACGTTATATAACTTTGAAGTGTACAGAAATCTGTGGAAGAAGTTAGAAAAAACGGAGGGAACCAATGGCTGAAATCATTAAAAATTATGACCCGAAAAGCTGTGTGTCCAATTTAAAAGGTCATGTATCTGACGACAACCAGGTGACTCTGTATTGGGACTGGCCGGAGAATGAGGAGTATGATCTGTGTGTGGTATATGGCCTGGAGCGGGAGGATGAGACCTTGGAGATGCTCCTAAAGCGTTCGGCGAGGCGCACCATATACAGCAATGAGTTCGGTGTGTGCCATAAGGAGAATATTATGGCCTCTTATGTCCAATTCCGGGTTTATCCGGCAAAGAAGGTGAACGGACAGCTGTCTATAGTTGATCAGAAGACAAAAAATATGTCGCCCATATTTTATAAAAAGGTTCGTATAGAGTATCGGATCGAATACGACAGGCCTAAATTGTTAGTTGGTTACCGCACGGCCAGAATACGATTTTTGGAGGGATGGGGACAGAGCGCGGACGCCTATCTGTGCTATCGCTGTCTGGGCGGCAGGAAGGGCGGGCTGGTATATGGGATTGATCTGGCTTCCTTTGGAGGACAGAGCGTTTTTGAGATTGTAGTTGGAAAAGACGAGACCATTGAATTGTTTTTGGAAGAAGAACAGCGCAACCGCCTGGAATTGATAAAACGTTAAAAGGAGAATGAGATGAAAGAAATTATATGCCCCTATTGCTGCAAAAGATTTATGCCAAGCGCCGTGGATTTCCGAATGGACAGACCAGAAGAAGACGGCGCCGTATCCCAGAGAGAGGCTCCCCAGGAGGGCAGCAGCGGGTTTGTCAACCGTAAAAACACTTCGACCAGAGGAGGAAAAGGAGCGGGCCTTGTGCGGGACGAAAAGCTTTATCAATACTACAAAAACTATCTTATGTACAGTGACGCCGAGGCATCAAGCAATGCCAACCAGTTTCCTTTTGTGGAGCTGGATATGATGTCCCCCGATATCTGTTATAATGTGGAGGATTATAACCGTTTCGGCTATGTGACCAAGATTCAGTATAGGGGACATACTTTAAACAAGAGGCTCTGTCCCTACTGCCACAACACGGTAGTTCCCAACGCGGGTAAATATGATATGCTCATGATATCTGTGATCGGGGATACCAATGTGGGAAAGAGCATATATCTGACGGTTTTGGAGCAGGTTCTAAAGGAGGACAAGTTTCGAGGCAACTTAAACTTTATGGGAACCGAGGAAGAACGTGAGATCTACCTGTCAAACGTGACAAAGCTTTTGAATAAGCGGGAGACTTTGTCTGCAACCCAGAGAACCAAGATACCGCCTATGCCCTTTCTCTATACCTATGTGACGCCGGATTCTTCAGAAAAGCAGTATAAACTGATAATTTTCTGTGATATTGCAGGTGAAGACTGCAGACAGGAGAGGACCATGAAGCAGAACGGATACCATCTGGCTGCATCTGACGGATTTCTGATCCTTATTGATGTCACCCGTTTCCCGGGCGTGACTCACACCATCGACCAGGGAAGTTCCATATCCAACATGTACCAGAGGGAGATCTTTACGGCCATCAACCGGTTTATGATTGCTGATACTTATGACAACACCACCAGGATACCGGCGGCCGTTGTTCTCACCAAGTGCGATGTACTGAGTCAGGTGGGAAGAATCTTTGGCACGGTGGAGTACCATAATATATTAAATGATATGAGAGGGGATGAGATTCATCCCGGATATGCCAATACAAAAGAATTTATTCACCTGAACCAGGTGATCCCCAACATGATTGCGGATCTGGGAGAGCGGGAACTGGCCAACAATGTGGAAGACAACTTTGCAACGTTCAATTACTTCGTGGCTTCCGCCTTGGGTAAAAGCCCGGAGATTGTGGAGTGCGTGGAAGATGGACGGACTATCTTGGAAAACCGGATAAAGGGACAGATCATGCCCTACCGGATCGCCGAACCTTTCTACTGGATTCTTGCCAAGACCAACTGCATTCCTTACTATTACTGGGAGACACTGTCTAATCACAGGGGGGAGACCAGACGGATCGAATTTTATTACTACGAAAACGAGAAGGCATCCCTGAAGGGGCGTATAGATGGGGCAAGGAAATGTCTTGGCATCAATTTAAATGGGTTTATGAACCGATGGAAGGTTACGGACCACGCTGAGATCTGAGGAGGGGAGAAGGAGTGATAAGTCAGTTTATATATGGAAGATGCAGGACGGGCTACAGCCAGATTGGGGATGTGGGACAGGATGGCTACACGGAGGAAGATATATCCGGTTTTCAGCTTTTATGGAATTATGAGCTGGCAGAAGGATGCGATAGGAACAACAGGCCGGAATGCAGAAACTTCTACGTGTCGGGAACCAGCGCAGGTCCCGTGGTTCAAGTGGGCAGGACAGCCTTTGTACCGGCGGGAACAAGCCAGGAAAGCGGTGACAGAGATACGACCCTCTCACACAAATATCTTTTTTCTCAAGCGAATTATCATGCGTTGATCAAGAATCCGCGTTCTGTATTTTGCATAGATAATTATTGCGACACGGTAGAGGATGCCTTGGAGCGCAGAAACAGTATACCCTCTTTCGGAGGGAAGATACCGGAGGAGAGTACCAGGGAACTTTTGGAGTATTTCGGGATACCGGAGGAGGACGCGGAAAATTTTATCTACGGTATACTGGACTGTGTGGGAAACCTGGATTCCAGAATCTATATTGCTCTGCCGGAATGGAACAGCAGAGGTACGAACAGAGCCATGGCGCTGTGCGGGAAGATACTCTCCTGTTTCCCCCCGTTTTTGGTGTCAGCCTGTGGGTTTTTAACTTATACCAAAACATTTCACAACAGCCAGACCAACATGATCCCCAGAACCGTAAAAGTAGTTTTCTATCCCAATAACCAGGAGAATGTGAGAAAATATCCTTCTGTCATCACATCAAACTATATTGTGGACATGAAAAACGGGTATATGCCTGTGATGGAGACTGATGACTACACGCGGGAGCTTATTCGGGCGTTTACCGCCTGTTTTCTTGAGGGGAAAAAGGATAACGACTGGTACCTGTTTTTTGATTCCTTTGGCCCGCGGCTTCCGTGGGACGCCCTGTTTTCGCCAGAGAATCTAAGCTGTGCCTACAAGTTTCTGCAGCTTCTAAAAGAACTGGACGAAGGATGGCCTACAAAATTCTCCATCGATGAGATGTATTATATCATTGAAAACTTCCTGGGCTGTAAGGCATTTTCCACCGTGGACAAGCCTGCTTTTAGTATGCTGGATAGATGTGAACGGGTGATGCCCATAGAAAGCGACCTGCTGAATATTTTCTGTGATTACTATATGCTGATGCCTTCCTCCAAACAGATGGTGATTGAAAAGATCTGCCGGCTTTTGCTGAATATCTCTATGAATAAGGACATGTATCTGGCAGTTTTGAACTACGCCTATGAGGAACCGAAGCTTAAGGAGGATGTAATCGATTATTTGTATCACCATCCCCAATTTTACAGCGCAGCCTTAACCCGGGAAATGTTGGTATCCTTTGAACATATAAAGGCCATGGAAAACTGGGAAGACCAGGTAAATGCTTTATATGTCAGGTACGAGGAGCTTGCGGCGAAGGCGCCGGAGTTCCTTATGAGTCCCAATACCATAGATGAGATGAATCGTCTGGCAGAGTACTTGTGCAGCGAGAGGGACAAGGAGATGGCTGTTTCTTTAGAGAAGCTTGGGTACTTGTATTTGCGTGACCATTGTTTCCGGAAAGAACATCAAGGCTTTGAGGGCCTTTCTCGGTCCGTTATAACTTTGATGGCAGATACTCTGAAGAAAAACCATCTCAAGGCTATGGGAGACCCTGAGATTGAGGTGATTCTCGGGTGGATGGAGGATTTAGAAGAAGATCAGGAGATGCCGGATTTATCTTATCAGTTCAAATACTTAAAAACCCGGGGCGAGCGAATCGAATATCTGGTTTCCTTAAGGGGAACAGATGGAGATGCCTGTGTGGAATTCTGGAAAAGCCGGGGTGAGGAACACAGCAGAAAAGTTCTGTCCAGAATTCGTTTTGATATCTATGACCTGGCAGACCGCATGGAATTTAAAGAGGAAGAGAATTATTATCAGTTCTTTGGAAACCTGTTTTTAATCGCAGGAATGCAGCAGAGAGAGGTTCTGCAGCTGGTAATGGAGGACAGAGACGGGTTAGGCGGAATCCTGGGATTAAGCGGTGTGTGGAATGTGATAGACAAAATAGATCAGGAGAAGAGGCTGTGCCAAGGACTCATGGAATCTGTGGTCAAAGAATATTATGACTCTCATGAAGTGACAGCATCAGACATAAAGGAAATGAAAAACGTGAAGGAATTCCTTACCTATATTAATGCGGATTCCTATATCAATGAGGCTTCCGTCATAGGGAAGCTCAAAAACCTGGGAACTCTGGGGGGAAAGGCGCCAAAGGAAAAAAACAATATGTTTGTGACAGGATGGCGGTCAAAGGATAAAGAAAAAAAGTCGAGGGTTTGACAAATGAGACGAAAATTTAACTTAACCCTGTTTTTGGCCTGTCTGGCAGGCGGGCTGGTAGGATGTTTTCTTGCCGGAACCATTTATACAAAAAAAAGCCAGGACTTCAATCCTCTGATTTTGACCGGAATCTACTTTGCAATCCTGTCTTTCTCCATTGGTCTGGCCGGCGTTGTCAGCGAATGGATGACCAATCATCTGAAAGGAAGAGCCTGGGAGGCATGGGAGACCAGAATGACGCTGGGTCTTCTCTTTGGCGCAACCCTGCTTTTCTTTATTATGGGAGCCGTGTTTCAGTTTCTCTATGGCCTGGGCAGACAGCAGACGGCTGCCGGAGAGGCAAAAGATTACATTATCCTCATTGACAATTCGGGAAGCACAGAGAAAACCGACCCAAAGAGTCAGCGGTTCTCGGCAATTATGGATTTCGTAGACAGTCTGGAGCCTGACCGGAACGTCCAGGTTTCTATATTTGATTCGGAGAACCAGATCGTCTTTCCTTTGGACAACGCTTCTAAAGCCAAGGAAAAATTGGGTGGAATTTTGGAGCAATATGGCTTGGGAGATAATACAGATGTTCAAGGCGCACTAATGGATTCCTTAATGCAGTACGGCCATTCTGACCGGAGCGCCATAGCCATCCTTTTGTCTGATGGAATTAGTTATGTGGATGTTCAGGACATTGCAGATGCCTATATTGAATCCGAAATTCCAATTTTTACTATTGGATTTTCCAATATTGAAAGGGATGGACGGCTGATCTTAAGCGGAATTGCCGAGAGCACGGGAGGCTGTTTTTATGATATGAAAGACCTGTCAGAGTTATCCTTTGCATTGTCGGGAATCCTTAAGTATAAGACCAGAAGACTTTTGCTGGATTATCGTCCCGGAAATGACAGGAGCAACGTGGTTTATATGGTTTTAAGAGTACTGTTCCTCTCTCTTTTAGGCATTGGAATCGGGGTTCCCCTGATTTTTATGCTGGATTCGGAAGAATTGATCCTGCCGGCTATGATAATCCGGGGAATTGTCAGCCTTATAGCCGGGATTGTGGTTGAGAGGGGACTTTATCATTTCCTGTCACCGGGCCTTATCCGCTTAATCATGTGTGTTTGCATGGCTTTGGTAGTAAGCTTCTACCGCAAACAAGAGGCCGTAGATTGGACATCGGGGATTAACATATATAAAGGAAAACCACAGTCCTCATTTTACGGAAGCTCAGGCGTAGGAAAAAAGGATTCTCGTTTCCGGGAAGAAAGTTCTGTATTGGACAATGAACCCAGCCGGAGAATAAGGAGGTGAGAGAATGATCTGCAGAAACTGCCAGAGAAATATTTCCAATATGGATAAGATCTGTCCCTACTGCAATGCGGTGCAGGTGATCTTGCGAGATAAAAACGGCAACATTATTCAGCCTGAAATAAAATTTGCCGGAGAGGAAAGAAAGACATCCATACCAGAAGAGGGGATTTGGGAGGATATTGAAAAGCAGGATGAGACGGAGAAAAATCATATCAATAACAAAATTCTTGGAACAAAGAAAAGGAAAAAGGGCTGTCTTCTTCCTATGGTATTGGCTGTTATCATGTTTATCATCTGGAATATAGGAAAAGGTATGGGATCCTCGTCACCCTCCAGTTCCTTCTCTGTGCCGACTGCAGCTTCCAGCCAGGAAACCAGGGTGAGCCAGGGAAAATCGGAGGAAAAACCGAAGGATAAAGAAGAATCGGAGAAGGAAACTCGGAAGGAAGACCACGGGGAAACGGAAAATCAGGAGAAACCGCAAAAAAAGGAGGAAGCACAAAAGACCGCTAACTGGCTTAACACAGCCGGAATTCAGCCGGAATATCTTTTTGAAGACAGTGACAGAAGATATTTGGGAGAACAAGAGATGGAATATTATACGGCTCAGGAGCTGAGGCTGGCAAGAAATGAAATTTTTGCACGAAGGGGACGTATCTTCCAGGATGAAACTATCGCGGCCTATTTTTCAACAAAACCCTGGTATAGAGGCACTATTAATCCCAACAAATTTGATTATGATCAGCTGAATGCCTGCGAAAAAGCCAATGTATTACTGATTCAAAAATTGGAAGAGACAGCCAGGACCTTAATCTGGCTGGAAGATAATGGGGAATGGTATGGATACGATCAGTCCGGCGCACCTATGTCCGGCTGGATTCACAACAACGGCTTCTGTTATTATCTCGAAAGAGACGGTCATATGCTCACTGGATATCAAGGGGACAGCCCGGTACAGGAAAAAGGGATTCTCACAGGCAACGGATATTTCTTTCTGGCAGACGGAAGTCTTTACAGCGGAACGGTATATTGTCAGGGGGAAGGTAAGGAAGGACTCGTTTTATCCGAGGAAGATCTGAGATCAGCGGGCCTGGAAGAATTTGCAGGCTGCAGAGAAATTATATTTTATGAGGACGGAACGTTTGAAGCTTTTGGGCATAATTAGGTTTACATGATCAGTTCTGATATCAAAGAACTTGTCCGCTATAACAGAGATAAGGTTTATGAAGTGTTGGAGCGGATTTTATCTGCATGCAGAGGACACAGAAGGTTCCCATCTTGCAAAGTGAAAAGCTTCATGATACTATGGACACAGAAAAACAATACCATATAAGGAGAACATTCACCATGTTAGAGATCGGAACAAAAGCGCCGTCATTTTCCCTGCCGGATCAGAACGGACGGATTCATACCTTAGAGGAATATAAGGGCAAAAAAGTGGTACTCTATTTTTACCCCAAGGATAGTACTCCCGGATGTACTAAGCAGGCATGCGGATTCGGAGAGTTGTATCCTCAATTTCAGGAAAAAGGGGCTGTGGTACTGGGAGTGAGCAAGGACAGCGTGGCTTCTCACAAACGATTTGAAGAAAAATTCGGACTTCCCTTTCCCCTTCTTTCCGACCCGGAGCTTTCCTGTATTCAGGCCTATGATGTGTGGCAGGAGAAGATGAACTACGGAAAGGTGTCCATGGGTGTGGTTCGGACTACCTATCTGATTGACGAGCAGGGGCTCATCATAAAGGCCTTCGGCAAGGTAAAGGCTGCCGAGAATCCCTCCCGGATGCTTGAGGTTTTGAAAGAACTGCAGGAGTCATGAAGATCATAATATCTCCGGCAAAAAAGATGAATACAGACACGGATTCCTTTGGGATAAAAGGGCTTCCGGAGTTTCTGGAGGACACAAAGACCTTGATGAAGAAGATTCAGTCCCTGTCTCTTCTGGAGGCAAAGGCCTTGTGGAAATGCAATGATAATCTTGCCAGACTGAATTATGACCGGTTTCAGTCTATGAACTTAGAGGAGGGCCTGACGCCGGCGGTTATGGCATATGAAGGACTGCAGTACCAGCATATGGCTCCGTCTGTGATGGAAGCAGAGGAACTATCCTATCTGGCGGATCATCTCTGGATTCTGTCGGGATTCTACGGCCTGTTGAAGCCTTTTGACGGGGTGGCGCCTTACCGGCTGGAGATGCAGGCTAAGTTGTCTGTAAAGGGCTGCAGGGATCTTTATGATTTCTGGGGAGACCGGCTGTATAAAAGGCTGTATGCACAAAGGGAAAACTCTGAGGAGGAGGACAGAGTGATCATCAACCTGGCTTCCAAAGAATATTCCAGGTGCATTGAAAGCAATATTACGGATAAGGACCGGCTGATTACTGTGGAATTTGGCCAGATCACGGAGGGAAAGGTGAAGCAGAAGGGGACCCTGGCCAAGATGGCCAGAGGGGAGATGGTGCGGTTTCTGGCGGAAAGGAAGGCAGCGGACCCGGAAGAGATGAAAGGGTTTGACCGACTGGGATTTGTATATTCTGAGGAGCTGTCCGGGGAAGGGCGGTATGTGTTTGGGCCAAGGTTTTAGATATGAAGGAGATGATAGACCCAAACCCTTCAGATGCTAAAAACACTTGCCCTGTTGAAAATGCCAAAGTCATATGTTACAATAAAATTAAGAATGAAGAGAACTGCAAAAGGGAGGATAACATATGACAGCCACAAAAAGATTAACCAAGCATCTGTGCCTGACAGCAGCTCTGGCATTGACCTTGACAGGATGCAAGGACAAGAGTCCCTTGGATCCTAAAAATCCGGTGTCGCTGACTGTATGGCATTATTATAACGGTTCACAGCAGGCGGCATTTGATTCTCTTGTAGAGGAGTTTAACGATACCGTCGGCAGGGAAAAAGGGATCTATGTGCAGGGATACAGCCAGGGCTCGGTCTCTGACCTGGAGACAGCGGTGAGAGATTCCATTGAGGGTAAGGTGGGAGCCAGCGCCATGCCGGATATTTTCTCTTCCTATGCAGATACTGCATATGAGGTGGAGCAGGCAGGCGCCCTGGCCAATCTTTCTGATTACCTGACCAAGGAGGAATTGGAAAAATATGTGGATTCCTATATGGAAGAGGGGCGGATCGCTTCCGATGGCACCCTGAGGATTTTTCCGACTGCAAAGTCCACGGAGATTATGATGATCAACAAGACGGACTGGGAGCCCTTTGCGGCGGCTACAGGGGCTTCCCTGGAGGATCTAAAGACCATGGAAGGTGTCACGGCCACTGCCAAGGCATATTATGAGTGGACAGACAGTCAGACTCCTGACGTGGAGGGGGATGGCAAGGCGTTTTACGGAAGAGATGCTGTGGCTAACTATTTCATTATTGGGATGCAGCAGCTGGGGGTGGAGATCTTCCATGTGGAGAACGGCCAGCTCACCTTAAATCTTCCGAAAGAGGAACTGCACCGTCTCTGGGACAACTATTATGTGCCCATGGTCAAAGGGTATTTCGGGGCCTACGGATCTTTTCGCTCTGATGATGTGAAGACAGGGGATCTTCTGGCCTATACTGGTTCTACCTCTTCTGCCATGTATTTTCCGAAGCAGGTGGAGTTAGACAATACCAGTTATGCCATCGATTATATTGTGATGATGGCTCCGGTGTTTGAAGGCGGACAGTCCTTTGCCGTTCAGCAGGGGGCAGGGATGGTGGTCAGCAAATCCGATAAAACACATGAATATGCTGCCGTAGAATTCTTAAAATGGTTCACAGAGGCAGACAACAATCTGCAGTTCGGCTGTGTATCAGGATACCTGCCGGTATTAAAGGAGGCAAACAGCCAGGAAAAGCTGGATCAGGTCATTGCAGAGCAGCAGCTGACTGTGGCGCCCAAGACCTATGACTGTCTGACCACGATTTTCAAGGAGATGAACCATCTGACCTTGTACACCAATAAGAGCTTTGCCAACGGTTCTGCTGCAAGAAAGATTCTGGAATATCATCTTGCCGACAAGGCAGCCCAGGACAGGGCAAAGGTAGCCCAGGAGATCAGCCAGGGCAAGAGCCTTGAGGAGGCGTCCAAGGAGTATGTTACAGAGGAAGCTTTTGAGGAGTGGTATGATTCTTTCTGTGAAGCATTGAGTAAGGCAGCAGGCAAGTAGGATGATAAAAGAAAAAAATAAAAAACGAAAAAAGTCGACTATATTCAAGATCTTTTTGGTTCCTTTGATCGGCATTATGCTGATTCAGAGTATGACTACCATGGGTACTCTGGTAGTCAGAAGAACCACAGCTATGCTGGAGGAGTATTCCAGCGGAATGATGGGCCGGTTAGTGGAGAACCGGGGCATGATTCTGCAGAACGAGATGAATCAGAGATGGGCATCTGTTCATGAGCAGGAAGCCTCTGTGAACGAGATGCTGCAGGAGTTTTTGGCCCGGAAAGGTGTGGAGCTGAATCAGCTTCTGGACTCTGAAGAGCTGAAGAATGAATTGCTGGAACAGCTTTTTCCCAGATGTCTCACCATTCTGCAGAACAATTCCACCACAGGGATTTTTGTCATACTCACAGGTGGGCAGAGAGAGGAGCCCGGAGAATACGACGGTTTTTTTATCAGGGATTCCGACCCGGACACAAACCCTGTGAATTTTTCCGATCTGCTTCTGGAAAGGGGAAGCAAACATTTGTCCAGAGAATGGAATATCCCTCTTGACACATCATGGACTACGCGGTTTCATATGAGCGGACAGGGAAGGGACGATTCCCAGAAATTTTTTTATGAGCCCTGGAGGGCAGGGGAAACCTATATGGATGCGGATATCCGCAATCTTGGCTACTGGGCCACGCCCTTTTTTCTGGAGAAAGGAACAGCGGATTCCTATGAGATGATTACATACTCTCTCCCCTTACGATACGAGGGCAGGGTATACGGTATTCTGGGAGTGGAGATCTCAAGCAGAAATCTTTATGATTATTTTCCCGTGGCAGAGTTAAATGAGTCTCAGCAGTCCGGCTATATGCTGGCTGTGAAGGGCAGCGACAACCGATATACCCCTTTGGTAGGTAAAGGTATTCTGTATAATGAGGTTCGTCAGGCAGGCTCTTCCTTGATCCTTCAGGAGACCAATTATGACAGCCTGTCGCTGGTAGAGGGGATCCGGCTGAATAAAGAGAACATTTATGCCGTAGAATTCCCCCTTAAGCTGTACGGCAATAATTCTCCCTATGAGGATACCCAATGGGCTCTTCTGGGATTAGATACTCAGGATGACCTCTTTGGAATGAGCCGCCAGCTCTATGTCTGGATGGTGGCTGCCGTTTTAGTCGGACTGCTCTTCGGGGTAATCGGAATCTATCTGGTAGTAAGACATCTGACGAAGCCGGTACAGCATCTGATGCAGTGCATCAGCGGGGGAAGCGCCGGTCTTACCCGGTTTAAATCCTCCAATATTTTGGAGATAGATGCTTTGTATGAGGTGGTAAATGATCTGACCAACAGGCAGAAGGAAGCAGAGAATATACTTCTGGAAGAAAAAGAGCGATACAGAGTAGCCCTGGAATCCTCAAAGGATATCTTTTTTTCCTACGATCCTCAAAAGCATATATTAGATATTGTTAATCACAAGACCATGAGCGGGCGCTGGGAGTGCCAGGATTTTGAGAGCGGATTTATCAACCCTGACTATATCTATGACTTAGACCGGGAGTCTGCCATAGAAGCACTGCAGAGCAAAGAGGATAGATTGTCTGTAGAATTTCGGCTGAAATGGCCGGAGGATGCAGAGTATATCTGGGTGCTCTTATCAGGCAAGGCAGTCTATGATACGGACGGCAGAAGGCGGAAGCTCGTGGGCAGTATCCGGGACATTCAGGAACAGAAGAAACGGGAGGAAGAACAGCGCAGAAAAAATACCATAGACGCCATTACCGGCCTCTATATTTTCAGCGCCGGTATGGAGGAGCTGAAAAAATGCCGTGGAATAAAGCCCGACGGCGTTATGGTGAATCTGTTTTTAAAGGGATTAAAGGGAATCAATGAGAAGAACGGCATTGTGTTCGGAGATATGGTTCTTGAGGAGGTCGGAAATCTGCTGCGCGTAGGATGCAGAGACTTTGCAGAAAAGACCGGCCGGCGGGTGGTGGTGATGCGCCTTGACGGAGATGATTTTGTAGTATGGCTGGAGGAACAGCTTAGGGAACCGGCAGCGGAATTTGTGGGAGGGCTCATAAAACAGATCGAGACCGAATTTGAAAAGGGACGGTTTACCGTAACTATTCAGGCAGGGCTGGTCATTGCAGAGGGCGGGCAGGCAACGGAGAATCTGATCTGTATGGCAAGACTGGCCAAGGATTTTCTATCACCCAGCACCCCGAAGCAGTACGGCTTTTTTGAGGATATTCCCGAAAGCAGCCGTAAGATTCTTCCGCCTCTTATGGGGCGGGATATTATCAGCCTGGATTACAATGAGGATGTGAGTCTGGTATCTCTGGCTTTGAATCTGTTTGGAAGGGGAACTGACTTTCCGGCCCAGATGATGTTTATGATCCGCAAGATCGGCAAGTTCTATGAGGCTTCGGATGTATTGGTGTCTGTGCTCCGCGCTGATTTTAATTCCAACTATCTGGATTATCAATGGCATCGGGAGGGAGAGGCAATCTCTGAAAGCGTAAGAAAATACAGAGAAGAAGAGAGAGAAACTTTCTACAGATGGTTAGGCCAGAGAGAGGTGCTGTATATCTCAAAAGAGGACAGCAGACAGGAGATCCTTCAGTGCTTTTTAAGCATTGCACCGGGACAGTACGGGGTTATGCTGCCCATGTATGACAATGGGAGCTATATGGGCAATATCTGTATTCTTGGTCTGGGTCTTGAACTCATGGAGAACCCGGATGAATACCAGGAACTGGCCGAGATCGGCCAGGTGATTCAGAGCCAGCTGAATCAGCAGCAGCACGATATTGCAAGCAAAGCCAAATCAGAATTTCTCTCACGTATGAGCCATGAGATACGGACGCCTATGAACGGCATTATCGGTATGACAGCCATTGCCCTTCAACCGGATCAGAGCCAGGAACGGATTATGGACTGCCTTCAGAAAATACAATCCTCTTCCGATTACCTTCTTGGTCTTATCAATGATATCCTGGATATGTCCAAGATTGAAAGCGGCAAGATGAAACTGGAACCTTTGAACTTTAATATGTATGATATGCTGGATACCATCCGGGAACTGATCACACCTCAGGCAGCAGTTAAGGACATCCGATTTGTCCAGGATATCGGGCTTACACACACCTGGTTTGTGGCAGACAGGATGAGAATTAGCCAGGTGCTGATTAATCTGCTTGGCAATGCGGTGAAGTTCACCCCCCAGAAAGGGGTGGTAACCCTGACTATCCGGGAGGAAAAAAGCCTGGATGAAGAAGGGATCCTTTACTTTGCCGTGCAGGATACGGGAATCGGCATTGAGAAGGCAGATCAGGAGAGAGTGTTCCGCTCCTTTGAACAGTCCTCAGGCCCCAACCCATCAAAGCAGCAGGGCACAGGCCTGGGACTTTCCATCAGCAGCCGTTTAGTTCAGATGATGGGAAGCAATATCCGGCTTGACAGTGAGCTGGGGGAGGGAAGCACCTTCAGCTTTACCATCTCCCTAAAAATCGGCGAGAGCATGGAGATTCAGGAACAGCAGGAAGAGATTTCGTTTGAAGGGTGCCATATTCTGGTGGTGGAGGACAATGAGCTCAATGCAGAGATCGCCCAAAGCCTTTTGGAAGAACGCAATTTTGAGGTGGATTGTGTGTATGATGGGGCCCAGGCAGTGGAGCGGATAAAGAACACCGAGCCGGGAACCTATGATGTGATTCTTATGGATATTATGATGCCCGTGATGGATGGTCTGGAGGCAACCCGTACAATCCGGGCCATGGAGCGGGAAGACTGCCATACCATACCCATTGTGGCCATGTCGGCCAATGCCTTTGACGATGATCTGAAGAAATCCGTGGAGTGCGGTATGAACGGACATTTGTCTAAACCTGTAGAGGTGGATAAGCTGTATCAGACTCTGGGGAAAATCATTCAGGGACGCAAAAAAAGCTGAGCGCTGTGCTCAGCTTTTTTGTAGTAGAAATTACGATTACTCCCAGACTACAGGAGTAGGTCTGTTGGGAGAAAAGATATCTTCCGAACGGAACAGGTCGTCCAGCTTTCTCTTGGAAGTATCGCTTCCTGCCGCAATATCCATCCACATACGGTAACCATCCAGATTCCTGCGTCCCTGTCTTAGGAAATCGCTGCCTATCTGAACCCAGTACTGGCTGGAATCCACGTTGCAGAAATAGGAGAATCCCAGACCCTTTAAGTAGCGGAATCGTTCATTATCCTCCTTGTAAGGGTGCCAGTCTCCGATATCGGCGCCAAAGGGGAAAAGGATAATATCTGTGGGGCCTATGAGGGTTCTCACTTCATTGTCCCACTTATCACAGTCCGCCTTGAACTTATCCCAGGAAATCGTACCCAGGTCCCGGTGTCCCCAGCTGTGGGAAGCCAGCTCCCATCCGTTGTCCCTTAAGCATTGGGCAACGGCGGCAGCGGCCTGCTTGTCCTCCTCATAGGTGGGAGAACTGCTGTAGGAGGGGGCGGTGCGGTACCCTAAGATTCCCTCATATCCGGTAAATGCAATGACCGCCCGAGCTCCCTTATAGGAAAAATCAGGATGCTCCTGAATATACTCTTCCAGAATAGGAACCAGGTCAAAGGCTCCTGTCTGGATGGTTCCGTCATCCATCTGCATCTCGCAGGTAGGTTTCCCATCCTCACCGATTACCATCCGGGTGGCAAATCCATCGCCGGTCATGTACTTATAATAGCACACATCATCCTGGGACATGACAAATGCCTTTTTGCCTTCCGGCAGGAGAATCTGTTTGCGGGTCATTTTCGTTCCATTCTCGCCGTCAGTCAGCTCTGCCATATCATGGAGGCGGACCAGAACGTATCCCTTCGCATAGAGGGCATCCAGCATCTTTAAGAACTCGTCTTTGGTGGTCATAACCTGATTATATCCGGCCTCGTCCTCATCTCCATCAAAAGCTTTGGCTTCGTCGATGACCAGAGTATGGAAAAATACATGGGTGATCTGGTTTATGTCAAAGGGCTTAAGGGTGGACTTAATCTGTTCATAATCTGCAATGGCTTCATCCAGACGCTGGTCGGTTCCATAGAATTCGGAGGCCTGCAAAAGTTCAATGGCCCGGTCATAGTCATAGCCTGCAGCCACTCTTTCGGCTTCGGCAAGCAGAGTATTGACGGAAGGGTTACCAGTGCTTTCCGGTTCTGTGGAAATCTCCAGCTCCACCGGGGACTGGGAATTGTCCGTGCCGGTCTGATATTCTGCCGTGGGAGAGAGGGAGAGAGTCGGCGGGGAATCCTCTCCTAAAAAATGCTTTGTCAGCATCCAGCAAAAAATCGTGAGAAGAATCAGCAGCAGTATAATAATCAAAATCAATGGAAGTCTATGAAAAAAACGCTGTCTGCGACGTTGAGATGCACGGTGACGATAGTCGGTGCGACGGATGTTCTGATTCATAATTAAGGTACCTCGGACAATAATAATATAAGGAAAGCGAAAAAGACGCAGCAGCGAATTTTCCGCATGTGTAATCAGGGATAGTCCCGTTTCCGGGATTCTTACCTAGTATACCACAAAGGGTCGAATTATGTAAATGGGAAACTGGCAGAAAAGTGAAATGTAATAGAATCATAATACAATAATAAAACAATCTAAAATAATGTAATTTTTTGAAAAAGTACTGCCATACATTAGTAAGAGATTATGTGTTGGAGGGTAGAATGAGACAGGTAAGAAGAGGAATCATCATCAAACTCCTGGCAGCGGCCCTGGTTCTGGCAGCGGCGCTGCAGGCGCCGGCAGTGACGCTGGCGTCTGCAGCAGCATCTCCGGGCGTCAGGGCAGGGCTTCCGGTGAGAGAGGCAGAGCCGGTTCTTGTAGCGGGCAGCGACGCTGCTGTGGCTGCATCTTCCAGACAGGCAGAAGAAACCTTGGGCATGGCGGAGGCCGGGGAGACCTATTCGGCGGATATCCCCGGGACAGGGCCGGAGATTGCCGCCCCATCAGCCGTTCTTATGGAGGCATCCACGGGAAAGGTGGTTTATGAGAAAAACGGGGACCAGGTGAGAAGCCCGGCCAGTATCACCAAAATCATGACATTAATCCTGATTTTTGACGCATTGGAAAGCGGAAAAATTAAAATGACGGACGAGGTGGTGACCAGCGCTTACGCAAAGTCCATGGGAGGTTCTCAGGTGTTCCTGGAAGAAGGCGAGGTTCAGACAGTGGAAACTCTGATCAAATGTATTGTTATTGCCTCAGGAAATGATGCCAGCGTAGCTATGGCAGAATACATAGCAGGTGATGAGAAGACATTTGTGGCTATGATGAATGAGAGGGCAAAGGGGCTTGGCATGACCAATACGAATTTTGAGGACTGCTGCGGCCTTACGGAATCAAAAAGCCATGTAACCACGGCAAGGGACATTGCTCTAATGTCCAGGGAGCTTATTAATCGTTATCCTCAGGTTCACAATTACTCCACCATCTGGATGGACACCATCACCCATGTGACCAAGCAGGGGACGAAAGAGTTCGGCTTGTCCAACACCAATAAACTGTTGAAAATGGCCACCAATTTTCAGGTGACAGGACTCAAGACCGGCTCTACCTCCATGGCAAAATATTGTCTTTCTGCCACGGCGGAAAAGGATGGGGTGCGGATGATTGCCGCGATTATGGCAGCCCCTGACTACAAAGCCCGGTTTGCAGATGCAGCGGCGCTCCTGAATTATGGCTATGCCAACTGCAGGCTTTACGAGGATCAGGCTCCTCTGCCTCTTCCCATGATGGAAGTGGAAAATGGGGTGGAGGACCAAGTGCCTTTGAAATACCAGGGGACTTTTTCTTACTTGGGGCTTCAAGGGGAAGATTTTGGTGCAGTGGAAAAAATTCTGGTATTGCCGGAAGCTCTGAAGGCTCCTGTGGAGGCCGGCCAGGCGGCAGGCGTGCTGGAATATCGCCTTGGCGGAGAGAAGCTGGGGGAATTGCCTGTGGTGACGGAAAGTGCCGTGAAGGAGGCAAGGCTTGGGGATTATATGAGGAAGATATTGAGAGCTTGGGGAATGAATTGAAAAATCCGGCCTGTTGGAAGCTTGTTTTTTCCAGGGGGCCGGATTCTTTGCTTGCAAGAATCCGATTGACAAAGAACGGCTTCTTGAGTATACTGAAATTGATCTTCGCCGGGGATTCTTCTGCGGCAGGGTTCAGATAAATCTATGTTATCATAATGCAGCTTCAGCATAGGAAATCAAAGTTAATCTTGTCCTTGCAAGGACAAGGCAATCTATCATATAATAGAAGGAGAAGAGTTTGGGAATTACCTATCACAATAAAGATGTAGCGGCCAAGGTAGTGGGAGAGGCACTGAAAGGAAAAAGTCTTGCCCCCTTTGGCCTGGACAGCCTAAGGATTAAGGAGGTGCTGCCCACCAACCTGCCGGCAGTGGAGAGCAATGAGCTGAGACTGGATAACCTGTTTCTTCTGCAGGATGATGAGGTGGCGATCATTGACTATGAGTCGGAATACAAAAAAGAAAACTTTGTAAAATATATAAACTACGCAGCCCGTGTCATCAGGCGCTATGCAAAACAGGGGAAGTTACAAGCACTGAGGGAGATCAGGATTATTGTGATCTACACGGCAGATGTAGAGTCAGCCTGTGAAGAGTATGATTTAAGGGGAGTAAAGGTTAAGATAGAAGCAGCGTATTTGGTGAAACTGGATACAGAGCATATTTTCGGGAAGCTGGAGGAAAAGATTCAAAGGCAGGAGGTTCTTGGAGAGGAAGAGATGCTGCAGCTTATGGTGCTTCCTCTGACAGTAAAAGGGAAAAGGGATAAGCAGGAAGCCATCATGCGTGCAGTGGAAGTGGCCAAAAGGCTGCCGGATCACCGGCAGAAGGTAGAGACTCTGGCAGGAATCCTGACATTTACAGACAAAGTAATATATCGGGAGAAGGTAAAGGAGGAACTGGAGATGACCCAGATTGTGCAGATGATATTTGACGAAGGCGTGGAGCGAGGAGAAGAGATCGGAAGGAAAAAGGGCGAGGCGATAGGAGAGAGGCGAGGAGAAAAACGAGGAGAAAAACGAGGTGAGAAGCAGGGGCGGGAGCAGGCCATGATTGACTTAATCTGCAGGAAGTTAAGAAAAGACAAAAGTCCTCAAGTAATTGCAGAGGAGCTGGAGGAGAACATAGAACTCATAAACCGCTTTTGCCATACAGCGGAACCGTTCGCACCGGATTATGACAGCCGCAAGGTATATCGGGCGTGGAAAGATAGGAGGACAAATCCCAACCACCCACTGTCTGAATGATAGCCCCACCCCTCCGCCCTGAGGAAAAAATCGAAAAAATTCTTATGAACCCCTCATTTCTGCCGATATAATAACCATAAGCGAATAAGTAACACGGCAATATGGTTGAAAAGTGACAGCAGGTCCTCCATAGAAAGGCTTGCTGCGGCGTAACAATGGAAGGTGGTTGCGGAATATGATCATACAGAACAATATACCAGGCATTAATGCCGCCAGGAATAAAGGAATTACGGAGGGAAAGCTTAAGAAGTCTTTGGAGAAGCTGTCTTCCGGATACCGGATTAACCGTGCTGGCGATGATGCCGCAGGACTGACCATCTCAGAGCTTATGAGAAGCCAGATCAGCGGTCTGAACCAGGCTATGAGGAATACACAGGATGGAATCGGCCTTACCCAGACAGGTGATGGAGCACTGACAGAGGTTCACTCCATGCTGGAGAGAATGAAGACTCTGGCCATTCAGTCTGCCAACGGCACTTATACCACTCAGGCACGACTGAATCTGGAAGCAGAGAAAGAACAGCTGCTGGACGAGATTAATCGAATCGGCGGAACTACAAACTTTGACGAGATTCCCCTCTTCGGATCGGATGATGAGTACTTAGAGGATCAAATTGCAAAGGGGGCTCCTATTCCGATTATAACAACAGAAAGCGACAGCGGGCTGGGGGATATTGTTCTTCAGGTAGGCCACAGCCAGCCGGAGACTTTGGATGTACCCCGTTACTACATCAGCAGTATGGGATTGGATCTTCATGAGATTAGTCTGGAGTCTGTGAATAGTTCCAATGCGGCAGTGAAGAAGATTGACGACGCCATCGAGGCTGTGGCAGATGTCCGTGCCGACTTCGGCGCTGTTCAGAATCATTTGGAACATACCCATACAAACTTAAGTGTCACGGCAGAGAATATGACGACGGCAGAGAGCCGAATCCGCGACACGGACATGGCAGATGAGATTACAAAGTTTACCAAGAATAATATTTTGTACCAGGCAGGCAGTTCTATGGTAGCCCAGGCTAATTCTGTACCTCAGACCATTTTGAGTCTGCTTCAGTGACAGCAGGAAAAATTTTAAAACTTACTTAAGTTTTTCCAGATGCTGACGATAAATAAGAATGTAAGGTCAATTTATATAAACTTTACAGATTTCCCGGAGTAGGGCCCTCTTCGGGAGAGTGCCGGGGACAGGGAGGTTCCTGGGAATCATTAAATTCAGGAGGAACATTTTATGATTATTCAACACAACATAGCGGCGATTAACTCTTACAGAAACTTAGGTATTAACCAGAGTGGTTTGAATAAGAACTTAGAGAAGCTGTCTTCCGGTTACAGAATCAACCGTGCAGGCGACGATGCAGCTGGTCTTGCTATTTCTGAGTCCATGAGATCCCAGATCAATGGTCTGAACCAGGCTACCAAGAACGCACAGGATGCCGTTGGTTTGATTCAGACAGCAGAAGGTGCTCTGACAGAGGTTCACTCCATGTTACAGCGTCTTACCACACTGGCTTCCCAGTCTGCTAACGGTACTTACAACTCCGTAGCTAGACAGAACCTGCAGAGCGAGGTTGATGAGCTTATGGCTGAGATCGACCGTATCGCTAACTACACAGACTTTAACGGTATTAAGCCATTGGCTGCTGGTACAGAGAATGCTGGTGCTATGACCTTCCAGATTGGTCCGAGCCAGGGCGAGACTTTGAAACTGAATGGTTCTAATATGACTGTTCAGCAGATTTTCAACGGCTTCACCATGAAGGGTACAACATCCATCAATATCGATGGTGGAAAGTCCACTACTGCAGCTAATACAGCTATCAGCGCTATCAATGAAGCTATTAACAGAGTATCTTCTTACCGTGCTAAACTCGGTGCTGCTCAGAACAGACTTGAGCATACCATCAACAACCTGAAGGTTACTTCTGAGAACATCACGGCAGCTGAGAGCCGTATCCGTGATACAGACATGGCTGATGAGATTACCAACTTCACCAAGAACAACATCTTGCTGCAGGCATCTCAGTCCATGTTGGCACAGTCCAACTCTGTACCTCAGAGTGTCTTGAGCTTACTTTCCTAATTATTAGGTTTATAGTAAGAATGTTTAGGCCCGGTGTTACGCCGGGCCGCAATATAACAGGGCCTGGAATAGAAAGCCATTTCAACAGCCAAAAGCTTAGAAATGGCTTTTTGTTGTTGAAGGGGCTTTCTACAGGCCCATAATAGTTTGCGAGAAATAAGGAGGCGACAGATTGGAAGAAGAAAAAAAGATCCGCATCTCCCAGTGTATGATCGTGAAGAATGAGGAGAAGAACATAGAGCGGGCCTTGTCCTGGGGCAGAAACATTATGTGGGAACAGATCGTGGTAGACACCGGCTCTACGGACAGGACGGTGGAAATTGCCCGAAGCATGGGGGCAAAGATCTGCTCTTTCCCATGGATTGACGACTTTGCTGCTGCCAAAAACTTTGCTATTGAGCAGGCAGAAGGGGACTGGATTGCCCTGCTGGATGCAGACGAGTATATGGCGGAGGAAGGAGCAGCCAAGATTTGCCAGGTTCTTGCCATGGCGGATGAGAAGGGTATGGATGGCCTGTCTACCGGATGGCAGCAGTTAGATGACAAGGGAACTATCTTTTCCTCCGGTACCCAGGTCCGTTTTTTCAGGAACCTGCCGGATATCCGGTATCGCAGAAGGATTCATGAACAGCTGGTGTCCACAGAAGGAAGGGAGCTTTATCTGGGAGATGTGGTGAAAGAGGTATCTATCTTCCACACCGGATACCAGAGCCATGCCATGTCGGCAAAGAAAAGAAGCAAGAGGAACCGCAGGCTGATTCTGGAAGAGCTGAAAGAGCACCCCCAGGACTATGAGATGATGGGATACATGGGGGACGAATGCCTTGGCGATAATGACTTGGAGGAGGCGGAAGTCTGGTATGGCCGTTCCATAGAGCAGATGCCTGAGGAGCTGCCGGAATATGACCAGAGAAGTGCAGTGACCTTCACAAGGCTTCTTACCATTTTGTCCCAGAAGGAAGGGGCTTTATGGGAGGATATGGAAGGGATCTATGAGAAAGCCACAGAATATTTTCCTAAAGAGGCAGATTTTGATTATACAGTGGGATGTTTCTGGGCAGAGCAAGGCCAGGCATCCAAGGCTGTGGAGTACCTGGAGACAGCCTTAAAGAAGCTGGAGGACTTTGGCTGCAGCAACAGGGCTCTTCTTCTGGCGGCCAATCTTCTGGAAGCATATGATCTTCTTGTAAGGTGCTGTTATGAGGCCGGGGAAAAGGAGAAATGTGTGTCCTACAGTGTTACTTATCTGAAAAATAACAGGTATGGTATGGCAGTGTTGTCCCGGCTTTTGCAGACTCTGCTTCAAGGGGAGAGCGAGGCGGCAGTGCTGGGATTTCTTTCCAGAATCTATGACTTTTCTTCTCTAAAAGATAAATTATTTGTAGCAAAGACGGCGCAGAAGGCCGGATGCGGCGGTTTCTCAGGATTTGCAGGAGCCTGTCTGTTTACACCGGACGAGAGAGGCCGTTATGGGGTGTGACGGGAAGGAGAAAAGCGATATGGATAAGGTTAATCGGGCAAGAATCTCCCAATGCATGATCGTGAAGAATGAGGAAGACAACATAGAACGGGCTCTTTCCTGGGGCAAGGGGATTGTATCGGAACAGATTGTGGTGGATACCGGTTCTACTGATCGGACTGTGGAGATAGCAAGGGCCATGGGGGCAGATGTCTATGACTTTCAATGGATTGATGATTTTTCTGCCGCCAAGAATTTTGCCATCAGCAAAGCAAAGGGTGAGTGGATTGCCTTGCTGGATGCGGATGAATACCTTCTTCCTGAGGATAGTAAAAAATTGTTGGATTTTGTACAGAAATATCAAAATACAGAGGTGGAATGCCTTCTGACAGCATGGGTTCAGATGGACGATAAGGGAGAGATCGCTGGTATCGACAGCCAGGTCCGTATTTTTAAGAATCTTCCATCCATTCGGTATCGGGGAAGAATCCATGAAGATCTTGTTTCCTCAGAGGGACGTCTGTTGGAGACTGCAGATCTGGGAAAAAGTCTTTCTATCTTTCATACCGGATATACGACCTCTCAGAACCAGAAGAAAAAGGGGAGGAATATTCGTATTATTCAGGCAGAGCTGGCTGAGAATCCAGATGATTCCCGGATGTGGGGATATCTGGGAAATGAGTATATCTGTGCCGGAGATTGGGAGAAAGCAGAGCAGGCCTTCTGGAAAGCTGCCGCTCTTTTGTGGGATGGAAATGATGAGGTCTATGGCATTCCCAGCTCCGGAGTGTTCTGGCATCTTCTGGATATCCTGGCCAGGCGGCCGGAGACAGAAGAAAGTCGTTTTTTGGAGATTTATAAAAAGGCTGCAGAGCGCTGGCCCAAGGAACCTGACTATGATTACACGGCTGGCCAGTACTACGCAGTTCATCATGACTGGGAGCTGGCCGAGCTTCACTTAAAGAAGGCTTTGATTCTCCTGGAACAATATGGGACTGTCTATGGGGGAAGTGAAGTCACAGCCAACTTGAAGAAAGCCTACGAACTCCTTTCTGTGTGCTGTTACAACAACGGCAACATGGCAGGCTGTGTCCAGTTTACCATGGTGTCCTTAAAGGAAGACCCTTACCTCATGAGCACTGCCATGATGCTTCTGAAAGCATTTGCCAGAGACGAGGAGATCCGATCAAAAGGAATAGAGGGAGCAAGGCAGGTGGCAGCATTTTTGGGCGGCCATCTCTACAACTTCAATTCCCTGAAGGACCGGATTTTTGTGCTCCGGGCTGCTATGGCAGCTGGGTATGAAGAGCTGGTTCTGGCAGTTCGGGAGCTTTTCACTCCCCAGGAGCTGCAGTCTGTGGACCAGGCCTTAACGGGAACTAGCACAAGCTAAAAAAAGATAGGTAATTGCGAAAGTCAAAATTTCATGGTGCAAATGTCTTTTCCTGTCATATATGATCAGAATATCCTGCAAAGTTTTGAGTTTCGCAATGATCTATAGCCAAAACGATAATGAAAGGAAGTGAGCCCATGGCAAAGGCCGCAAAAGTAAGGATTTCCCAGTGCATGATCGTAAAAAATGAGGAGAAGAACATAGAGCGCGCCCTATCTTGGGGAAAGGGCATCGTGTCGGAACAGATTGTGGTGGACACAGGTTCTACTGACCGAACGGTGGACATAGCCAGACAGATGGGAGCTAAGGTCTATGAATTTCAATGGATTGATGATTTTGCAGCTGCCAAGAATTATGCCATCGGCAAGGCAAAGTATGAGTGGATCGCCTTTCTGGACGCAGATGAGTACTTTACGCCGGAGGATGGGAGAAAACTTTTAAATGCCCTGCGCCTTCTCCATGATACGGGGGCAGAGAGTATTCTTACTGGATGGGTGAACTTAGACAACCAGGGAAATATTATGTTCGTGGGAACCCAGCGGAGAATCTTCCGTAATCTTCCCTTTCTGCGCTATAAAGGCAGAATCCACGAGTCCCTTACTACAAAAGAAGGGCATCTTATTGACACGGTGGATATGGTGGAGGAGCTTTCTATCTTCCATACAGGCTATGGAGACCAGGAGAATGCCAAGAAAAGCGGCAGAAACTTAAAACTCATCCAGGAAGAATTAAAGGACAACCCGGATAATTATGAGATGTGGGGATATTTAGGGCAGGAGCATGTATCGGCGGGACAGTGGGCAGAGGCGGAGGAGGCCTTCTGGAAGGCAGTTCATCTCATGCCGGATAAGATAAAGGGAATCTACGACGCCAATGCCTCCCTTATTTTGCTGCGCCTTATAGAAGTGCTTATTAACCGTGAGGAACCATCGGAAGAGACCCTTATGAAGGCTTATGAACTGGCAGTGGAGGGCTGGCCCCAGGAAGCGGACTACGACTATTACCTGGGCAAATATTTTGCGGGAAAGGGAAACTGGCAGAAGGGGGAGACTCATCTGAGACAGGCATTGACCCTTTTAGAGACCTACAGCAACACAGGAAAATCCATGGTTCTGTCAGGTGAGATTCAGAGGGCCTATGAGCTGCTGGCAGTATGCTGTTACAACAATGGGAAATATGGGGACTGCGTTCAGCTTACCACAGCCCTTTTAAAAGGGAATCCTTATCTGATGAGTACGGCTATGGTGCTTCTCATGGCATTCTCAAAGGATCCGGAGATCAGCATGAAGGGAGAAGAAGGGGCCAGGGCAGTGGCAGAGTTTTTAGGAGGCAATTTCTATGATTTTAATTCCTTAAAGGACCGTCTTTTTGTCCTTCGGGCCGCTATGTCTGCAGGATATGCGGATCTGGCCAGGATCGTGAGAGGCATGTTTACGCCGGAGGAGCTTAAGTCCGTGGATCAGGCATTAAAATAAGAAATATAATAGGTAATTGTGAAAGCCGAAGCCAGGAGAATATTCTGACCATACATGTCATCCAAAGCCTGTTGCACCAAGCATTTCAATGAGCCCAGGAAAGCAGAACCCAGTTGGGGTTAGGCCCTCCTGCGTTCTATGGTCTCATTTTCATGGTGCAAATGTCTTTTCCTGTCATATATGGTCAGAATATTCGACTAAGTTTCGAGTTTCGCAATTACCTATTACTAAGAAATAGAAGGGAGAAAATTGTGAGCAAAGCCGGAAAAGCAAGGATTTCTCAGTGTATGATCGTAAAGAATGAGGAGAAAAACATAGAGCGGGCCCTATCCTGGGGCAAGGGCGTGGTGTCGGAGCAGATCGTAGTGGATACCGGCTCTACAGACCGTACTGTGGAGATTGCAAGAAGAATGGGGGCTAAGGTCTACGAATTTCAGTGGATTGACGATTTTGCCGCCGCCAAGAATTATGCCATCGAGAAGGCCGGCTATGAGTGGGTGGCCCTTCTGGACGCGGACGAGTATTTTTCCGGGGAGGATGCAGGAAAACTGCTGGATTATGTGGAGAAGCTTCAGGATACCCAGGTCAATGGTGTGGTGACGGCGTGGATTCATATGAGCAATGAAGGGCAGGTTCTGGGAGTGGATACCCAGATCCGTGTGTTCCGCAATCATCCTGCCATCAGGTACAAAAGGCGGATTCACGAGACGCTGGTGTCCTCCTCGCCGGATGTTCCGCTTAATGCCATTGATGCCAATGAACTGTCTATTTTCCATACGGGATATGGGGCATTGGAGAAAAAAGAGAAGCTGGGAAGCAAAAGGAATCTTAGGCTCATTGAGAAGGAGCTGGAGGAGAACTCGGACGACTACGAGATGTGGGGATATCTGGGCAATGAGTATGACAGCATGGGCCAGGAGGATGAGGCGGAGAAGGCATACCGCAGATCCATGGCTCTCATGCCGGAGCAGCCTGGGGAGTTTGATATCCTGGCAACCAAGGTTTATCTGCGTCTTTTAAATCTTCTGACTACAGGGAGCAAAAAGGAGGACGAGTCCGCCATCCTGGAGGTCTACCAGGAGGCTGTGAAGCGCAGGCCCAAGGAGGCAGACTATGACTATCTGCTGGGACGATACCTGGCAGAAAAGGGAAGGTATGAGGAGGCGGAGAAGCACCTGCGTCAGGCTCTTGGGATATTGGAGCAGTACGGCAATACGGGAAAAGCCATGGCTCTGTCAGGAGAGATCATGAAGGCCTATGAGATGTTGGCCATCTGCTGCTTCAACAACGGAGATTTGGAGGGATGTGTTCAGCTTACCACGGCTTTGCTGAAGGAGAATCCTTATTTGATGAGTACGGCAGTGGTGATGCTCTCTGCATTTTCCAAGGATAAGAACAGCAGGGCCGAGGATGTGGCTGTGTTCCTGGGCCGTTCTTTTTATAATCTAGGCACATTGAAGGACCGGTTATTCCTTTTGAGGGCGGCTATTTCTGCAAATTACGGGGCAATGGTTCAGGTTTTAAAGGGAACCTTTGCACCAGAGGAGATGGCGGCAGTGAGACAGGCGCTGGGAACAGCATGGGAAAAGGATCATGAAAAAGGTCTTCGGATGGTGTTATTCTATTCCTCTGTAGAATCATTTAACTTTTTCACAGATCAGTTATGGGCAGAATTAAAGAGAAGGGGACATGAGATCTTTATTCTTGATTTGAGAAATTCCCGTGAAGAAGGCGGAATCCATTCCTATGCTGAGTTTAATAAATTTATTGAGAAAAAGGTAGATGCAGCCATTTGCTTTGACGCTTTAGCAGTCAGGGATTCTGACTTTGTTAAGCTGTGGGATCACCATGATGCCGTGGTTGTGGATATACTTATGGATCCGCCTCTCCGCTTCCAGCCGGCCTTTGATAATCCTCCTAAGAAATACCGGTTGTTCTGCTGTGACAGGGAACATGTAGAGTATGTGAGAACCTATTTTGCACATATTGATGTGGCATTTATGCCTCATGTGGGAGTCATGCCCGGGAAAGACAGACCGGTGATTCCCTTTGAGAAGCGAACCTACGACATCCTGTTCTGCGGCACCTACTACAGCCCCCAGGGGAAATTTTCCGAGATAGAGCAGGTATGCCCTAAGGGAAGTGACGCCTATAAACTGTATGAGGGCGTATTTGACAATCTGAAAAAGGACAGCAGCCTGTCTATCTGGAAGGCGTTTCTTCTTACCAGAGACCAGTATGGCTGGGATATTCCGGGCGAAACCCTGCGGCAGATGCTCTATGGATGCAACTGTATCGACTGGGCTATCCGTATGCACCAGAGGGAGAAGGTGGTGACCGCCCTTGCAGAGTCAGGCCTGAACCTTTATCTCTTAGGACGGGGGTGGGAGAATCATCCCTCGGCAGGATATGCCAATGTTCACCGTATTGAGGATCGGATTCCCTATGGGGACACCTTGGCCTACATGGCTGATGCCAGAATTAATCTTAATGTAATGCCGGGCTTCAAAGGAGGGACTCATGACAGGATCTTCAATACCTTGCTGCAGCATTCCCTTCCGCTGACGGATTCCAGCACCTGGATTGACGAGAACTTTACGGATGGAGTGGATATCCGCCTTTATGACCTGGATCATCTGGAGAGGCTTCCCCATATTGCCAGAGAGATTCTTGAGTGTCAGGAACAGACACAGGCCATGATTGAGCGAGGATATGAGAAGGTGGCGGAAGGCCTGACTTGGAGCCATTGTGCGGACTGGATTCTGGAGGCAGTGGGATGATAGATGATCTTTGGAGTCAGATCAGCCTGTTTTTAAAAGATCATTCCAGTGATGAGAAGGGAAAAGAGTTTATTGTGAGTATGCTTGTCTTCCGCTTCGCAAGCCTAGAATTTGAAAGAGAATATGCTTTACAAAAGGCTGAAAAGCCAGGTTGTGAGGAGCAGGAGTACAGATACTGGAAAAAAGGCGGCATTTATTTTCCGCCGTATTTGAGATGGGAGAATTTGAAGGAAGAAAAGCACTATAATTTGAGGAAGTCTGTCTATAATGCCATGTGTATCATAAATCAATCAGATTCCAAGTATAAAGGGCTTGTGTGCCCTGAAAGTGTGCTTGGGGATTTTGATGACAATGAGATTTCACAAATAGTTTACAGGATGGAACAAATCTCTTATTCCGGAGATGATCAGCATGGTTTTAATTTCTCGCAGTTTTATGAATATTTTATAGCACATTTCATACCTCGAACTATTAAACAGGCAGGGCAATATGCCACACCTCGTCAGATCGCTGACTTGGTTATAGAGCTTCTTGAGCCAAAGGGAGGAACCATCTATGATCCCTGCTGCGGTTCCGGCAGTATGTTGTTGTACGCTGCTGATTACATGAGGAAAAAAAACAGAGGTTTTCGACTATATGGCCAGGAAGAAAGCAGGGAAAGCTGGAAAACCGCCCGCATGAATCTTCTATTAAGAGGGATCGATGCCGACTTGGGGGACGTCCCAGCCAATAGCATCAGACTGGATATACATGAAAAATTGAAGGCTGACTATGTGTTGGCCAATCCGCCTTTTCGCGAATTCGGATGGAGCAAGGAACAACTGGTCAATGACAGACGATGGAAATATGGGTTTCCTTCCGGAAAAAGAGACGACTTTATCTGGATGCAGCATATGCTTTACCACTTAGATGACCATGGCACCATGGGGGCTATATTCAGCAACAGAATTTTGGCCAGCAGACATAATGAAGAACGGAGAATTCGGGCAGCTCTTTTACAGGATGATGTTCTGGAGGCGATTATCACATTTCCGCCGGGAATGTTTTATGCTACAAAGGTGTCTGTGTCTTTATGGATATTAAAGAAAAGAAAGAGTGAGATCTGCAGAAACAAAATATTGTTTGTAGATGCCAGGAGGATGGGAAAAACAGAATATGGATATACTCGTTTGTCAGATTCAGACCGGAAAAGAGTGGTGGAAGTTTATCAGAATTATGAAAATGGAATAGAGGATGATCAGCCGGAGTTCTGCCGGCAGGTAGCTGTCAAAGACATTGAAACAGAGAATTATTCCCTGGCTCCGGAGCGGTATATGATTCACCAGCACCAAAGACAGCCTGAATTAGAGGAATTAGACTTGTATGAGAGACAGCTGGAAAGAGAGCTGAGAGACTTGCTGGAAGAGAATGGGGTTACTTTGAACCGGATTCTGAAGGGAAAGTAGGATAATCTTTGAAATGACACATAAATTTTTAAGGCAGGTATTGCGCCGGCAGACAGAAGCACTGGGATTTTTAAACGATTTCGCACTGCTTTTATATGGGATGAAGACAGATGGAGAGGCATTAATTTCTCGTCTAAAAGGGGCAGGGCGTCAGCAGGTAATTGATGAATGTTTGTGCAGATACGCCGAGCTGAGAGAGCAGGATTATGAATTTGGAAGAGCTTTAACGGCCATGGATGAGGATGAGTGGCACAATCTGACAGAATATTTGGTTAGGTGGCATTCCTGTGAGAATATAGAGGAATCTGCTGCGAAGATATTGGATGATCTGCTGCAAACAATGTATACAAATGGAATCATGGGAAACTTTATTACCCCGCTGTCCTTAGCAGATATGATGGCACGTATGCTGGAACCCATGGCAGGAGAAGTTGTTATGGACCCGGTCTGCGGCTGCGGCAGATTATTGGTTGCAGCTGCAAAAAGATGCAGGGACTGCAGATATATAGGTATGGATCTTGACAAAGAAATAAAAACAACTGCTTTTTTTAATACCAGTTTTAATGGTATGACAGATGTAGCCTTATATCAGGGAGATTTTCTGAAAAATCCAGGGAAAGAGAAAGTCGATGTAATATTGGCCAACCCGCCTTATAGTGATGATATCCGTGAGACTCTTAATTTTATAGACCGAATGATTTACACACTGAAAGAAGAAGGACGATGTGGTATTCTGGTTCCTGAAGGTTTTTTGACAAATACAATCAATGGTGATGTTGTCAGAATGCGTCGGAATATACTCGTTAATCATAGCCTGGAGTGTGTGATATCGCTTCCGAGAAAAATATATAAGCCGTATACAGTTAGCAAATCATCATTGGTGCTTTTGAGCAATCAGCCTTCTCTGCCTGGGCATCAAGTGTTTTTCGGTGATGTTCCCGAATATGTGGGGCCGGAAAATGAATTTTCAGATACTGTCTATGAACAAAGTATCAAGCAGATTACAGAGGCATGGAAGCGCTGGAAAAAGGGGGAAAAGGATGATTTCTGGACGGCATCTTTGGAAGAGATCAAGGAAAAGGAGTATATATTTGGCGCCAATCACTATCAAAGATCAAAGTATAGGTATGTTAGCCAACAGGGGAGAGAACTGTGGGAAAGGATTCTCAAAGGACAAGAGAAATTGAATGATTCTGTTTATCGCTATTTTAGAGAGGATTCTGAAATATGACTGTAAAAGTGATACCTTTGGAAAATGTAGCCCAAATATATTCCGGGTCTGGTCTCAAAGGTGGACAGCAGGCTTTTGGTCAAGGCGGATGTCCATGGGTGAAAGTGGAAGATTTGAATAACGCTGAGATCAGAAGTACTTCCCGCAGCCTGTCTGCGGATGGGATGAGGCAGGCGAGGGTGTCCCCTGTTCATACCGTGTTTTTCTCTAGTACGGGTACAATCGGAAAAGTAGGAATTGCCCAGATCCCTATGGCTCCAAGCAACAATATGATTGCCTTGGAGTTTGATGAGACCAAGGTGGCGCCGCTTTATGGGATGTATTGTCTTTTGGCCATGCAGGAGGCCTTGAAGGCTGAAGCAGGAGGCGCGGTATATGCTTCCCTTCGTCTTTCCGTTCTAAAAAAATTTAAGATTCCGGTACCTGATTTGAATGTCCAGAATCTAATTGCCAGGAAACTTACATCATTGCGTGAAAGCGAACTTCAGCAAAAGGAATTAACTGAAAAGCTGAAACAGGCGGCTCATCTGCTGTTTGACGACTGTTTTGGAGAGGCTGTGGAATCTGCGGTACATAGGCAAAAATATCTGAAACTAGGAGAGTGTGGGGATATTACCTTAAACGGGGCGGCTAAAAAAGGACAGGCACAGAAAAAAGCTACTCGTTATGTGGCGACTTCTCAGTTAGATGATTGGGAGATTTGGGATAAACAGATTCCATGGGTGGAAACCGAGAACGAAAAGCTGGAAGTATATGGTCTGCATGCAGGTGATATTGTGATGAACCGCATTAACAATGCCGAGAGACTTGGCAAATGCGGTATTGTTCTCAGAGAACCTGAGGATGTATGTGTATTTGGACAAAATACCCTCAGGATACGGGTAAAGAAGGACATCATGGAACCTTTATTTTTGTTTGCATGGCTGACCCATCCCTATACAAAACAATATATTCGGGAAAACGCTAAAAATTCTACATCATTTCAGAGTTCTTTAAACAAACGGGTTCTGATGGAGCTTCCTCTCCCTCATGTGGATTTGCAACAGCAGGTATGTTATTCCCAAAAGCTTAACGATTATTTCCTCTATATCCATACTGCCGAAAAAATAATAGAGAGATTGAGAAAACTGCAGGAGATCTGGTATGCCAAAATTCGTGTTTGGCTTCAAAGAGAAGAAGCCAAGCAAGATGACAGAGCAGTTCCAAAGGGGTATCAGGAAGGAAGATTTTGGATTACTCCATGGGGAACTACCTGTTTTTATGATTCCTATTTAGAATGTATCCAGGTTCCTCCAAGAGAGATCAGGTCCATCAGATTGTCTCAGCTTCCGTTAGAAGCAGAAATACAGGTTTTGGATCAGGTAAGGCTGGTTAGCCAGAAGAATTATGGACTTTTGGGACATATCAGGGTGAAGAGGATAGACAGAAGTACCATTCAGGTAATTCAAATGCAGCCGGTGGCCTACGGAGCTGAGAAGGAAAGAGATGAGTCAGAGTTGCTGGAGGAAAACGGTATATTAAGTGAGCAGCAGGATTTTGGTTATATACGCCATATTCAGGAAGTGAGATTTGAAGAAGATGAATTAGTGGAATCGTTTCTGACGAAATATTCTATAGACATGGAGAACGAGTATTCGCGGTTTCGGCGGCTTCCGGATTCAGCTCGTTTCTTTTTGTCTCAGCTGTCAGCATTCCAGCAGGCGGTTTTTGAAGAATTTCTTTTGGCTTTGCAGCCTTTAGCTTGTCATATGATTGGAAAGCAGGTAGCATTGCGCTCGGGAAAACATGAATTTGAGAGTCGTGGGATTCAGGATGTCATTGCCACAGTGCGTCTTCTGGAGCATGCAGGATTGTTAGAGCGCAGGCAGGGACTGTATTTGAATTATGATGAGGACTACAAGCAGGGAGAGATGAGACAGATGATCCTGGATCACAGAGGGCGTCCCATTCCCATTGATACATGGATCTGCGGGGATGTAAAAGGATAGGGGATAGATTATGCGGCTTATAAAGATTCAAATTGATGGATATAAGCATTTGAAAAATACATGTGTCAATTTTAATCAAACAGATTCTGCCAATATATTTCAGGAGGAGATTCCTGTACGCTTTTTTATCGGTTTAAATGGTTCAGGAAAATCTGTGTTCCTGGAAGCCATCTGTTATTTGTTTTCCCGAATTGTCCAGAATGAAGCACCAGGTTTTACATTTGCATTGACTTATTGCATCCTGCGGAATCGTGAGTATTATGTTGAAGTTGCCAATGGGGCAGGAGATGAAAATTTGGATATAACAGTGTCGGTTGAGGGAGAAGGATGTCTATGGCAACTGCACACATTTGAAAATCATCGCGAACTGCTTCCGGATTATGTGTTTACCTGTGCGTCTGGGAGCAACAATAATTATTTTGATATCATGGTAAGTTCCCCCAGAACAACTCTTTACAGTGATTTGTTTGATATGAGTCTGTTGGGTAAAAGCAGGAAAAACAGAGAGGAACGCCGAGGGGATATTAAAAAGCTGCTGGTTTCTCTGAAAGCATTGGAAGAAAATCCCATCAGCATGTTTGTAGATGAGGAGAATTCGCTGTTGGTTCTTGCAGCGTTTCTTGCTGTTCTGCCGGGAGAAGCAGGTTCCAGGCGAATGATGAATTATATAAAATGCAGGCGGGAAATTCTGATGATGTTAGATGGTATGCCGAAACCTGTTACCCTGTCTTTAACGCTGAATGCCGGATATGTGGCAGAGCTGAAAGATGAGCTTTGGCAATATGGCAGTATTTTTGATTCGGTAGTTGGGAGTTATCAACAGAAAGACAAAGGAAGATGGAATACAATCAGACTTTATCAGGATGAGATCATAGATGAGGTCAATAGTCATGGAGATATCGTTTTGAATTTTTTGTATATGCCCTATATAGATGGAGATTATGATTCCTTGGCTATTGAAAACCTCAGTGATTTTTACGATAATCCTATGGAGTTGTTGTCCAAGTTAATCCTTGCACGTAATAAGGGGATTATTAAAGAAGTACATATGGGATTTAAAATTGAGGGGACAGATGATCTTGTAGAAGAAAATGCCTTTAGCGAAGGAGAATATATGCTTCTTGTGCGCCTGGGACTCTTGGTGTTGGGACGAGAAAGTAAGGAGAATAGTCAATGTTTGTTTCTGATAGATGAACCTGATGTCTACCTAAATGAGCATTGGAATATTGATTTTGTGTCTATGATACACAGGATTTACCAAGGAACTGGGAAAACCCATGAAATTGTCATAGCAACCCACTCTTCTCTGATGCTTACAGATGCATTTCCAAATCAGTTGTACTATTTTGTGCAAAGGCAAGGACGGGTAAAATGTCTGAATATTCAGGCTTCAACATTTGGAGGAAGCCGTAATGAGATTATGGAAAATCTGTTTTTAACTAAAAATTCTGTGGGTACTTATTCCTATGAGAAGATAGAGAAGATCCTAAAGGAAGTAAATAATATACAGGAGCTGGAAACATACCTTGAGGGTGTTGGATCTGGTTATCTGCGTCTTCGTCTGTTGGATAAAATACAGTTTTTGAGAAAGAAAGAGGGATAGATGTGTTTTTGCCTGTTAAACAGCCTGCCTGTTCCGATGTCTTAAATCGAGTGATGGATATGGTGCAGACCATCTTGGATTATTCCATAAAAAGTTTGGTTCAAGAGCTGGACTTCCATGAATTGATATCATTGATTGATACAGACTTGCGGCCTATTGTAAAGAAGAGCAAAATCTGTAAAGATATAGAAGAGCTGTTTCAGATGACTTATGTGGAACGTGTAGAGGCCAACGCGGCTTTTTCTAGTGACAGAGGATATGAGGAACATATCAATGATGTGTCCTACAAACTTCATCCCCGCTTAGCAGCAGAAGATAAACGTGGAAAACCATTGGAAGTTCTAAACAGGCTGTGTAATGATGTGTATGATATTATTAAAGGCGGACTGCCGGAACATAAAGACTCTTTTAGCGTCTCAATGCTACAGAAAGAGTATGAATATATAAACGGAGAAAATGGAAGAGTTTGTCCGATCTGTGTGAAAGAAAATCTGTTCAGCATGGGAGAGGGGGAGGTGGATCACTATTTTCCTCGAAAGAAATATCCGGTATTGGCATTACACCCATATAACCTGCTTCCTATCTGCCGGGATTGTAATGGCCCACGGAAAAAATATACAAAAAATCCTGTGGATACATCCGACCTAGGTCCAGGTGAGCTATGTACAGTCTTTCTGCCTTACCTGCGCTCTGGAAGAAATGAGATAGAATTTTGTGTGTCCGAAGATGCCTCAAGAGATATTGTTATGAAGCCGGGTCCCGGGGGAGACCAATACACAGAAAAAAGAATTGCCAATATGGAACGCCTGTATGATCTGGGAAAACGTTGGAGCAAAATATTTTCTTATATCTATGAGGATATTAATGAAGAACTGAACCACTCTGGAGTGAAGGCTAAAGGTAGAGAAGAAGGACTTGCCATACTGCGCAGGATCATGGAGGCAAATGCTCACAGTACTAAGGATCGAAAAGACTTTATAAAGGGAGTTTATTGCAGCTGGCTGCTGAAGAAGAGTGATGAAGAATTAGAAGAGCTGTTTTTAGAAAAGAAAGATAGGTGATTGCGAAAGTCAAAGCCAGGAGAATATTCAGCCAAGGTTCGAGTTTCGCAATCACTTAAAAACCTTACAAGAACTCCATCAATCTCTCATAGGAAACTTGTCTTGCCGCGTCTCCTACAAATCTGCAATCCTCCTCCTTGCCAAGATCATAAAAATTTCCTAAAAACCCTTTCACCTGCTCAGGAGAGGCGGCAGTTGGCGTCGGCCGGTCCCTATCAAGCTCTTCATCCATGCGAAACGCTGACAGCAGCAGCTTTAGAGCTTCAGGCCGGTAGGGGCTGGCCTTCAGTACCGTCACGGCACAGCTTACACATTGTTTTAAGTCCTGGTTTTCATAGTGACATTTGATAAGAAGTTCCCATGCCTCCAGAAGATTGTGGGCCAGAAGCGTAGAGCGGAGGGTGCTTCCATGCTGATCCAGCAGTACCAGTGCTTTTAACAGATGCTGGGCGCCATCCTGAAAATGTCCTGTACCTGTCAGATGCCGGCCCATAAGGTAATCATAGTCCGCATCCTTGGGGAAACGTTTTGTTCCACGGGCATAAGCCTTTTTGGCGGCCTTTTCGTCAGAAAGCTCCAGATAGATCAGCAGAAGATGTTTAAAAATCATAGCGCCCTGAATGTTGTCTTCTCCAAGTCCTTTGGGAAGACAGTCTGCAGCTTTTTCATACCACTTGGCGGCTTTTGCATGGTTTTTCTGCTGGGAGTAGGAATCCGCCAGGCAAGTAAGCATCTTGTAATCCCGGGGGTGGTCTTCCAGCTCCTTTTTGATCAGATGGATATTGCGCTCCACCTTATTCTTTTCTTTCATCTCCTCAGGGTTGTATCCTGTATGAAGGACTACCAGCTCCTGACTGGTGTCTGCACAGGAAAGACTGCCATCTTTCATGGCTAATTTTTCGTGGATTCTGCCTTCATAGCGCAGCCCGGGAAGATTGCGGAACAAACGGATTACGGAGCCGGACAGAGAGAATTTTTTGCTTCCATCTTCTTTTAAGGTGGAGATCCATTTGAGAGTACCCTCTGCCTGCTCCTGGGTAATATCCTGGGCTCCATCTACCTGTACCAGGCTGGTAATCAGAGCATTGCAGGAAGTAGAATCCATTTTCATGAGGAGGGAAGGAATCTTTTTGGCAGACTCGGGAGGAATATACTCATCGGCGTCAAGAAATGCGATCCAGTCTCCGCAAGCCTGATCAATGGCAAAATTTTTGGCGGCGGAAAAGTCGTCAATCCATGGAAAGTGAAAGACTTTTGCTCCCATCTCCTGAGCGATGGCTGCTGTTCGGTCTGTGCTTCCGGTGTCTACTACGATTTGTTCCCACATCATATCCCTGCCCCAAGACAGGGCGCGCTCTATATTTTTTTCTTCGTTTTTCACGATCATACACTGGGAAATCCTGATTTTTTCAGACATATAATTGACTCCTCTCAAGGCCTTACGATATGTGGTAAGGCTGTTATCTGTTTTAGTATGACATTTGTCGGGACGATTGTCAATGGATGGAACAAAACATGATGGAATCAAAAGAAACAGACGGTATTCTAACTACCGCCTGTCTCCTGAGTTCCCGAAGGAAAGGACACCGCCCACAAGGGCCCGCCGCTGTCATAAGCTCCCTTTAACTCATCCATAAGAAGCTGAAGATCCCACACTTTTGTGCTGTTCTCATAATTTGCCGGGTCGGCAATATATACATTGCCGTCTCCTGCAAGCTGAGCAATAATGATAAAATGACCGTTCTGAGTTAGGCTCCCTTTGCCCATAAGGGCCACAAGGATATGGCCGGTACGGAGAAGTTCGGAGGCATGTTCCACCGTGCGGTCTGTCACGCTGTCGACCTGGAGGCCAAAGGAAGAAAGACTTCCCGGAATCAGGCCGTGATAGGAACCGCTGTGCCGGGCATAGTAACCATTTTGGGCAGACCAATCAGCCATCTCCACGGGAGTAACGCTGTTGAGAGTGAAACTGTTGATAATCATAGCTACACAAGTGGGGCCGCAGCCGTATTTGGCCATACGGTCAGAACCGCCGTAAAGATATTCCTTCCAGCGAAGATCACCTTGATTATAATAAAAGAGAGGTCCTAAAGGAGTATCCAGCATACAGGAATAAATGGCATCTTCCTGAAGAGGAAACACAGGCTCTGCTGTCATGTCAGAGATATCTCCCAGCTCTTCGGAGCGGGCCATATAAGGTACTGTTTCCTGGGATTCTTCTTCCGGAGCCAAGGCCTCTTCAAGAGATTCTTCAGGCTCCGGATGAATTCGGGAGGATAAGAGAGCCATCACAGTATCAAGCTGTTCGGATGCATAGGAGTAGAGAGATTTAGTGAAAGCGGCCACATCCTGGCTGGAAAAAGGCCGAAAATAAGCAAACAGGCTGATGGCCATGACAGATGATGCAGCCAAAATTCCGCCTGTAATCAGGATCTCCGCCTTACTCCTTTTCTGTTTATGCTTTCCCCTGGCTTCTATACGCTTTCGGGCATCCATGATGGTCTCATGGTTTGATAGATGGTTTGCACTTTCATAATGCCTGTTTTTTTGAGGGGAGGGTATATTTGACCCAGGGGGCCGGAAAGAAGAGATCTGCTTTCCGGTTCCCTGGGTTTTCCTCGACTTTTTTTTCATAGTTTTGCTCTTGCTGTCATTATGCTTTTGCCAGGCGTGCCATAACAAGCTGATGGATATTTCCCAAGGAAGCCTGCTGACATACGGCTCCGATCTTATGAGCTTCCATAGGCATGCCGTATACGACACAGCTGTCCCTGTCCTGGCCAATGGTATATGCACCGGCTTTGCGCATACGCAGAAGGCCGGCCGCACCGTCGGCGCCCATTCCTGTAAGAATCACACCGATGGCACGATTTTTGGCAATGGATGCCACAGAATTAAAAAGCACATCTACAGATGGCCGGTGGCCGCTGACTTTTTCCTCATTGGTGCAGCTGACAGAATAACCGACTCCCATACGAACCACCCGCATCTGCAGTCCTCCCGGGGCCAAAAGGATCAGGCCGGGACGAACCTTGTCTCCGTGCTGCGCTTCTTTTACTTCCAGCTTGCAGATTCGGTTAAGGCGTTCCGAATACATCGCCGTAAATCCAGGGGGCATGTGCTGGGTAATGACAATTCCCGGCATCTTAGCAGGGAAATGGCGCACAACCTCCAGGATGGCCTCGGTTCCTCCCGTGGAAGCTCCGATGGCAATCAGATCGATTCCGGCCCCGGGAAGGGACGAGGGAGTAAAAGCAGTTCGAGGCAGGGAGGCGGCAGCAGGAGCCGAGAGAGACGGGGCCTGTTGGGGCAGCCGGACCCGGGCGCTGCTTCCCATAGCTAATTTGGCTTTCAGACTTAAAAGAAATGCCTCTCTCTGGCCTTCTTCTGGTTTGCGTACAAAGTCTACAGCTCCGGCAGCCAGAGCGTCAAATACACGTACATTGAGGGAAGATACCAAAATCACGGGAACGGGATGGGAGGGGAGAACCTCCTTTAAAAAATCCAGTCCGGACATTCCCGGCATTTCAATATCCATAGTCATAATATCCGGCTTCAGCATGGGAAGTTTATTTTTGGCATCAAGAGCATTGACGGCATAGCCTACCACATCAAAACGTGGATCTGAGGATAAGCTCTGGACAAGCCAGGACCGGAATACAAGAGAATCATCTACCACCATTACACGGATTTTCTGTTGCATCATCTAACCTTCTTTCTTTGCAGCCCTCCTGAAAAGGAGCACGGCTTACGTGGATTTTTTCCGATATATGGCCGGCTGGACATAATCATAAGGGCAGGTAGCCTTGGTCAGGCCTTCCGAGTGACCGATAAAAAGATGGCCTCCTGGAACTGTTGCATTATAGAAGCGGCGGACCAGGGCATCCTTGGTAGCCTGGTCAAAATAGATCATTACATTCCGACAGAAGATCAGGTCAAATTTCCGTTTGAACTGAATCTGATCCATTAAGTTAAAAGGACGGAAGATAACATTTTGCTTAATCGCAGGAGCCACAGTGTAACCGCCCCCTTCTTTTCTCACAAAGTACTTCTGCTTCCAGGTTGCAGGAAGGGAAGACAGACTTTCGTCATTGTAGGAAGCAGTTATGGCTGTGTTCAGAATCTTTTGAGAGATATCCGTGGCCAGAACTCTTGTATCCCACTGAGAAGCCTGGGCGCCGAAATATTCCTTCAGATACATGGAGATGGTATAGGGCTCCTCGCCTGAAGAACAGCCTGCGCTCCAAATGCACAGAACTTTATCCCGGGCATGTTTTTTTGACAGCTCAGGAAGAACCACGTCCCAGAGATATTTAAAATGATCTTCTTCCCGAAGAAAATAGGTATAGTTGGTAGTGAGTTTATTCAGCATGGCAGTAACCATATCCGAGTCCCGGCCAGACAGAATATCATCTACATAGGCTGAAAAATCCTTATATCCCTGAGAAGATAAGGTATTAGAAAGGCGGCTTACGATAAGCTGCTTTTTTTTGCTTAAATCGATTCCATAGTGCTGCTTGATATAAGTATAAAGGCGCTGGAAATCACTATCAGTAAGTGTCAGCATGGCAAATCCCCCCGATCTCATTTACTTAGTTGGCCATCACGAGAATAAACCAAGGTCAGGCATCCCTGACCTTGGTGATTATACATTCAGCCGGATTACTGAGGCGTGGAAAGTGCCTGACAGTCAATGGACATAAAGACACTTCCATCCTCCATAGTTACCATTCCATTGAGAAGTTTCTGCTGGCGCTTGAGAGGAATGGGGCGGACATTTTTTAGATCAATGTCAATAACCTGACGAACAGAATCCACCACAATACCAAGTGAGACAGAATCAATATCCAGAACAATGATGCAGGTCTTACCGGAACAGTCGGATTCCTCCTTGCCCATAAGCTGCTGAATATCCACTACAGGAAGGATCTGTCCTCTCAAGTTAATGATGCCTTTGATATAGGGCGGCATCAGGGGCAGAGTGGTAATAGTGTGGTTATTGATAATTTCGATTACATGCTTGGTGCTGATATACAAAACCAAGTCTCCAGAGTTGAAAGTAAGGCAGCGCTCCACGCTGGAAATCTCTTCTTCCATCTCCAACTCGATATCTTCGATCTCCGGAAGTTCCGGATTGTTAAGCTGTTCAGACATGATAATTCCTCCCTTCCGTCATGAATTCTCCAGAGCCGCTGCAAAAAGACTCTGAATATCAAGAATAATGCTGATGTTGCCATCTCCTAGGATGGTACAGCCGGCACAGCCGAAGTTCTTAAGCTCGAAGAAGTTTAAGAAGGCCGGGAAAGGCTTTACCACAACCTGCTGTTCTCCTGTAAGTTCATCTACAAACAGACAGAAGGAACGGTCGCTGGTTTCTACCCATAAAAGGATGCCATCTTCTAAATTTACCACATCCGTGACAATATTGTAGAATTGGTGAAGCCGTACTACGGGATAGAAACTTCCCATACGCTCAATCATCTCATTGCCGGATTCATCCCGGATGATCTCATCAGGAGAAATCTTAAAGGACTGACGGATATTGGCAATGGGAATGGTGAAGATGGAGTTGCCTACGGTCACTCTCATGCCATCTACAATGGCCATGGTCAAGGGAATCTTCATGGTAAAGGTGGTGCCTTTTCCCTCATCACTGGTGAGAGAAACTACGCCTCCTACGGCTTCCACGTTCTTTTTCACTACGTCCATGCCTACGCCACGGCCGGAAAATTCCGTAACTTCCTGGTTGGTGGAGAAGCCCGGCAGCATAATGAGTCCTAAGGCTTCCTTCTTGGAATATTCACTTTCAGGCTTAGTGAGGATGCCTTTCTCCTTGGCTTTCATCAAGAGTTTGTCAGGATTCATGCCCTTTCCGTCATCGGCGATGGTGATCACTACTTCGTTGCTGGTATGAGTAGCGGAAAGGATGATTTCGCCCTGGGCGTTCTTACCTGCGTTGAGACGTTCATGAACATCATCTTCAATACCGTGATCCATGGCATTGCGGACCATATGCATAATCGGATCCTGGATGCTGTCCACAATGGTCTTGTCGACCTCCGTATCCTCGCCGATCAGGGTAAGGCGCACATCTTTGTTGAGCTTCTGCCTCATATCACGGACGATACGGCTCATCTTCTGGAACACGCCGGAGATGGGCACCATCCTCAGAGACATGGCAATATCCTGAAGGTCATCAGTGAGTTTACGCAGCTGACGGGCTGATTTCATAAAGTTATCATAAGCATCTCTGCTTAACTGGTTTAACTCCGGAGAGGAGGTAACCATGGACTCTGTAATAACGATCTCGCCTACAATATTCTGAAGGCTGTCAAGCTTCATCAGGTTGACACTGATTAAGTTCTGTTTTACCGGGGCGCTGCTCTGAGCTGGTTTTGGCGGCGCGGCCGGCTTGGAAGCCTGCTTCTGAGGAGCCGGAGCGGCAGCGGTATTGGATTGCTGCTGGGCGGCAGGAGCCGGGGCGGCAGGGGGCTCCGCATCAGGAGCGGCAGCCAGTTCATAGGAACGTATATGTCCTTGGGTTCTTAAGACGCCGGCAGCTTTGTTGGCCTCATCCTCGGATCCAAAGGCCATAAAGAATCCCTCTTCTATTATAGTGGCGGAGGTCTCGGAATTAGACTCCATATTTTCCGGATAATAGCGGAATTCAAGACCGCATTCTTTGACGGCATTGATGATCATATAGGCACGCAGATTCTCCATGCCAATGCCTTCCTCCAGGAATACGTGAAGGAAACACACAGCCTCTTTGTCGTCAGGAAGATTCCCGGGAGCAGGAGCCGATGCAGGAGCAGACTCGGCCGGCGTCGAAGCGGCCGGCGCTTCTACGGGGGCCCCGCTGATTTTCTTGAGGAAATTATTAATTTCAGCGGAAAAAGAATCCAGATCCGTGTCGAGAGCTTCTCCGCTCTCTACTTTTTCTACCTGTCCCCGCAGGAAATCCTCAGAACGGAACATCAGGTTGAAAAGTTCCTTTTTGTGCTGGGGGTCAAGAGAGTCAATACCCTTGTCCCTGATATAGAAAAACAAGTCTTCTATATGGTGGGCAATCTCTGCAAGGGAGCCGAATTCCATCATGGCAGAGGAGCCTTTGATTGTGTGCATGATACGGAAAATTTCGTTGACGTCGTCAAGAGAAAAATCGCCAAGCTTTTCATCCGCCACCAGCATCTCATCCAGCCGGTCTAAAAGGGAATTTGTTTCAAAGAGATATGTGTCAAGCATACCTTCCATACCATTATCCATTCTATTACACCACCTATCCTTTTTTATATTGCATGAAAACAAAACAATCTGCTGAAAAACCACAGACCGCAACACACTAATCTAATTATCGGCAGAAAATCTGGTTTGTTAAGTGGAAAAGGTAGTTTTTTGCGATGCGCTGTTATTTTTTTCAAAAACCAGCCGATATAGAGTAAATAGAAAACTAAAAAAATATAAATGGAGGTTATGAAAAAAAGAAAACAGTCGAGATAATATAAAAGAATATGCTCACAGCTTGTGTCTGTGTCGGATGCATCACAAATGCCCCGGGATGGCAGCTGGGAAGATTAAAGGCTCAACAAGGAGGAGCAACAAATGAAGAATTTGAAAGTCGGTAAAAAGTTTTTGGTGTCCTTTGGCATGATTCTGACGATGTTCCTGATTGCGGTGGCGTCCGCCGGTATCGGAATTGTCAGGTCGAAGGGAAGCTACGAGAATTTTTACACGGAGGGTTATAAGGCAGTTTCCGCTGTCTATGACATCCAGCTGAAGCTGCAGACCGGCTTAAAGGAATTGATGCTGGCGGTACTGGAGTCGGACCCGGCGGAGACCAATAAGCGTGTGGAGGCAGTCAATGAATCCATGGGTCAGGTTGTAGAGGATCTTCAGTGGGTTTATGACAATTACAGCGGTGATGTGTCTCTTCTCAGAGATTTTGAGACAAAGATGACCAACAACAAAGAATTGAGGATGCGGGCAATCGAATATGCCCAGAAGGGAACGCCGGAGGGCAATGAGGAAGCTCAGAACATTATTTTAAATGAATATAATCCTATGGTGGAGTCTTACACTCAGATTCTTGAAGAAGCAGCTGCCAAAATGGAAAGAGAAAGTCAGAACCAGTATGACGAATCCATGACTCTTTTGAATATCCTGTTGGGCGTGTCTGTAGGGATTTCGGTTATTGCTTTCATTATTACTGTAATTATCGCTTTGAATCTGACCGGCAATATTCTTATTCCTGTTAAGAAGATTGAAGATGCGATGAGAGAGGTGGTGAAAGGCAATCTTTCTGTTAAGGTGGATTACCAGGCTGAAGATGAGTTCGGAGAGATGGCGGAGTATATGTATGAGATGACTTCGGGCGTAGGAACCATCATCAAAGATATTGAAACTATACTTACTGCTATGTCCGGCGGAGATTTCGCCGCCAAATCTTCTGACAGAAGCAAATACATCGGCGATTATCAGAAGATTCTTCAGGCCATGAGAGGGATCAAGAGCAGCCTCAATACTACCATGACGACTCTGAATCAATCTGCCAACCAGGTGGCTTCCGGATCCGATCAGGTATCTTCCGGCGCCCAGGCCCTTTCTCAGGGCGCTACAGAACAGGCTTCTTCCGTGGAGCAGCTGGCTGCATCCATTAATGATATATCCAGCCGTATTAATGAGAACGCCAGAGGAGCTCAGGAAGCCAGTAAAAAGTCTGTTATGGTCAGTGAAGTTGCAGGGGAAGGCAACCGCATGATGCAGGATATGCTGGCTGCCATGGCGGATATCAACGCATCCTCGGGTGAGATCGGAAAGATCATTAAGACCATCGAGGATATTGCATTCCAGACCAACATTCTTGCTCTGAACGCGGCAGTCGAGGCTGCCAGGGCAGGCGCGGCAGGCAAAGGTTTCGCAGTAGTGGCTGATGAGGTGCGCAACTTGGCCAGCAAGTCTGCGGAGGCTTCCAAGAATACGGCAGTGCTCATTGAGAATTCTCTTACGGCAGTAGAGAACGGCAAGAAGATTGCAGACGAGACGGCCAAGTCTTTAGAGCAGGTTATGGCAGGGATCCAGGAGGCTACGGATATGATGGATGCCATTGCAAAGGCTTCCAAAGACCAGGCAGAGGCAATTACCCAGATCACCTTAGGAATCGACCAGATTTCCAGTGTAGTACAGACCAATTCCGCCACCTCGGAAGAGAGTGCGGCTGCAAGTGAAGAATTGTCCAGTCAGGCACAGATTATGAGAGAATTGGTAAGAAGATTCAAGCTGGAAGGGGATTCCGAGAGTATCGTATCACAGGTTCCTCAGTATGATTCGGGATATTCCTCGGGCGGAACACAGACGGCATTCTATAGTTCTTATGACGATGGGAAATATTAATATTTGCCAAAATTAACAACCTAGACCATGTACGGAGGCAGCCTTGTCTCCGTACATTGATGTTCCTTTGGCTTTAATTTATGATATAATAAGGAGAGTAAAAATGAGGCAGAGTATAAAACAACAAGTTATGGTACGAATTGCCCTGATCTTTTTATGTGTAATTCTTAGCGGGATTTTTACTATTAGTGCAACAAGCAGGGTGAAGGCTTACAGCAAGTCTACGGAACAGGCCACAGAGATCCATGGAATTGTTCTGACGGCGGAAAAGGCTCATTACAGCTGGGTGGAGAATCTTTGCTCGGCAGTTGCCCTTGGAACAGAATTTACAGGAAGCAAGGATTATAAAACATGTGTCTTGGGAAAATGGTTTTATGACTCGGATTTGTCATCTGTTGAGAATAAAGAGATCCTTCGGCTGATCGAAGAGATGAAACCGATTCACCAGGCGATTCATGAGTCGGCTCAGACAATTTTAGATTTGAATGCAGTAGATCCTGAGCAGGCTAAGGTGATGTATAACCAGGAGACGAAAGCCAACGTCGTAAAACTGGTGTCGATTCTGGATCAGGTGGCATCTATTACGGAACAGCAGGTAGCAGATAACCAATCCGGCTTATTCGGCTGGGTTTCTAAGACCGAGCTGATCTCAATAGCTACCGTAATCATTATTCTGATTGTAAGTATTCTGCTGATGATCTACGTGATGAACAGAATTGTGGCGCCTGTTCAGGTGATCACAGGGGCCAGCCGGAATCTGGCCGCAGGTAATTTGGGCTTCCAGATTGATAACGATGATAACAATGAGATTGGTGAACTTGCAGATACCCTGAATACTTCCGTAAAGAATTTAAAGATGTATATTTCCGATATTACCAAGGTCCTTGAGGGGATGGCAGCAGGGAATCTTGCCAGCGAAAGCTCCATTGAATATATTGGTGATTTTATACAGATTCAGAAAGCCATTGAGACCATCAGCCGTGAACAGAGCAATATTATGGAACAGATTCATGCATCTGCCAGCCAGGTGGATTCCGGTGCCAATCAGGTGGCTACAGGGGCACAGTCTCTGGCCCAGGGCTCCACGGAGCAGGCGTCTGAGGTTGACAACCTCATGCATATGATTGAACAGATTACAGAGCAGATCAACAGTAACGCTCAGAGTGCTTCTATCACTACGTCAGAGGCTGACAAAGTAGGAGAGCAGATTAGTATTTGCAATAACCAGATGCAGGAGATGGCTGAGGCCATGAGTCAGATCAGTGCCTGCTCAGGAGAGATCCAGCATATTATTAAGACTATTGATGACATTGCATTCCAAACCAACATTCTGGCATTAAATGCGGCTGTGGAAGCTGCAAGAGCAGGAAGTGCAGGCAAGGGCTTTGCAGTGGTTGCAGATGAAGTGCGTAACCTGGCCGCCAAGAGTGCAGATGCGGTTAAGGAAACGACAGAACTGATTGACAAGACCCTTCATATGGTGGCAACAGGTTCCAAACTCACTGATGTGACTCAGGATTCCCTGAATTCTGTGGTGGATGGAGCGTTGAAGGTTACCAGCCAGATTAAGGTGATCTCCGAGGCATCTCAGGATCAGGAGACGGCAATCAATCATATTAAGGACAGTATTTGCCAGATTTCCACGGTAATTCAGTCTAACTCCGCTACCTCAGAGGAGAGTGCGGCAGCCAGTGAAGAGCTGGCAGGCCAGGCCCAGATTCTGAAGTCATTAATAGGAAAGTTTCAGTTGAGAGGTCATTGAGACACACGGTTTTAAAAGTATCAGGATATATTGAAGGGAGAAAGTTATGGGACAACGTATTAAGAATCTGAAGATCAGCATGAAGCTTTATGTGCTTGTAGGAATCGCATTGATCGGTATGCTGGCTTTAGGCGCCGTATCGATTGCACTTATGGGAAGTCTGAATGCCCAAACTGACATTATTGCGGAGAAATGGATGCCAAGCTGTACGCTGGCGGAACAGATGAATACCACAGCGGCAAACATAAGACTTTATGAAGTGAGATATGTGACAGCCCAGGACAGCGCAAAAAGCCAGGATTATTCAGGTAAAGTTTCCAATGAAGTCAGCAAGATGGACGCTTATGTATCTGCTTATGGCGAATATGTAAGCACTGCAGAGGGACGGAAGCTTTATGAGACTCTTCAGTCAACATGGTCTTCTTACAAGCAGATTGACAGTCAGCTGGTAGGTTTGTTAAAGGCGGGACAGGTTGCGGAGGCGTGGACTCTTATAGACAGTGATGAGGGACTTAAGGTGTACGATTCCGTGACAGATGCCCTGGATGCACTTGCTGATTTCAATACAAGAGGAAGCGAGGATGCATACAAGGAGAGCCACAAGACTTATCAGGGCGCCATTGCTATTCAGGTAGGATTGATGATCGTTGTAGTATTGATCGGCGTATTCTTCTCCATCATTATTATCCGCAGCATCCGTCAGCCTGTGGCTGAGATCGAGGCAGTTGCCATTCAGATGGCGAAGGGTAATCTGGATGTAACCATCGGCTATGAGTCCAAGGATGAGTTGGGAGTTCTTGCCGACCAGTTTAGAGAAGTAGTGAGAAAACTGAGGGCAATCGTGGAAGATGAGAATCAGTTCCTGGCAAAGATGGCGGCCGGAGATCTGACTGTAGATTCTATCTGCGAGCAGGAGTATATCGGAAGCTTCCATCAGGTTCTTCTCTCATTCAGAGCCATTGCTAAGCGTATGAATGAGACTATGTCCCAAATCAGCACCAGCAGCGAACAGGTGTCCAACAGCTCCGAGCAGGTATCCAGCGGTGCCCAGGCTCTTTCCCAGGGTGCTACGGAGCAGGCAAGCTCTATAGAAGAACTTGCTGCTACGATTTCTGATATCTCTGAGCGGATCAAGGAGAATGCGGACAATGCCAGCGATGCTAACAGCAAGGTAAATGATGTGGGCGACGTGATGAATCTGAGTAACTCCAAGATGCAGGATATGATCAAGGCAATGGAGGATATCAGCAACAGTTCCAATGAGATCGGTAAGATTATCAAAACCATTGAGGATATCGCATTCCAGACCAATATTCTTGCCCTGAATGCTGCCGTAGAGGCTGCAAGAGCAGGCAGTGCAGGAAAGGGATTTGCCGTTGTGGCAGACGAGGTGCGGAACCTTGCAAGCAAGAGTGCCGAGGCCTCCAAGAATACGGCCGCTCTGATCGAGAATTCTATTAAGGCTGTACAGAACGGTACGGAGATTGCCAGCGAGACAGCCAAGACTTTAGTTCAGGCAGTGGAGGGAGCCAAAGAGGTTACTGTGCTTATGGATAAGATTTCCGAGGCCAGCAATACTCAGTCTGCCGCCATCTCACAGATTACGGTGGGAATTGATCAGATTTCCAGTGTAATTCAGACCAACTCCGCTACAGCGCAGCAGAGTGCGGCAGCCAGCGAAGAGCTGTCCAGTCAGGCTCAGCTTATGAGGCAGCAGGTAAGTAAGTTCCGCTTAAAATCCGGAGGCAGTTCCATGATAGCCATGTCAGAGCCGGTTCCGTCCTACGGTTCAGGTTCTGAGGATTACGGATATGAGGATATGAGTTACTCTTCAAATGACAAATATTGATACAAAGATAGAGACCTCGGAAGTTTTCTTCCGAGGTTTTTTGACATATTTTATTAAAAAATGCAATAAAATCCGCAGATAGCGTACAAATGTTGCTAGACAAAAGCAAATTTATGTGATATAATCGAAACACTTTAGCTGACTAAAATATCAGATAAAGGGATGGAGGTTTCATGAATATTCTCCATTAGCCCGCAGAATATAAGGGACATAGGAGAAGCCATGAAACAGAGCCAAGAAAAAGGAGGAGAATAATGAAAAAAAGATTACTTAGCCTGACACTGGCAGCAACTATGGCGCTTTCATTGGCGGGATGCCGCTCGGCAGCGCCTGCAGAGACTACTGCAGCACCTACTACCGCGGCAGCGGAGACTACGGCAGCGCCGGCAACCACAGAGGGCGCCGCAGCTACGGAGGCGCCTGCAGAGACAGAAGCACCGGCGGAGAACTTTAAGATCGGTATTATTACCGGTACGGCATCTCAGGGTGATGAGGAGATTACACAGGCCAACAAGATGAAGGAAAAGTATGGCGACCTGATTGTAACCTCTACTTATCCGGATAACTTTACTACAGAGACAGAGACCGTAATCTCCAACGCAGTGGCTATGGCTTCCGATCCGGATGTGAAGGCGATTATCTGGTGCCAGGCCATTCCGGGTACGGCAGCAGCTATCGACAAGGTGCGTGAGACCCGTCCTGATATGATCTTCATTGTGGGAACACCAGGTGAGGATCCAGGCGTTATTAATCCTAAGGCTGATATTGTTCTCCAGGTTGACGAGCCAGGCTGTGGCATCGTAATTCCGCCTCAGGCTGCAAGCCAGGGTGCAAAGACTATGATCCATTACTCCTTCCCGCGTCACATGAGCTACGCCCTGATTGTTGCCCGTCACGAGAATCTGAAGCAGTACTGTGCAGAGAACAATATTGAGCTGGTAGATGTTACCGCTCCGGATCCAACCGGCGATTCCGGTATTACCGGCGCACAGCAGTTCATTCTGGAGGATGTTCCGCGTCAGATTGAGAAGTACGGTAAGGATACGGTGTTCTTTACTACCAACTGCGGTATGCAGGAGCCTTTGATCCGTTCCGTATTCGAGAACGGCGCTATCTACAGCCTGCAGTGCTGTCCGTCTCCCTTCCACGCATTCCCGGCTGCCCTGAATATTAACATGGCAGGCCATGAGGCTGATGTGGATTACATGATGGAGCAGCTTCAGGCAAAGGTTACCGAGTACGACATGGGCGGCAGAGTATCTACATGGGGAGTTCCCTGTAACATGTTGTTCATTAGTGCAGGTGTGGAGTATGCTAAGAAGGTTCTGGAGGGCCAGACCAGCGGTGCTGTCCTTGACGAGCAGGTACTGCGTGATACCATTCAGGAGTGTGCAGAGGAGTTTGCACCAAACGCATCCATGACAGTTGACTACTATGTAGACGACAATGGTGCTGCAAAAGAGAATCACTTCCTGGTAATGTCCGACTTTGTTACCTTCGAGTAAGCCGGCGCACATGATTTGAAAAGCTGCATGAAAGTAATAAGATAGTATCTGGGGGTTCTGCCAACGGAGTCTTTAGGACATCAGTTGGCAGAACCTTCTGTAATTGCCCCTGAAAGTTTCAACGGCTTTTGGCGGGATTCCTGTCCGGCAGTAAGCCGGGCATTGGCAAACAAATGTAGAAAGAGGTTGGTGACTTGGATAAAGCAAAGGAAACCTATGTCCTGAAGATGGACAATATTGCCAAGGAGTATTACGGCAACCGGGTGTTAAAGGGAGTAAATCTTCAGATCCACCCAGGTGAGATTCATGCCCTCATGGGAGAGAACGGCGCGGGCAAATCCACATTGATGAACATTCTTTTCGGAATGCCTGTGATTCACAGCACAGGCGGTTTTGAGGGAACGGTGGAGATCAATGGGGAACCGGTACAGATTGATACGCCTTTAAAGGCCATGGAGATGGGAATCGGGATGGTGCATCAGGAGTTCATGCTGATCCCCGGCTTCACTGTGACGGAGAATATTAAAGTAGGCAGGGAGATCAGTACTCCCAACCTGGCAAGCCGCCTTTTCGGGCGCTCCATGGAGACCCTGGATGTGAAGGCCATGAGACAGGATGCAAAAAAAGCTTTGGATACCATTGGGCTGCAGATCGAGGAATACGCAAAGGTAGCCGGCCTTCCCGTGGGATATATGCAGTTTATTGAGATTGCCAGGGAACTGGATAAGACAGGGATCCAGCTTTTAGTATTTGACGAGCCCACGGCAGTGTTGACCGAATCCGAGGCAGAAAGGCTTTTGGAGGCCATGAGAGTCATCTCCTCCAAGGGAATCGCCATTATATTTATTACCCACCGTCTGGACGAGGTTATGGCGGTGGCGGACTCCATGACCATTCTCCGTGACGGAGAGTATGTGGCCCGCAAGGAGATCAAGGATACCAGCGCCGTGGAGATCGCGGAATTGATGATTGGCCGGAAGGTGGAGAAGCTGGTGGATGACAGCATTCCCGATGACAGGACCATTGATCATAAGAGGGTTGCCGTAAGCTTAAGGAATTATAGGGTGGATATGCCTGGCGAGCAGGTAAAGGGAATTGATCTGGATATTCAAAAAGGTGAGATTTTCGGAATCGGCGGCCTGGCAGGCCAGGGAAAGCTTGGTATCCCCAATGGGATTATGGGACTTTACAAAGCCTATGGAGAAGTGAAGATAGATGGCCAGGCCTTAAATCTGAACAAGCTGGGGGATGCCTTAGACCACAGGGTGGCCTTTGTATCTGAGGACCGGCGGGGGGTAGGGCTCCTGCTGGATGAGAGTATTGAGCACAATATTATCTTTTCTGCCATGCAGACCAACAAAAGATTTTTAAAAAAGATTGCCTGGATGAATCTTTATGACGGCGGAGCGGCTAAGAGTCACGCGGAGGAGATGGTGAAGACCCTTGATATCCGGTGCACCGGCATTAAGCAGGCGGCCGGGGCCTTATCCGGCGGCAACCAGCAGAAGGTGTGTCTGGCAAGGGCCCTGACCCTGGAGCCGGACGTGCTCTTTGTGTCGGAGCCTACCAGAGGAATTGATATCGGAGCTAAGAAGCTGGTGCTGGAGTACCTGACTAAGCTGAACCGGGAGCAGGGCATGACGGTGATCATCGTGTCTTCGGAGCTTATGGAGCTGCGTTCTGTCTCCGACAGAATCGCCATTATTTCAGACGGGAAGCTGGCATGTATCTTAAAGCCCGACGATTCGGATGCGGACTTTGGTCTTGCCATGTCCGGTGCATGGAAGGGAGGAAAGAAAAATGCGTAATCCTTTTAAACTGTTGGTGGACAAGTTTGGTCTGCCCAGGGTTATTATCGTCACATTCTTTCTGTTTCTGGTGGCGGCGGCAGGCGGGTTCCACATGAATCTGATGCAGCTGCTCAGTGACTGTCTAAGGCGATGGGGCATGTTCGGGATTCTTGCCCTTGCCATGGTGCCGGCGGTACAGTGCGGTATCGGACTGAATTTCGGTATTTCCATGGGTATTGTGGGAGGGCTTCTGGGAGGCTTGATTGTGGTGCAGTTTCGGGTTGCGGAGCATCCGGCCCTGGTGAACATTCATCCCATGTTTGCTATGTGGGTGGCAGTGCTGGCAGCTATTGCAATCGGCGTGGTTCTGGCAACCGGAATCGGTTATCTTTACGGCCTTCTTCTAAACAGGGTCAAGGGGTCTGAGATGACGGTAACCACTTATGTAGGTTTCTCGATTATCGCTTTTATGAATATGATGTGGATGCTGCTGCCTTTTACAGATGGTGAGCTCATCTGGCCTAACGCAGGAAAGGGATTGAGAAACACGATTTCTCTGGCCGCCTCCTTCAGCAATGTTATGAACAATACCTTGGCATTTAAGATCGGCAGTCTGACGGTTCCTACGGGATTGCTGCTGTTCTTCTTCTTAATGTGTTTTCTGGTATGGCTTTTCATGCGGTCCAAGACAGGCATGGCCATGAGTGCGGCAGGAGCCAACCCTATGTTTGCCACTGCGGCGGGGATTAATGTAAATAAGATGCGTCTCGTGGGAACCATACTGTCTACGGTCTTAGCGGCTGTGGGAATTCTGGTTTATGCCCAGGGATACGGATTTATGCAGCTGTACAACGGCCCTATGATGATGGGCTTTACCTCCGTGGCAGCCGTACTCATCGGCGGGGCGAGCCCCAAAAGGGCAAAGATTACCCACGTGCTCATCGGAACCTTCCTGTTTCAGGGGATTTTGGCCCTGGGCCTTCCTGTGGCGAACCAGTTTATTCCGGAATCCAATTTGTCGGAGGTGGCTCGTCTGATTATCTCCAATGGTATTATTATCTACGCTTTAAGCCAGGTGAAGGGAGGAAGCGGACGTGAATAAACATACGAATCGAAGTGCAGTGGATTTTCTCTTTCAGAACAAAGTGGTGATTATCTTTTTGTTCCTGTGCGTGGGAGCCACCATTGCCTCCAAGCAGCCATTGACCTTTGTGATCCCGGAGCTTTTTACCAGGATTGCCAGGAACTCTTTTATTGTTCTGTCCCTGATTATTCCGGTTATTGCAGGAATGGGACTGAACTTTGGTATTGTAATCGGAGCTATGGCGGCCCAGATCGCCGTATTCCTTACAACCTACTGGGGTCTCACAGGAATCTCAGGATTTTTGGCTACCATGGCCCTTACCACCCCTATTGCCGTATTTTTCGGTTTCCTTGTGGGAAAGCTGTTTAATTATATGAAGGGAAACGAGATGATCGGCGGCCTGGTTCTCGGGTATTTTGCCGAGGGTATCTATCAGCTGCTGTTTCTGTTTATTTTCGGCGGCGTGATCAAGATGAATAACTCCACCCTTATGATTCCTACAGGAGTCGGTGTGAAGAATACCATTGATTTCAAGGACACCATAAAATATGCTTTGGATACCGTGCCTATGCTGACGATTGTGGAAGTGGCGTTCTATCTGGTGATGATAGGCATTGTATGCTCCACTGCATTTAAGCTGGTAAAGAAACAGGAAATCAACTGGAAGGTTACCGGGATTGAGGCAGCAGGGGCGGCAGCAGTCTATGGTCTCACGTTTATCGGCCCTGTGGAGAGATTCCTGTCTACAGACCGCCTTCTGCTGCTGTCAGCAGTGGAGCTTAGCTGCCTTGTAACGGTTCTGTGGCAGGTATTCCAGTTTGCAAAGTGGCAGGTTCAGAAGAAAAGGGGCAGGGAAGAACTGGGGCCCAACCGCTTTATTCCTCAGAAAGCCATAGTCTATGTGGTTCTGGCGGGAGTGGTCTATGGTCTTACCTATATACCTGTGCTGTTTAAAGTTCTCACTGTGGTGAAGCTTCCGGTTATGACCTATCTGTGTATCGGGGCCCTGTGCTGCTTTAACAACATTCTCATGAAGACCCGCCTGGGGCAGAACATGAGGACGGTAGGCCAGAGCCGTACTGTAGCCAATGCGGCAGGCATTGACGTAGACAAGACCCGTATTATTGCCATGATCTTTTCCACGGTGCTGGCAGGCTGGGGTCAGTTAATCTTTTTACAGAATGTGGGCACCCTCTCTACCTATGGAGCCCACACCCAGGTGGGACAGTTCGCCATTGCCGCCCTTTTAGTAGGCGGTGCTTCCGTACAGAAAGCCACCAACAAGCAGGCTCTTCTGGGAATTGTCCTGTTCCACACCTTGTTTATCGTGTCGCCTCTGGCAGGCAAGGAGCTCTTCGGCGACCCGGTAATCGGAGAGTATTTCCGTGTCTTTGTGTCCTACGGCGTCATCGCCATGTCCTTAGCCATGCATGCCTGGAAGAAGGCTGCAAAGCCTAAGGAGGAAGAAACTGCAGACCCCGGTGAAGGAAGGGTTGAGATGGCATAAGATACGTGTAACCCATAATTTCCCAGCATCCTATAAGGGTGCTGGGATTTTGTGTAGCATAGAGTGATTTCTTGGGAGGGTAGAACGGTGGAGAGATTAAAAAAATATCCGGTTCTTAGTTCACTGGCATTTACAATGGTGATAACGATTGTATTGTGTTTAAGAACCAAACAAAATATGTTGGAGACGCTTGCAATCGGGGCAGTGATCGGTTTGATTTGTTTTTATCCTTTTGTTCTTACTGTGCTGAATTTTGGGCTGTGCTTTGTGAGGAGCCGGAGCGAGACGGGAAGACGGGCAGCTCTGCATCTTGAGGCAGCCACCATGATTCTCGGAGTCTTGCTCAGCCTTTTGCTGGCAGGCTTTGTGGATATTGACTTTACGGCGGACTGGCCCAAAGTGCTGTCCGGGAACATGGCCCATACTCCCATATGGACCCAGGCTTATCCTACAGCGGCAGCTTTTTTGGGAGCAGGGATTGGGGGCTATGGTGTTTTGAGAGGGGTTTCCCTTAAAAAGATGCCGCCTCTTGTGATTGTCCTAAGCATCTCGGCCATGTACTTAGGGATGGCGGAGAGCCTTCTGTGGGTAATACAGATCTTTACCATTGACGGACTGGAGTTTTATCTCTGTCTCCTTCCTTTAAACTGGGTGTTTATCTGCGTCAGGCTCATGAGGGAGAAGGCTGTGGACTGGCGTGACATGGAGGAGGAGGAAAAGAGAACCTTTCGCAATCCATTTTTGGAGAAGCTTAATAAGAAAGTCATGGATTCCGGGAAATGGCCTCTGTGGTCTTTCTTTTTATGCTGGCCTCTGGCCGGTCTTGGGATTATGATTCTGGCTCTCTTTGGCCAGCGCCCTGACAATGTGATTCGTGCCTGGACAGAAACCAGCCAGTGGAATCTGTCCTCCCGGATTTCCCCGCCCAATCTGATGGTCGATGACCATTATCTGTGTACAGTGGCGGCAGGAGGGCATAGGAGGCTGGTAAAGCCCTTGCGCATGGGAGTGCGCCGCGGCCATAGGATCGTGGTGAACCGGCAGCTGTGCATTGCCAATGGATTTGAGCAGATCCTGGAAGAAAAGGCGCCGAGGCTCCACAGAAGGGTGAGGGGCTTCTACGATACCTATGGATTTCCCATAGCAGACAGGATTCGCTCTCCCTATGCCGCCGACCTGGTATACATTGTGATGAAGCCTTTGGAATGGTTTTTCCTGGCAGTGATCTATCTGACCGATGCCAGGCCTGAGGACAGAATCTACAGCCAGTATTTAAGTCCTATGCCCAAAGGGTATAATAGCTTATGCGAATCAGGCACTTGTCATAAATCTCCATTAGGGTTACAATAAAGAACACACTGATGTGTCAGTACACGAATAGAAAGGGTGCTTGAACAAACAATGATAAGTGAACGGCTATACGGCATTTTGCTGGACTCTTTTTGGAAAATACTGATTCCAGGAATCAAGATGACCATCCCGTTGTCAATGATCTCCTTCTCCCTGGCTATGGTGATTGCAGTGGTTATGGCTTTGATCCAGTTTGCCAATATAAAGATCCTGAAGCAGCTGGCGCGATTTTACATATGGGTGGTTCGGGGAACCCCTCTTTTAGTTCAGCTGTATGTGGTATTTTTTGGCCTGCCGGGAATCGGCATTGTCCTTGATCCTTTCCCCTCGGCGGTCATTGTCTTTTCCCTGAATGAAGGCGCCTACGGGGCGGAGATCATCAGAGCGGCTTTGGAGTCTGTGCCCAAGGGTCAGATGGAAGCAGGATACTGCGTGGGCATGTCCTATCTGCAGATCATGAGGCGGATTGTGCTGCCACAGGCCCTCAGAACGGCATTTCCATCCCTATCCAATTCCCTGATTGCCATGGTCAAGGATACCTCTTTAGCGGCCAACATTACCGTTACGGAAATGTTCATGGCAACTCAGAGAATTGTGGCGAGAACTTATGAACCCCTGGCCCTCTACTGCGAGGTGGGGCTGATCTACCTGATGTTTTCCACGGTGCTGACAAAGCTGCAGCGGATGGGGGAGAAGAAGCTGGACTTTTACGGATATCAGGGAGGAAGATCATGATAGAGGTAAGGAATATAAGAAAATCTTTTGGGGCCACAGAGGTGCTTAAAGGAGTTGACATCCAGGTGGAAAAGGGGGATGTGGTGGCGGTTCTGGGGCCAAGCGGTTCCGGAAAAACCACGCTTCTGCGGTGTATGAATTTTCTGGAGACTGCAGATGAAGGAACCATGATCTTTGATAAAACCGCCTATGATCTGAAAAAGATTACTAAAAAAGACATAGGGCTGATCAGAAGGAAGACTGCCTTTGTATTCCAGAATTTTAATCTGTTTCTCAATAAGACGGCTTTGGAAAATGTGACGGAAGGCCTTATAGTGGCCAGGAAAATGAAAAGAAGCCAGGCAGAGGATATAGGAAGAAGGGCCCTTGATAAGGTGGGGCTGGGGGATCGGTACAGTCACTATCCTCATGAGCTCTCCGGCGGGCAGCAGCAGAGGGTGGCCATCGCCAGAGCCCTGGCGGCGGAGCCGGAGATCATCTACTTTGACGAACCTACCTCGGCCTTAGATCCTGAACTGATCGGTGAGGTCCTTGAGGTTATGAGGAACCTGGCCAGGGAGGGGATGACCATGGTGGTAGTGACTCACGAGATGAACTTTGCCAGAAACGTGTCAGGCAAGGTGGTTTTTATGGAGCAGGGACAGGTGGTGGAGGCCGGAAGCGCCGGGGATTTCTTTGAGAACCCTAAGGAGGAGAGAACCAAGGAATTTTTAAGGATGGCGGAGAAAAAGTTACTATGAGCCCATACAGTTATGTTCACAGGGCACCTGGGAACAGTAACGAGAAAAAATAGCAGGGAACATGGTGAGAGGAGAGAATAGGACTATGAGAAAATATGGTTGGGTTGTGGCAGCTGTGGTTATGGCGGGAGTCTTGGGCGCGGCCGGGTGCTCGAAGGGGAGCAGCGAGGCCGGGAAAAGCCAGGGGACGGAGAGCGTTCAGGAGGCAGGAAAGGCGCAAGGAGCCGGAGGAGGCGAGGCTGGAAGCAGTGAGGCCGGAGCCGGCGGAAGCGGAGAGGCAGGCAAAAGTGCCGGGGCCGGAGGCCGGGAGCCGGCGGAAGAAAATAGCGCTGACCCAGGAGACAAGGAAAACGGTGAGGACAAGGATCAGCTTGCCAGGATTCAGGAGAAGGGGGAGCTGGTGGTGGCTATGGAAGGAACATGGTCGCCGTGGACCTACCATGACGAGGATGACAAGCTGGTGGGCTATGATGTGGAGGTGGCCCGGCTGATTGCCGAGAAGCTGGGAGTTCAGGCCGTGTTTGTAGAGGGAGAGTGGGACGGGCTCTTTGCAGGCGTAGATGCGGGAAGATATGATATGGTGGTAAACGGTGTGGAGGTGACTGAGGAGCGAGGGGAGAAATATGATTTTACGGAGCCCTATGCCTACATCCGGACAGCCGTGATTATCAAAGGAGATAACCGTGATATCGGTTCTTTTGAAGATTTGGAAGGGAAAAAGACGGCCAACACCATTTCCAGTACCTACGCGGAGCTGGCAGAAGGCTATGGGGCCAAGGTGACTGGGGTGGATGATCTGAATCAGACCTTTGAGCTGCTGCTGTCAGGCCGGATTGACGCCACCCTTAATGCAGAGCTGACCTACTATGATTATATGAAAGCCCATCCGGACAGGGATTTAAAGATCGCGGCTTTGACTGACGAGGCGTCCTTGGTCTGCATTCCTCTGCGCAAAGGCCAGGATTCCGCCAGTCTTCGGGAAGCCGTGAATCAGGCCATTGCAGAGATAAAGGAGTCAGGGCAGCTTTCTGAGCTTTCGGAGAAATATTTCGGAAGCGATATTTCCCATGACCCCCAGGGCAATGAGTAGGTCAAAAGGCAGGGCAGGGCTTTTGTATACCCTTTTGGCCCTGTCGGTTCCTACGGTGATGGAGGAGGTTCTGGCCACTCTGCTTCAGTATGTGGACACCGCCATGGTGGGACAGCTGGGGGAGCAGGCCACGGCTTCCGTAAGCATTACCACCACCATCAACTGGCTGGTGGGCAGCATGGCAGGAGCCATCGGGACGGCAGTCCTGGCCATGATCTCCCGAGCCGTGGGAAGCGGCGACAGAGACAGGATCCGCAGGCTTTCCGGCCAAGCATTTTATCTGGCTACAGCCTGCGGAGGAATAACGGGAAGCGTCTGCCTCCTCCTAAGCCCTTATATTCCAATATGGATGGGGGCGGAGGAGGCTATCCGGGCCCAGGCCTCCACATACTTTTTTATCATCAGCCTTCCTATGATCTTCAGGGCCTACACCACCATACTGGGGGCGTCCATCCGGGCGACTCAGAATACGCGGACGCCTATGATGATCAGCATGGCTGCCAATCTTTTGAATGTTGTCTTAAATTATACCCTGATCTACCGAGTCAATCTTGGGGTTACCGGTGCAGCGATTGCATCGGCAGTCTCCTATTCGGTTTCAGGGTTCTTGATGTTTTTGGCATATCGGAGAAATCAGCTTCTTCATTGGAAGTGGAGGAATCTGTCCTTAGAGATTCCCCTTTTAAAGGAATGCGCCAGAATCGGAGGCCCGGTTCTGGGCACCAGTGTGACCTCCTGCATGGGATATGTGGTATTTGCCGGGCTGGTGTCGGGTATGGGAACCACCATATTTGCGGCTCACTCCATTGCAGTAACGGCGGAGACTATTTTCTATATACCGGGCTATGGGCTGCGCACAGCCACCTCCGCTTTGGTAGGAGCCGCTTTAGGGGAAAAGAACCGGAGAAAATTAAAGGATACCGGGTATCTCAGCATCATGCTGACTGTGGGACTTATGTGCTTAAGCGGTGTGACCCTGTATCTGTCGGCCTATCCTCTTATGAGGCTTTTTACGCCCAGTGAAGGTGTGGCGTCTCTGGGTGCGTCCATGCTTCGTCTGGTGGCTTTGTCAGAACCTTTTTTCGGGCTTATGATTGTGCTGGAGGGAATCTTTTACGGCCTTGGAAGAACCAAATATGCGTTTATGGCGGAAACCTTCAGCATGTGGGGAATCCGGATTCTATTCACATTTTTATGTGTCAAGGTGTGGAATCTGGATCTTCGGGCAGTATGGCTGTGCATGATCGGGGATAATGTATGTAAGGCCATGCTTTTTGCCCTGCCCGTAATGACGAAGAAACGGCGGGAGAGGGTGTTTTGTGTGGAGTGAGCCTGCGGTTTTTCAGGCTTTGGAAAGGGGGCGCCAGGAAATTGGGGGTATTCGTAAATCCTTCCAACAGCGCATTTCAGGTTGCGCTAAATTCAAAAATATATGTGGATAAATCCGGTTTGCTGGAGTATACCAACAGTGTGTTCGGCACGACGGAGGATATCATAAAGATTTTGCCAAGGTGAAGCACTGGTATGATGGATATGTACTGGAGGGATATGAGGTCTATAATCCGAAGGCAGTTGTAAGCGTCATGACAAAAGGGAAATTTAAAAGCTATTGGTCGGAAACAGGAACCTATGAATCAGTGGTTCCCTTAATCAATATGGATTTTGATGGGTTAAAGACGAATATCATTGAGATGATCTCCGGAACACCAGTGGAGGTCGATATATGGTCTTTACAAAATGACATGGTAAGTTTTGCCAATAAGGGCGATGTTCTCACATATCTGATTCATCTTGGATATCTGGGATACAATCAGGACAGCCGGACTGCATTTATTCCAAATGAGGAGATTCGTCAAGAGCTTATGATTGCCACGAAACGCAAAAAGTGGAATGAGTTCGTCCTATAGAATAAAAAGCCCTCCGAGCTGGATCGCACTGTGGCAAAGAGAAATGATATCCTTAGAGCGACCCACCGTAGGCGGAGAATCCTGTGAAAGCAGGATTCTTTTTTTATAGATTTTTCTTATACTCAGAAGGCGCTATCCCGGTCTGTTTGCGGAACAGCCGGCTGAAGTACAAAGGATTGTCATACCCGACGATGGCGGCAACCTCGGTTATATTATAATCCGTGATCCGAAGAAGGCGCTGGGCATTGGTGATGCGGATGGAGATAATAAACTGCATGGGGGTCATGCCGGTGTACTGCTTGAAGCTGCGGATCAGCCAAGTAGTGCTCCGGTGCATGGAGGCGGCGTATTCATCAATCACAATGGGAGTGTTATAATGCTCCGTAAAGTAGTGGATGGCAGCTTCCATCTCGTTTTGAACATATTCTGCCAGTTTATAGCCTCCTTTGAACTGACGGTTGATGAGGATGAAAAGCTGACGCAGCTGCATGGCAAGAAGTTCTTCATAGTGGGGACGGCACAGCTGCATCTCCTGGATCATTTCCTGGAACAGTTTTTGGTATTCGGGAGATTTGCCGCTGTAAAACACATGGTCAGTCAGTGAGATTCCGTAGCTTCTTAAAATTCTTTTTACATCATTTCCTGTAAAGTGAACCCAGAAAACTTCTGTCTGGTCAACTCCATAGTAAATATAGCGCTGGGTCTCTTTGGGTTGGTAGAGCACCATGTGGCCGGCGGTAACCAGGGTATCCTGACCGTCAATGAAGAAATGGGCTTTGCCGGCGGCTATATAGAGAAGCTGATAGTCAAGGCGGCCTCTTGGGCGGTAGGTGGGGAGCTTGGGGCGGGTGTAGAGACGGTAGGTTCCGCAGCTGCCGACAACGAGAGGGCTTGATTTGTCTTTGAAGTCCACAAGGGAGTTGTGGAGGTAGGCGGAATTCATGTACATGTGTGGGTCCTCGATTCTTTGTGTGTGGGAGTAGGGAGTGGTGTCTTGGCTGCCCGGCACATGTCTGCCGGTCAGCACTTTCAGGTATAGCATTGGTGTTTGCTGAGTGGTGTTTTGGCCGCCCTATGAAAGATGATTACTGATGTAATCCCGCCCGCATTCGCAATCCGTCCGTTGGCCGTCTTACTCATACGGTCTTGGCTGCCCGATATCCATGTGCAGGTGCAAGGGAGCTTGCCCGGCACATGTCTGCCGGTCAGCACTTTCATAGTATATCATTTTCTGCATGTTTTGTCTAATGGAGTTCATGGACGTGGGGGTGAATTTTTTTTATAATAGTCTAAAAATAAGGTGTGAGGTGGGAAGATGTGGTAGTGGAGAAGTTTTATGAAGATTTAAAAAAAGTGCATGTAAATACTTTGCCGACCAGGGCGTATTATGTGCCGGCGGGGAAAAGAAGAGAGGATTTGGTGGAGGAGAGGGAGAGGTCGGAGCGGTTTTTCCTTCTCAATGGGCAGTGGCAGTTTCGGTATTTTCCCAGTATCTATGACTTGGAGGAACGGTTTTTTGAGGAGGGGTATTGTCTTGAGGGATTTCGGAGTGTCAAGGTTCCGGGGGTGTGGCAGAATTATGGGTGTGATACCCACCAGTACACCAATGTAAGATATCCATTCCCTATTGATCCGCCTTACGTGCCTTTGGATAATCCCTGCGGGGCGTATGTGCGTATGTTTTCCTATGAGAGGGACGACAAGGCGCCTCGGGCATTTTTGAATTTTGAAGGGGTGGACTCCTGTTTTTATGTGTGGCTGAACGGGGAGTTTGTGGGATACAGCCAGGTGTCCCATGCCAGCAGTGAGTTTGACGTGACAGATTATCTGAGGGAGGGAGACAACAAGCTGGCGGTTCTGGTGCTGAAGTGGTGCGATGGAAGTTATCTGGAGGATCAGGACAAATTCCGCATGAGCGGAATCTTTCGAGACGTGTACCTTTTAAGAAGACCCGGCCAGGGGATTTTTGATTATTTTATTACCACAAAGACAGGAAAGGTGGGAAGGGTGGATGTGAGGATTAAGTTTTTCGGCGGGAGCATACCTGTCAAGGTATCCCTCTATGACAGCGAAGGGAGGGAGGCCGGGGAGGAGCTTACCTGGGAGAGGCTTAACGGTCAGGAATATGAAGAACGGATTTCCATGAGCATACCTGATCCCTGCTTGTGGAATCCTGAGGAACCTTATCTCTACACCCTGGTTTTGGAGACTGAGAACGAGGTGATCACGGAGAAGGTGGGAATCCGGGAGATCTCCATAAAAAACAAGGCGGTATGCCTCAATGGCAGGGAGATCAAGTTCCGGGGAGTGAACCGCCACGATTCGGATCCAGTCACAGGGTTTACCATAAATGTGGAGCACATGAAACGAGATCTCTTTCTCATGAAACAGCATAATATCAATGCCATACGCACCAGCCATTATCCTAATGGGCCTCAGTTTTACCAGCTCTGTGACCGGTATGGATTCCTGGTTATGGACGAGGCGGACAATGAGAGCCACGGCACCCAGAACCAGTATCTGAAGGATGACAGCTGGGAGGAGGTGAGCCGCCGCTGGAACAAACGGATCGCCGACAATCCCGATTACATAGAGGCTGCCGTGGACAGAGCTATGCTGTGTGTGCACCGGGACAAGAACAGGCCCTGTGTGGTGGTGTGGTCTGCGGGAAATGAATGTGCTTACGGGTGTACCTTTGAGGAGGCCTTAAGGGTTATGAAACAGTTTGACCCCGGGCGGCTGACTCATTTTGAAAGCGCGTATTATAAAAGCCCTGACAGGACCTATGATTTTTCTAATATTGATCTGTACAGCAGAATGTACCCTTCTCTTGAGGAAGTGAAGGAATATTTGGACAGCCGGCCGGATAAGCCCTTTCTCATGTGTGAGTACAGCCATGCCATGGGCAACGGGCCGGGAGATCTGGAGGACTATTATCAGATGATCCAAAACCACAGGGAAATGTGCGGCGGTTTTGTGTGGGAATGGTGCGATCACGGCGTCTATAAAGGGATATCAAAAGAGGGAAGGGCCATATACTTCTATGGCGGCGATCACGGAGAGGAGCTTCACGATGGGAATTTCTGTATGGATGGATTGGTATATCCGGATCGCAGGCCCCATACCGGGCTCCTGGAATATAAGAATGTGAACCGTCCTGCAAGGGCATCCTTCTGTCAGGAGACCAAGGAGGTATGGCTTTTCAATGTTCTGGATTTTGTAAACCTTAAGGATTACATGGAGCTGTCCTACCAGGTGTGCTGTGATGGTTACATTACGGCAGAGGGGCAGATTCGTGACCTTCCCTCCATAGAGCCCCATACAAGAGAGAAGGTTCTAATACTGCCCCAGGATCAGATACCGGAACAGGGAAGATGTTATCTGAAGCTGTATTATCATCTGAAAACCAGGACAGAAATTATGGAGAAAGGATATGTGTTGGGATTCGATGAGCTCCTTTTGTGCAACCGGGACGGGAGAAACCAGGCGGCAAGGCTTATGTGGCAGGAAGGGGTTGCGGGAGGAGAGATAAAGGTCAGGGAAGACAGGCCGTCCCTTGGGGTGAGGGAGGACGGGAAGCACATTATAATAGAAGGAACAGGATTTGTGTACAGGCTGGATAAACGCAACGGACTGTTTACACAGCTTACCTGCCATGGACGCAGCCTTTTTCATCAGCCTATGGAGCTAAATATCTGGAGGGCTCCTACAGATAATGACAGAAAGATCAAGGAACAATGGCTTAAGGCCCGGTACCACAGAACCGTTGTCAGGGCCTATGAGAATACTTATGAGAAAAGGGAAGACGGCATCTGTATTCACAGCGTTATGTCGCTGTCCGCTGATTCCGTCCAGAGGATTCTGAATATTGACACAGAATGGCTTGTGGGGGAGAAGGGGGATATTACGGTGGACATGAGGGTAAAAAAAGATGAGGAATTTCCTGATCTTCCCCGCTTCGGACTCCGGCTGTTCCTGCCGGGAGAGGGGAATCAGGTTACCTACTATGGCATGGGGCCCCAGGAAAGCTATGAGGACAAGTCCCAGGCGGCCAGCCACGGCATTTACCACAGCAGAGTGGAAGACATGCATGAGGATTACATAAGGCCCCAGGAAAACGGCAGCCACTGCGGGTGTGATTATGTAATCCTATCAGGACCATGGGGGAGGTTAGGAGCCGTGGGAGAGTCGCCCTTTAGCTTCAATGCATCCCGATACACACAGGAGGAATTGACCCAAAAGGCTCACAACTATGAACTAAAGCCTTGTAAAAGTACAGTATTATGTCTGGATTACAGGCAGAACGGTATCGGCTCAAACAGCTGTGGGCCGGTTCTTGGAGATTCCTACAGATTTAAAGAACACGAATTCAGGTTCAGACTGAAACTGTTATATTCCTGTTCTGATGGCGGACACCTTAAAGCCTGAGGAACAGATAATATAAAGCGCACCCGGGAGCGCGGCAACTGTTATGGCAAAGCCAACCAGCTTTAAAAGAAAGGAACGCTATATGGGTAAAACAAAAACTATGGGAAACAAAGGGCTGTTAAAAGAGATCCGGAAATATCTGCCGTTTTATATGTTTCTCCTTCCGGCCCTGATTCTTGTGATTTTATTCTGCTACATGCCTATGGAAGGACTGACCATCGCCTTTAAGGACTATAAGATGGCAAGAGGAATCGAAGGCAGCGATTGGGTGGGGCTGAAGCATTTTCATGCCCTGTTCTCGGACCCGAATTTTTACAGGGTTCTGGGCAATACCTTAAAGATCAGTATTCTGACTCTGCTTACTACATTTCCGGTGACCATTGTCTTTACCATTCTGGTCAATGAGATTGCCAGTAAGCGCTTTAAAAGTGTGGTTCAGACCATCACCTATATGCCCCATTTTCTCTCCTGGGTTGTGGTAGGCACCTTTGTATATCAGCTTTTGTCGCCTACGGGGGGCGTGTTTAATGCCATCCTCATAAAACTGGGCATTCTGGAAAAGCCTCTGTACTTTATGGCTCAGAAGGATATGTTTGTGCCCATCTATCTGATCACCAACCTGTGGAAATCCACGGGGTACAGCATCGTCATCTATCTGGCTACCATTGCGGGAATTGACACGACCATGTATGATGCGGCCAGCATTGATGGAGCTAACCGGTTTCACAGAATCCTCTACATAACCCTGCCGGCCATGTTTCCCACCATGTGCACCATGCTGATCTTAAATATCGGAAGCCTGGTAAGCGTGGGATTTGACCCGGTGTTCAACTTATACAATGACGCCACCTACCAGACCGCAGATGTAATCTCCACCTATGTGTACCGGAAAGGTATGGTGGAAAGCAGGTATGATTTCTCCACAGCCATCGGACTGTTCCAGAACGTGGTGAGTCTGGCGCTGGTGCTGTTCGCCAACTGGTTTGCCAGAAAGGCAAACCCGGAATATAAGATTATCTAAGGAGGTAGAGCTATGGCACACGAGGAACCAAGAAGAAAGATGAAGCAGTCTGCAGGAAGCAAAGCCTTTGACATCTGCAACGCCGTATTTATGGTTTTGTTCTGCATTACCATACTGATTCCCTTCTGGGATGTGGTGGTGCGTTCCTTTTCCAGAGCCCAGGATATATCTTATATGCACATTAATGTTCTGCCAAAGGTTTGGACCCTGGATGCCTACAAGCAGTGCTTTCAGGACAGTGAGATCATTACTGCATTTGTCATTTCCATATTGAGAACCGTATCGGGAACCATGGTTCATGCCCTGGTATGCTGTATGGCTGCCTATGCCCTCACCAGGACGGAGATGCCCTTTAGGAAATTTATTACGGCAGTGCTGCTGATCCCCATGTTCTTCTCCGCCGGCATGATTCCGGCCTATCTGAACATGAAGCGGCTGGGGCTTCTCAATAATTTTCTGGTGTACATCCTGCCATCAGGATTTTCCATCTACAATACGATTATTATTAGGAACTATTTCTTCTCCATAGACAAGGGGATGGAGGAGGCGGCCAGCATCGACGGGGCCTCCCAGGTAAGAATATTCAGTTCCATTATCATGCCCCTTTCCAAACCGGTTATCGCTACGGTGGCTCTGTGGCAGATGGTAGGGCAGTGGAACGCATGGTTTGACAATATGGTGTACTGCAGAAGGACCGCCAGCCTCACTACCCTCCAGTATCTTCTCAGGAGAATGCTGGACACCATGGCCAACTCCGCATCCTCAGGAGGAGTGGAGGCCATAGGCTCCATGGTGGACGCTAACCCGGACACCATAAAAGCGGCCACCACCATCATTGTGGTTCTGCCTATTGTGGCAGTGTATCCATTCCTTCAGAAGTATTTTGTAAAAGGAATCATGGTGGGAGCAGTAAAAGGATAGAAAGAAGGATAAAAAAGATGGAATTAGGAAGTGTGTCGGCGGATTTTCGGCCGGATAAGGAGAATCCCAGAAACAGCGAGGGGGCCTTCCTGAAACGAAAGGACGGAACTATCGCCTTTGCCTACAGCAAGTACAGGGGAAAAAGCTATGCGGACTGGGCTCCCGCGGATATCTGTATGGCGGTATCGGAGGATGGCGGCAGGACCTTTTACGGGGACCAAAAGGTTGTGGACTACGAGGAGGAGAATGTGGTAAATGTGATGTGCGCTTCTCTGATGCGTATGAAGAACGGAGATTTGGGCCTGTTTTATCTGGCCAGATGCACCTACACCAAGACAATGATGTTTTTGAGACGGTCAAAGGACGAGGGGAAGACCTGGGGGGAGCGGGTGAACTGCACGCCTCAGGAGGGATTTTTTGTGGTGAACAATGACAGGGTGGTCAGGCTTTCAAGCGGAAGGATTCTGATTCCGGCAGCCTGCCACAGAACCGGAGACTTTGGATTTGACAGCCGGTCGGAGGCCATGTTCTTCTATTCCGATGACGACGGGATCACCTGGAAGGCAGCAGAGGGCAAATGCTCCATGCCCCACCTGACACACTGCAGCTCAGGGCTTCAGGAGCCGGGAGTTCTTGAGCTGTATCCGGGGGTTTTGTGGGGATTTGCAAGGACGGACCTGGGAAGGCAGTATGAGATGTATTCCATGGATAACGGAAATACCTGGACCGGAGCCCAGCCCTCCCGGTTCACGGCGCCCAACAGCCCCTTAAGCATGAAGCGGGATCAGAAGACAAAGGATATCTACGCTGTGTGGAATCCGGTGCCGGAATACAATGGGAGAAAAAAGACCACAGAGATCTTTACGGGAGGAAGGACTCCTCTTGTGCTGGCTGTAAGCCATGATAATGGAAAGACATTCGGCGAGGAAATCCCTTTTGAGACCGAGGAGGATCACGGATACTGCTATTGTGCCATGTATTTTACGGAGAGCGCCCTGCTCCTCGGGTATTGTGCAGGGGGGCCGGAGGATGGGAACTGTCTGTCCAGCCTCAGAATCAGGAGGATTCCCAGAAAAGAGCTTTCCAGGTTGTAGAGCAGGTGATTGCGAAAGTCAAAGGTCTTTTCCTGTAAGATATGGGCAGAATATTCGGCCAAGTTTTGAGTTTGGCAATTACCTAAGGTTGCAGAGAGTTGAAAGGAGATTATCATGAGAAAACATATTAAGAGAGTTTTGGCAGCAGGATTGTGGGTGTCTCTGGTACTGTCAGGGTGTTCTGGGGATTCGGGAGGCTCCGGCAGCTCGGGAGAGTCCCAAAAGGGAGGAAGCAGCGGGGAAGAAGATCCTGAAAAGACCTATGACATCACTTATACAGGGCAGTGGTGCTATGCGGACTATGAGGATGGCTCCTATGTGGAAAGGATGATCGAGGATGCCCTGAATATTAATCTGACCGTGGAGAAAGCGGAGACATCGGACACAGTGGATCTTCTGCTGGCTTCCGGGGAGATGCCGGACTGCATGTGGACGGAGGTAAAGACACCCAGCTGGATGAGGGAGCAGGAGCTGATCCGCACCATTCCAAGGGAAATGGCAGAGAAGTACTGTCCCAGGCTTATGGAGCATTACGACCAGTATCCGCTCCTGTACAAACAGACCTTAAATCCGGAAAATGAAGATGAGTTTATCTACCTGACAGGCCTGACCTTCCAGTTCGTGGACTACTATCTTCCTGGAGATTTCTACCGCTATGACTGGATCGAGAATTTGGGAATCGACTTAGGCGTTAACGTGGAGCAGGTGTCGGACAGGCTTTATGTGGCTGACGATGGGATCGAACTAAGCAAATTCATGGAGATCATGGATGCATTTGTCAACAAGGATCCCAATGGCACAGGCAAGAATGATACCATAGGAGCCGTGGGAGGAGCAACCAATCCCAACATTGCCCAGGGAGCCTTCTTTTCCGCCTACGGATTCAATACGGGGATCAACAATCAGAAGGGAAGGGCAGAGCAGTACTATGCCATGGAGAAATACAAGGATTTCTTAAAAGGGTTCCAGGAGCTGTACGGAAAGAATCTGCTGGATCCTGAGATCATCAACAATGACAGAAACGTTGCCTGGGATAAGGTAAATACAGGCGTAGCCGGATACTGGATCACATCCACCAACGCCTTAAACAGCTGGGCCTCCGACCGTCCGCCCCTCACCATTATGGAGCGAGATCCCAATGCCAAAATCCTTATGACGCCGGGGATAAAGCCAGATGGCGGTGAAGTGAGCGCTACGGTGAATCCTTCCCCGGCCTACGGAAAGTTCTATGTCAATGCCAACGTAGACGACGGCAAACTGGCCAGAATTTTACAGTTCGTAGATTATACCCTGTTTGGCAGCGACAACACGGATGTGACGGCTGCCATGTTCATGGGGGAGAAGGATGTTGACTGGAAATGGGACGAGTCCGGTGAAACGCCTGTAAAGATCAATGTCTTAAAGTCCGGGGAAAAGGGGACATGGAGTTTCAGCCAGTTCGGCCAGACCAAGAAGGTTACGGGATGGATCGGCGAGGAACCCCTCTTTAAGGCAGGAAGCAAATACTGGTCTGAGAGTGATGATGGCGTATGGATGAAATGGCAGCACAGGCCTTACAAAGAGGATCTGGCCGGCGAGACAGACTATGAGATCATCAAGCAGGAGATCAACAGTGATTTGGAGGCCTATGTATCCAACTACCGAACCCAGGCCGTCTTAGGGCAGATCAACGTGGATGCCACGTGGGACAGCTATCTGGCGGAGCTTGACCGCCTGGGTTATAACCGCATGATGGATGAGCTGGAGAAGCTGAAGCCCTTGGAAGAGATTATTGAGGAATTTGAAGGGAAATAAAACTGATTTGTCAGAAAGAGCAGCCGCTTTCACAAAAAGAAAGGGGCTGCATTTTTACGCCTTTTATTTTTGGCTTTTATCTGTTAAAATGATGGGGAAGATGGTGAGATACCAAAAGGAGCAGGTATGGGACTGCCTATTACTATATCGGATTTCAATTATCCCCCCCAATCTTTTATTTTACAGAGCCAGGAATCCTGAGATGAGATTCCCGGCTCTTTTTTTTACTTCTTATTATCCATTTATGGCCATCGAAAACAGAAACAGGTAAGATCAAACCGCACTAATTATACCAGGGCCGTCAAGCCCGGCGGCCGGCCCAGAAGGAGGAAGCCATGAGCAACTTGTATGGATACGCCCGTGTAAGCACAAAGGAACAGAAAGAAGACCGTCAGCTGCTGGCTCTTACCCAGATGCAGCTTTCACTGAAAAATATCTATGTGGACAAACAGTCAGGTAAGGATTTTGAACGCCCTATGTATATGCGCCTCATGAAAAAGCTGAGGGAAGACGATGTGCTGTACATAAAAAGCATTGACCGTCTGGGACGCAACTATGAAGAGATTTTGGAACAGTGGAGAATGCTGACTCGGGAGAAAAAGGTGGATATAGTGGTTCTGGACATGCCCCTTCTGGATACCCGGCGTGGGAAAGATCTTATGGGCACCTTCTTAAGTGATATCGTTCTTCAGGTACTGTCCTTTGTGGCCGAAAATGAGCGGAAAAATATTAGGGAACGGCAGAGGGAAGGCATCGAAGCCGCCAAAGTCCGGGGAGTCCATTTCGGAAGGCCGGTCAATCCCCTCCCCAGGAATTTTGACAAAACATGCCGGAGATGGGCATCCGGCGAGATGTCGGGAAGACAGGCGGCAAAACTGTGCGGAATGCCTGCATCTACGTTTTACAGGAAGGGGAAGGAGTGGAAGGAGAGGAAGATGCGGAAAAGGCGGTGAAATCAATGATCCAAAAAGCGTACTTTTTGGGGAATCCTTTCTATGGAACAAATTGGACAGAAAAAGACGTTAAGTTTCTTGATTTTTTGACGATATTGTATTAGAATATATTTGTTTTTGTCCCCAATTTTGATTCCCCAAAAAGTACACTTTTTGGGACAAATAGATGTGAGAGGATTGTCAAAAAGGAAGGTGACATGCCCCAGGAGACTGTGTGTAAGATTGTCCGTCAATACAATAAATTTCCTGTCTCCAAGGAAGATATGGATAAGCTTTTGGAGATTGGGGAGGACTATGGTAAGGTTAAGAACTATGTGTACCGGCGCTATGGCGGGATCAGAAGCCTGTCTAAGCTTTACCCGGGTTACACCATACAGAACGAGATGACCCGCAGCGGCCTGAGGGAGAACTTAAAGATGCCTTCCGTCTATTTTTACCTTGCAGTTTTTGAGGCGCTGGGAGACATCAAAAGTCAGTGGACCAGAACCAAAACTTTGATTCTCAATAATATCAGTAAGAATCAGGGCCTGACAGAGGAGGAGAGGCATTTTCTCAGATACCTGATTAAGGTCAACAATGCTTTAGATTCTGTGCTCAACGGTTCCCCTCTCAATCTTCCCAAGGAGATCCGCTGTCACTACGATGCCCTTGCGGCAGATGTGGACGTGGAAAAAGCAAACGGTTATCTGTGCAGGCAGGTGAGAAAGCTTCATAAAGCGCCTCACACCGATGAGGTGAAAGGATTTTCCATGACGGAGCGCGCTTACCGCTACAAAGACCATGGCATTTACATTTCCATAAAAGAAAAGAGGAAACGAATCTTTATTCCTCTGACAGACGGCAACACTTACACAAGACAGATTCAGATCCGCCTTTTTGCGGAAGAAAGCAGGGTGGAACTGAGGGTTCCCGTGGATGTGGCGGTAAAAGGGCACAGAGACCACGAAAAAAGAGTGGGCGTCTCTTTTGGGATGCTGACAATGCTGGTGACAGATGAGGGCCATGAATACGGAGAAGAATTAGGCCGGTATCAGGCCAAGCTCTCCGACTGGCTTCAGGAACAGAGCACTATTTACAATCAGAACCGTCAGGCCAATCCAGGCAGAAAGAAGTATTATGCCAACAAAGAACGGCTGACCGGGCAGCTCCACGGATATATTAACCAGGAGCTGAACCGTTTTATAAAGGAAGAAAAGCCGAAGGCAGTCTATTATCCCAGGCTTCCAAGGTCAGGCACATCAGGGCCGTCAAGGAAGATGAACCATCTGGCTTCCACATGGCAGAGGGGATATATCTGCAGCCGCCTGACCCAAAAATGCCGGGAACAGGCCATAGAACTGGTGGAGGTGCCGTCAAAGGATATAGGCAGGACTTGCAGCCGATGCAAAGAGATCTGGGGCGGGATATCCGGTAAACGAAATGCGGCTCAGGAAGGCAGTGATGCTGGCCGGCAGAGTGAAGAAGCTCAGGGGGCTCCTGGTGGAGATGTATTTACATGTCCTTACTGCGGATATAAGGCGGACAAAAAGCAGAATGCCGCGTGCAATGTGAAGCGGCGGGGAGAAGAGGCCAGAGGGCGCAGGGAAGGCTGATGGCAGAAAAGACAGATATAAAAATCATGGATCATAAGGACAGATGAGCGGATAAATGAAGGCGGTTAAGCCGGCATTTTACCTGGTTTTCTGGAATCACAGAAGACATAAAAAGGACCGAATCATGTGTTCATGATATAAAAAATGCAGCGGCCTGAGCCACGGGGCAAAAAACGCCCGGTGGGATGATCAGACGGCAGCAGGAATGCGGCATTAGAAGGCAGGATGAGGACATATGGATGTCCCCCGCCTGCGCATTGGGTAGGCCAGGACCTTGGGAACAGAAGCTTCGGGATTTTGCCGGAGATTCTGACGTAGCAGGGAGCGAAGCGGCAATGTCCGCATCACCTTTTAGGTGACCAATATTCCATATTATTCAAAAAAAGACGTAAAAGGGAGACCGGGATTCTATGAGGAAGGCACAGAAGGAACAGGCATTGGAGCTTATAAGACTCTTAGGCCAGGTCCATGAGGGCATCAAAAGGGCCATAGAAAAGGGGCTGTATGAAAGTGCACAGGAATTGCTGGCTCAGTGTCAGGAAAGCGCCATTAATCTGGGCGAGACCATAGAGGAGACGGAGGGCGAAGGATTTGTGACAGTCACTCTTTTGGAGGGGTACTGCGAGACCGTCTATGAACTCTACGCGCTTTTAGGTCAGGGACAGTCCATGAATGCAGGCCGGGCTTACAAGAACCTGCGCAAGTCTCTGATTCAGGTTGAAAACAGTATTAAAAATGATATGAAAGTCCGCACGGAAGCGGTCTTTCTTCCATATAAAGCATCTATGTGGGATTCTCTTGAGAGCGTCTGGAAAGCGGCAGATGAAGATCCGGATTGCGACGCTTATGTGATTCCCATTCCATATTATACAAAGAATCCAGATGGAAGTTTTCGGGAGGAACACTACGAGGGTGATCTGTACCCGGACTATGTGCCGGTAACCAGCTATAAGGATTACGACTTTGAGCACCACAGGCCGGATATGATCTTTATACATAACCCCTATGATGAGTGCAACTATTTGACCAGTGTTCATCCTTTCTTTTATTCCAAGAATTTAAAACAATATACAGATCAATTAGTATATATACCTTATTTTATATTGGGTGAGATAGAACCGGACAATAAAGAAGCAGTAGAAGGAATGGCGCATTTTTGCACGAATCCGGCAGTTCTTTATGCAGATAAGGTAATTGTACAGTCAGAGAAGATGCGGCAGATCTATGTGGATGTGCTGACAGAGTTTAGTAAGACCACATCGGCTGACAGGGCGTACTGGGACGGGAAGATTCTGGGGCTGGGGTCGCCTAAGGTGGATAAGGTCTTAAGCACCAGGAAAGAGAATGTGGAAGTGCCGAAGGAGTGGCAGAAGGTGATTGAGAAGCCGGATGGCAGCTGGAAGAAGATTATCCTCTACAATACCAGCGTGACCGGGCTTTTGCAGAACAGTGAGCGGATGCTTGTCAAGATGAACTATGCCCTTGGGGTATTCCGGGACAATGCCGGTGAGGTGGCCTTGCTGTGGAGGCCTCATCCCTTGATTCGGGCCACCATAGAGGCTATGAGGCCTCAGCTGTGGGAAGAGTATGAGGGGATTGTGAAGGAGTACTGTGAGGCTGGCTGGGGAATCTATGACGACACGCCCGATATGGACCGGGCCATTGCCCTGTGTGACGCCTATTATGGGGATCACAGTTCTCTGGTGAGGCTGTGTCAGGAGGCCGGGAAGCCGGTGATGATACAGGATGTGGAGATATTGGGGTGATCTGCCGGTATGGAATTGCGGAAGTAACGGTGAATATTCGCGCCTGATAGTTGTGTCAGGGCAGGGCGCAGGACGGAAGCAATGTGGCAGATTCTGGATCAGGGGCTGTGCAGCAGACTGAAAAATGACAGTTGACAGGAGGAAATGTGGATATGAATGGAGATAAAATTTTTGTAACCCGGTCTTCCATGCCTCCTTATGAGGAATACATAGAAGCCATAAAGCCTTTGTGGGACAGCCGCTGGCTTACCAATATGGGAAAGTATCATCAGGAGCTGGAATCAAGATTAAAAGAATATCTGGATGTGCCGGAGCTGTCCCTCATGGTGAACGGGCATATGGCTCTGGAGATGGCGATTCAGGCTATGGG
>JAAWHU010000039.1 GCA_022796015.1 Hungatella sp. | reverse complement strand
GGCGCAATCTACAAGAAGTAATGGAGGAGAATCGGAATGGAGAATATCACAATTAAAATTAACGGCTTAGAAGTAAGCGCTCCCAAGGGTTCCACCATCCTGGAAGCGGCCCGGCTGGCTCATATCGAGATTCCTACCCTCTGCTTCTTAAAGGAGATCAACGAGATCGGCGCCTGCCGTATCTGTGTGGTTGAAGTAAAAGGCGCAAGAAGCCTGGTGGCATCCTGCGTTTACCCCATAAATGATGGCATGGAGGTATGGACCAACAGCCCCAAGGTTTTGGCATCCCGCAAAAAGACCCTTCAGCTTCTTCTGTCCAACCATGAAAGAAAATGCCTCTCCTGTGTGAGAAGCGGCAACTGCGAGCTGCAGCAGCTTGCGAAGGAACTGGGTGTGGAGGACGAAGCCTACTACGATGGAGAAAAGACCCCATCTTGTATTGATGACAGTGCCGCCCACATGTTCCGGGATAACTCCAAGTGTATTCTGTGCCGCCGCTGTGTGGCCGTATGCGAGAAGACCCAGGGCATCGGCGTCATCGGCGCCAACATGAGAGGTTTTGCCACCTTTATCGGCTCTGCCTTTGACATGGGCCTGGGCGAGACCAGCTGTGTATCCTGCGGCCAGTGTATCGCCGTATGCCCCACCGGCGCCCTTCAGGAGAAATCCCAGATCGATGATGTGCTGGCAGCCATTGCAGACCCGTCAAAGCACGTGATCGTTCAGACCGCTCCCGCTGTCCGGGCCGGACTGGGTGAGGAATTCGGTTATCCCATCGGCACCAATGTGGAAGGCAAGATGGCAGCTGCCCTCAGAAGGATCGGTTTTGACAAGGTATTTGACACCAATTTCAGCGCGGACCTTACCATTATGGAGGAGGCCAACGAGTTTATTGAGAGAGTTCAGCACGGCGGAGTGCTTCCCATGATCACCTCCTGTTCTCCCGGATGGATCAAGTACTGCGAGCACTATTTCCCGGATATGACAGAGAATCTTTCCAGCTGCAAGTCTCCTCAGCAGATGTTCGGCGCCATCGCCAAGTCCTACTATGCTGAGAAATGCGGCATTAAGGCTGAGGACATCGTGTCCGTATCCATTATGCCCTGTACTGCCAAGAAGTTCGAGATTGGAAGACCCGACCAGGCGGCCAACGGAGTGCCTGATGTGGATTATTCCTTAACCACCAGAGAACTGGCCCGCATGATCAAGAAAGTGGGAATTAAGTTTACCACCCTGCCTGATGAGGAATTTGACGCTCCCTTAGGCCTTGGCACCGGCGCCGCCGTAATCTTCGGAGCTACCGGCGGTGTTATGGAGGCTGCCCTTCGTACAGCCGTGGAGACTCTCACCGGCGAGGAGCTTAAGAGCCTTGACTTTACCGATGTCCGGGGTATGGAAGGCATCAAGGAAGCCTCCTACAACGTGGCCGGCATGGATGTGAAAGTTGCCGTAGCCTCCGGCCTTGGCAATGCAAGAAGGCTTCTGAACAAGGTGAAGGCCGGTGAAGCCAATTATCACTTTATCGAGATCATGGGATGCCCAGGCGGATGTATCAACGGCGGCGGCCAGCCCCAGCAGCCGGGATATGTGCGCAACACCGTGGATATCCGTGCTCTCAGGGCCAAGGTGCTCTATGATTCCGACAAGGGCAACCCCATCCGCAAGTCCCACGAGAATCCGGCGATTAAGGAGCTTTATGATACCTACCTTGGGAAACCGGGAAGCGAAAAGGCTCATCACCTTCTGCACACCACCTATGTAAAGAGAAGGGTGAACGGAAACTAAGAGTCGTTTGTACCATAATAATACCTGCCGCCAATGTAATCCATGGCGGCAGGTATTGTTTCTGTCTATTTTAGGTAAGGAGGAATCACAATGTTCCAAGCCCACATAAAACAGCTCTTGGGGGAGTGGCAGCAGTTTCGGGAAGGCCGCAGATATCTGCCCTGGATCCTTGGGATTCTCATAGTTCTGGCCTATGGCACAAGGATGGTGCATGACAATATTTTCCTGGACAGCGAACTCATGATTATCCAACCTGCATTAATGCAAAAGACATGGATCACCTCATCCAGATTCGGAATGACTCTCACCAGCCGGCTGTTGGGACCGGGGCGCCTGGTTCCTTTTTGGTCGGCTGTCATGGCTGCCCTTATGATGTGGACGTCCGGTTATTTTTTGTCCTTCTGCTGCTTCCATTGGTGCGGACATTCCAAGACTTTTTGCACCTTTCTTTATTTACTTCCTGCATTGTTTGTCACCAGCCCGCTGTTTGCAGAGCAGTTCCTTTTCATTGTTCAGGCCTTTGAATTGTCCTTCGCCATCCTGCTCTCCGTGTCTGCCGCCTTCTGTGTGGGACGGTATGTATATCATGAAGAATTATTCTGGCTGATTCCCGGACTCCTCTCCATGGTCTGGGCTTTTGGTACTTATCAGTCCATGGTGCCTCTATATATCAGCCTTGTTCTGATCTCCTTTCTTCTCTGCTACATAAGCGGAAACTCAAAAAACACCCTGGGCTACGGGTTAAAACATGTTGTTGTATTTGCTGCCGGCTGCCTCCTTTATCTGTCAGCCGCATCCCTGGCCAAAAAATTTGCAGCCTCAGATTCAATTTATATAGAAAATCAGTTCCACTGGGGAAAAGACGATGTGTCTGTCTGTATCTTCTATGTAAGAGAAGGAATAAAATCGGTTCTGAAAGGGGAAAATATCTTTTTCAGAAAAGCCTATGCTCCTGCCGCGGCCCTCTCCTCGATTCTGGCAATGGTTCACGGCTGGAAGAAACGCCGGGGAGTTCTTGATTATATCTGGTACCTTGTAGGGCTGGGGCTCTTTATCCTCTCTCCCTTTTTCCTCATACTAGTTACAGGCTGGGTGCTTCCTCTGCGCACGCAGCTGGTCTATCCCCTTACATCGGCTTTTTTCATGGCCTTCCTGACTACATGGGATCAGGCTTCCCTGAAAAAAACACCCCTAGGGAACCTGCCGTCCAAGCTCTTATCTGCCGTCCTCATTCTATTCTGCGTCCTAGGAGTTATAAAGAACGGGCGCTCCATGACTCAGCTGTACGAGACCAGCTGGGAGGCCTACCGCAGTGATGTTCTTACTGCCAACAGACTTTACTCCGATATCTGCCATGCGGCAGGAGACAAGGATATTTTGGAATACCGGGTAGCCTTTGTCGGAGGCAGAAGCGCCGGCCTTACGGACACTGCCGCCAGAGGAGAACTCATAGGCCTGTCCTTTTTTGAAGCAGAGGCTCATACTCCCGGCGGTATATCCGGCCGAGTCGGACACTGGTTTAATACCATGGGACTTAAGATTACCACCTTAAATCAAGGTGATCAGGAGCTTTACAGAGAACTGGCCTCCTCTGTCACGGGAGATCCTGACTGGCCCCGTGAGGGAAGCATAACGGTCAAGGGAGATATCATCATCGTGAAGCTGTCAGATGCTTTTTCGCCCTAAAAAAGGACATACCCACACCCGCCATGGACAAATTCCTCCCATCCTGCATATGATACAGTAATATCACTTAGCAGATATGGGAGGAAACGATAATTCATGGAAAAAGTAGAGTGGAATGAGCAATATAATATTGGCGTAGACATCATTGATACAGCCCATGCCAATCTTTTTCGGATTGTAGGCAGGCTCATGGAACATATGAAGGATACCCGGTCTTCCTGGCATGCCTGTGAAGAAGGCATAAAGTATCTGGAAGGATATACCATGAAGCATTTTTCAGAGGAGGAGGCATTTATGCGCTCCATCCAATACAAGGGATATGGAAAGCATAAGAAGATACACGATAACTTTCGGGATAAAACCTTGATCTCTCTCAGACAGGAGCTGAGGATGTCGAACTATTCCTCCGCCTCCATGGAGCGCTTTCTTGGCGTTGTCCTGGGCTGGCTCACCGGCCATATTATGATGGAGGATCAGGCTATTGTAGGAAAGGTCGGCGTCAGAAAGCCTTGTGAGTTTTCACCAAGGATCTCCACCATCGCCAAAATTGTGGATCACACCCTACAGGACGTGTTTCAGGTGGAAGCAAAACTTGATAATGCCAATTACAAAGGTCAGAATATCGGGAAAGGATTTTACAGCCGGATGGTTTATGATATTGACAATCATGGAAAAGTACGGCTTCTTCTTGGCATTGAGGAACCTCTTGTCTTTCACAGCATAGGACAAATCCTGGAGGCTCCTCTTCTAAAGAAGGACTACATCATAGATATAGCGGCCCAACAGATCTTTGAAATGCTTTTTCTTCATATGAGCAGAGTTTTCCGCTCCGAAACCATCTATGAACCTGGCAGCAATGATCTGTTGTCCAGAGATGAATTCCGTTCCGACTTTATGAAGGGCTATCCCTGCAGTCTTCTGTTTGGAACGCGGCATGGATATTTTATATTCTGCTTCCGGACATGGAAGACCAAGGGACATCACCGTGACCCTCAAAACCTTCTCAGATAATAGGCTGGTAAAAACAGCTTCTCCATCCACCCCCAGGCCGGAAAAAACTGCCTGATATCCACAAAAACCGGAGTAAACACCAGGCTTCCCACCAAAAACAGCGGAATCAGACAGCAAACCACCTGAGGAACCCGGCAGACCGTCTTTATGCCATAGGAGAACATGCACACAGCCAGTACATACTCTCCCATGAGAAGGATCTCCCGGCTGATGGTTCCAAAGCATCCCCCTGTTCCAAGAGCGCCTATGGCTGACAGCGCAGCAAGAAATACGGGAGCTCCCAGAACCGCCAGACGGCATACCAGGCGATTTCCTGGCAGGAGAGGCAGAAACAGCCCCTTCCTCTCATCATTTCCCAGCATTACGGCACTGTAAAGGCCTGTCAGAAAAAGGTAGACTGCCACCATCCCTCTTACAGGAAACACTGGGGCAGACATGGAATCCTCTTCTCTTTTTTCCCCGTCCTGACTCAGATAATGATAATCGAATCGAAAGGTACTGCCGTTTCCCATCCATTTGTCATACAGATTTCCTGCCAGCTCCTTTGCCTCTTCTCCCCTTGTCCCCACAAGCTCTGACTCCATAAGATAGTTTAAAAAGATCTCTCGGTCGTAAAGCTTCATCAGAGATGCAAAGACCACCTCTGTGGAGAGCTTTGCCAGAACGGTTGATGGGGCAGAATAAACGCGAATACACCTTTTGGCATCTTTCTCGTCCAGCTTGCGCCGCAAATCTTTAGAGATCACATACCCGCATTCCGCCTGTCTGGAAGCCACCTGGGCCTTTACCTGCTCTTCACTGTCACATTGGTAAAATTGAAAAAGCCCTTTGCCTTCCGCACTCTCTCCCCGGACAAGAACTCCTGCCAGCTCCTTTTCTAAGGGAACGGTCCCCTCATCCTCTCCTTTGCCTTCCTCCTCGGATTCTGCATATACCGCAATTCTCACCTCCTGGCCCTCCTTTTTTTCCAGTCTGTGTATACAGAAAGTAGCTCCTGGAAGAATCAGAAGAATCAGAAGAAAGGAGGGCCTTCTCAGATAACGTTTACAAGAGAGAAAAAACCAGGTAATCACATTCTTCATCGCCTTCTCACCTCCGCCGCTGTACAAAGAAGCCATGTGGCTCCCAAAAGGCCTGCGCATGCTGCCAGTTTATGCCAATTCCATTCCATGGATACTGCCATTTTCAAGCTGTCCATAAGAATAGAGGAAGGAAAATAGGGGGCTGCCTTCTGTATGGTCTTCGGCAAAAATACGAAGGGCAGAAAGCCGCCTGCCAGAAAATGCTGGCCTGTGACCGTAAAAAATAGAAGCATCATCCCTCCCAAAAAGGTTCCTGCCAGCTGATACAAAAACACTACCATCCCAGCTGCCGCAGAACAGGAAAGAAGCCAAACCACAACCAGAATCAGGCTGCCCTTCACCATCCTTCCCAAAACTGCAGCCAAACCCAGAGGAAGCGTCGCTGCCGCCATGAGTAACCCCATACCTGCAATCTTCACTGCCGCACGGTAACCGCCGCCGATTCCGGCAAGAGCCAGCTTCTGCCTCATCGCCTTCCCTGATGGCATAAGATAGCTGGAAACCGGGATTGCCGTGAGAAACAAAAACAGCACATAGGCACTGATCCCATAGAATTCCATAGGGCTTATATCACCTGTTGCCTGAACCTTGAGATGTCGAAAATACCCGGTTCTTTGGAGGCTGTAATCCATATATCTCTTATTCAAATCCCATTCCATCTGTCCCACATCCTCAGAAAACCCCAGAATCTGATACAGCTCATTACCGGCATAGATTCCGGCCTGACTGGCGCTAAGAGTAAGGGCTCCCGCATCTGTCAGCTCCTGAAACAGACGTCCCTCCACCCCCGCGTGAGGGCCGAACCACACGGAAACCGGAGTATTAGTGCCATTCATAATGTCCTGAACAAAACCCTCCGGCACATCCAGCACCCCGTAGAGATTCCCCTTTTGAAGCTCCTCCATACAGGACGCCCGGTCCATATATTTAAAATCACAGACACTTCCCACACTTTCTAAGGAGCTGATCATCTTGACCACCTGCCTGGCCAGTGTATCCTCCTTAGGCACAGACACTCCTACTGCCACCCTGCCCACTACCTGGCCATCATACAGCATCCGGCTGGACAGAAGGGCAATCACCCCTGCCATTGCCAGCAGTATGATTGCCCCTGCATAGAGATGCGGGAGGCGCTTACACGCCCTCTTTAATTCCAGTTTCAGATAAACCAGATGCATCCACATATTCTTGTCCCATTTCTTTTTTAACAATCATCATGTTACATAGACAGCTGACTCATAAGCTGCATTGCGCCCATATAAACCTCCATAAACAGGCTCTGCCACTGATTCTCGTCTGCTGCCAGAATGTCAAAGTTTTCCCCCTCCAGGGCAGTCACTGCCTCCTTTAAGGGAGCATACGAATACTCACCGCTCATGGTCAGACGAACCATAGCATCCATAACCGTAACTTTCAGCTCATCGATGTCCATATGGAAGGAAGTCCCCTTCTCCAGCTGGTCCACTACTCCGCTCATGGAGAAATCCACAACCATAGAATTGTCCGCCGTAATGGTCATGCCGCCATGGTAGTCGCCGCCATCAGAGTTGTAGCTGCCTGTAAGTGTTATGCCTGCGTCAAAGCCGTCTTTTCCATCAAGACCTATGTTAAAACCAAGATCCCCGGTAAGCTGTTTCCCATCATAGGCGCCCTGCTTTACCATGGAACAGGTGAGATGCTCCCCATTATTTTCCATGGTAATCTCTGCTGTCATATTCTGAGTGAGGTAGGAGCCTCCCTGAAGCTTAAAGTCAAAGTCCACCTGAAGGATCTCTGTCTTTCCCTCCTCTTCCACATTCAATGTGGTTGCCCCCTTTACAGAGGCAAGACGGCCTTTTTTATCCACATGAACAGTCATATTCACATCTGTCAGGCTTTTGTCAAGGAAATCGATCATCTGATTTACCGCCTCGGTCACATCCTCCATGCTGTCCAAATACATCTGATCTGCAGACAGGCCGGCGCTTCCTCCGCCCATAAGCTCTGTCAGCCTCACGCTCTGTTCCAGCTGTTTTAAATACTGATCCTTCAGCTCTTCATCATTGAGGAAGAAATCTATGGTAGTCCTCAGAAATTCCATCATGGAATCCTTGCTTACCACAACCTCATAACCTTTGCAGCTTACTTCCTGGCCATCTAAGGTAAAAGTCCCCTTTTCCCCTTTTTCCACCACCAAAGCCTCTTTGAACTTCTCCTGGGCCTGGGTTCCCTCTTTGTATCGGGTCCACAGCCCATCCAGATCCAGAGCCGCAGTCTGGCCTGACTCGATCTGATCCCTGGCCTCCTCGATGTAGTCGAACAACCCATCCACATCCACTTGGGAGGATGCCAGAATCGGCCCAAGAATCGGGGATTCCTGTATCCTGTCTTCCAGTCCATCCCCCAGGTTGAGAGTGAAAACCTTGGAGGAAAGCTCAGGAATTGACATCATGAGAACCTGATCCCCATAATACATATTCAAATTGGCCAGATCCATATCCTTGTAGATGACGCCTACATTGGCAAAGCTTCGTTTATTGGTCTTGTCGTCCCTCCCCACTACGCGGATTCCGCTTCCCGCAAATTCATTGACAGAAGGGTCGGAGCAGTCGTCAAGAACTACGGTCACAGAGCTCTCTACGTCTGCGGTCTTTCCGTTCTCCACAAACTGGGATATGCCGAAGAGCTCTTCCATTGGCTTTACCTGATCATCGGTATATATATTCTCAAATGCGGCAATGACCACCTCTTTGGGATCTTCCCGGGACATAAGGCCAAAGGCGAGAGCTCCCACGGCTACGACAGCTGCAGCTGCCACCCCGATTATAATGCCGGTCTTCTTCTTAGGCTTCTCGGCCTGGGGCTGTGCCTCAAAGGCTCCTGAAGCCTCTCCCGTCTGAGCCGATATATCCCGAACGGCATCTACCAGCCCCTGGACCTTATTGGATATGGATTCCTCTGCCTTGTCAGCTTCCTGAACAGAGGCCATCTCCTCTGCGACAGCCTCTGAGGCTTCTGTCACATTCTCTGATGGATTCTCCACCGGACTTCCGCACCCTGGGCAGATGGTCTCACTGCCTGTAAGTTCTGCTCCACATACGCTGCATTTCATAATCTGTCTCCTCCTCTTTTCCTCTGCTACTTAAAGTATCCTATAAGCTGCTCCTCTGACAATCCGGTCTCAACATCCTCCAGCCTTCCATCCTTTAAGACACACATTCTAGTGCACACGGACAGTTCTGCTGTCTCATGGGAAGTAAGCACCACAGCCCCTCCCTTTGCCATGTATTCTCTGAGATAGCAGCGGATATCCGCCTTGCATTCCATATCCAGGGCAGCGCCCGGCTCATCCAGGATCAAAACCGGTCCATGATTCGACAGGGCACATGCAATGCTGAGACGCTTTTTCATCCCTCCTGACAGCTGATCTACGGTGCGGCCCAGCATGGGCCCTATGCCCAGAACTGCCGCTGCGCCTTCCCTCAGATCTTGTTCCATAGCCTTCCTGCTTCCTTTATACCACAGAAGCAGATTGTCTCTTACTGTCAGTTCTTCAATGAGAGGATTCTCCTGAGGCACATAGGCCACTGCCGTGCCATAGAGTTTTGGATTGTTCCCGGCTTCATTCCCGGCAGCCATGACCTGCCCCCGGTCAGCCTTGAGAGTTCCCGCAAGGATAGACAGCAATGTGGTCTTCCCACAGCCATTACTCCCAATAATCCCTACGCACTCCCCCGGCTTTACCGTCAGGTCTATGCCCTTTAGGACTTCTTTTCTATGATAACACTTATAAATACCCTTTGCAACCAGCATCGTTCTCCTACGGCTCCTTTGCTGCTCTCTCGTTACCGTTCCCAGGTGCCCTGTGGACAGTAACACTCTCTCTACAAGAAAAAGCCCCTCCCATCCAGAAGGGACTTTTTGCACACTTTACTGCCGGTGCATATGTACTTTATCGGCTCCGACTTTTTTCAGATTCTCATGGACATTGCGCTTATCGGCGGATCCAATGAGAATATCTCTGGCCTTTTTGGCTTCTACCTCAGTCTTATGCTTGCTGGGCCCGCCTACGCAGCCTCCGACACATGCCATGCCTTCCACAAAATCAGCAGGCAGCTTTCCTACCTTCAAAAGAAGCAGGGCTTTCTTACACTCTGCGGCTCCGTTGCACTTCATTACCTCAGGCTTAATATCCTCACCCATCTCCTCAAAGCACTGAACCACAGCCGCCGTCACGCCGCCGCCGTTGCCGAAGCGTTTGCCGAATACGGAGCTCTCCTGATAAGTATTCTCCTCCGGCTCTAGCTCCACGCCCTTGGCTCTCATCATAGCGCGGATTTCGCCGAATGTCATGGCGTAGTCTGCATTGTCCTGAATATTTAAGTCCAGGGTCTCGCTCTTTTTCGCGATGCAGGGGCCGATGAATACGGTAGTCGTCTCGGGATCCTGTCCCTTTAAGAGCCTGGATACGGCACACATGGGAGACACCGTGGTGGACATGTTGTCAAGAAGCATGGGGAAATGCTGCTTGATCATATTGACAAAGGCAGGACAGCAGGATGTGGTCATCTTCTTGCCCTCCTTGTAAGCCTCTGCCCATTCTTCCGCCTCGGCCGCGGCGGTCATATCGCCTCCAAGCCCCACTTCCACCATATCGGCAAAACCTATCTTTTTCAGGGCTGTCTTCCAGCTGGCCATGGTGATCTCCGGCCCGAACTGGCCTTCTGTGGCAGGCGCCACCATAGCGACTACCCTCTTGCCTGCATTGATCAGGCGGATTACATCCACCATAAAGGTCTTGGTGCCGATGGCCCCGAATGGACAGCTGTGAATGCATGCTCCGCACTGAATACATTTTTTCTCGTCTATAACACAGATGCCATTCTCGTCATAAGTGATGGCATCCACAGGGCATACCTTCTTACATGGACGCTCCAAGTGGGCAATGGCGCTGTAGGGACACGCCTGGGCGCATTTGCCGCACTCCTTACATTTGTTGGGATCGATGTGGGCTCTGGTATCATCCATGGAGATAGCCCCGAAATTACAGGAATTCTGACAGGCCTTGCCCATACACTTGCGGCAGTTGTCTGTTACTACATAGGAGGCAATGGGACACTCCTCGCATGCAGCATTGATAACCTGAACCACATTGAGGGAATCTTTTCCCACCGGGCACTGGCCCTCTGCCAGACGGACTCTCTGTTTGATAATCTCCCGCTCCTTGTAGATACAGCAGCGGAACTGGGCCTGGGGGCCCGGAATCATCTTGTAAGGAAGCTCCTCCCTCTTTTCCTCAAGCTCTCCTGCCCATGCCAGTTTTGCTACCTCACACAGTACATCGTGCTTCATCTTCAGTATAGTTGCGTCATTTGTTACCATATTTTTTCATCCTCCTTTATCCTGTCCCCTCTAGTAATAAGTAACTGTCACTGGTTTGCCCAGATCCTCCAGCACACTCTTAAGCTGCTCCACCATATTCTGCCGGATTCCCAGGTCAAACGGAATCCCCGGATTCTGGTAGGCGCTGTTTACGGCTTTTCCCACATACAGGTGAATCTCCGTACAGTCTTCTATGATCATCTTGGCTACCATGGAGCCGCCGTTTGGCTTATCCAACTCCTCGAAAAAGTCCTCCACTACGCTTTCTTTCTTCACATAGCGCCTAAGCAGCTGGATTACCCGGTTAAGCGTCAGCACGCCCTCTGTCACCAGATCAATGCCATCCATGTAAGCAATCGGCGGAATATCCGGATCCACATAATCCAAGGATACATCGAGAGGCTTCTTCAGCACTCTGGACACAATGGTACTGCTGGTTCCTCCGCACACAATGGTCTTAGCCTCCGGGTCTGACACAAAGTCCGCCACCATCCGCTCGTCATCCTCAGGATTGCTGGCAGGACCTGTCATTAAGTGAATGGGCTTGCTGTTGATAATCCTCATACAGGCCACAGTAGTGTCATCCCCGGGCCTGAACATATAAAGTTCATCACAGGCATGACAGATCGACGTGGCCAGACGAATGGCCGAGGTAGTCTTGGCATACTCTTTCACGGCATAGTTGGCAATATCATCCCACAGCCATCCGAAATTCAAAAGCTGCCCTACACCTGCGTGAATGGTGCCATCGCTCATGAGAATCAGGGCATCCCCCTTCTTCACCTGGAAACGAAACTCATTGATCTTCTTTCCATCGATCTCCCTTAGGTTCTGAGGAATGGGCATGAGTCTCCCATCCCGGATAAAGATGCAGCCCGGATTGTCAAATTCTACCAGATAGGCATCTCCGTTGTGGTACACCTGGAGAATACTGAAGGTAGAGTATGCCACCTGGCGCACCTGGCACACAGGAAGGGTCTCTACAATGGTATCCACACACTCATCCAGGGTCGCCCCGTTTAAAAACATGGTTCCGAGAATCTTTGACGTCAGGGTAGACAGAATGTTGGCCTTCACACCGCTGCCCATGCCATCTGCCAGAATCATAATATCAGAATCTGCAGTCTTTAAAATCTCCACCCTGTCGCCGCAGAGGATTTCCGTAAATTTATTCAGGCTTTTGTAAGCAACGTCAACTGTAACTCCCATCTATCGAACCTCGCTTTCACTGCCTTCTTCCAGCATGGACTGGCAAAGTTTGGTAAGCGTGGTCTTGGTGTCGGCCGTAGTCTCTCCTAAAAGCCCCGCGATCTCCTGGGCTACCATCATCTGCTTGTGAATGACTCTCTGAGCCAGGTCAACAGTCTCCAGCTTCTTGTCGTAGTCAGCCTTTGCCTGTTCTTCTTCCTTCGTGATATCAATAAATGTGGCAAGAACTACGTCTTCTTTCTCTATGTATACAATATTCTGAAGGGTGGACAGATTATACTCTGCATATTTTACCTTCTTGCCGTGAATATTCTGGTGCGTGTCATATACCCACTGGAAATCCACAGGGTCGATAAATTCATAGAGGTACATATCCAGGGCTTCCGTCCGGGTTCTTCCGAAATATTTCTCACCTACTGCGGAATATTCCATAATCTTCATATCCTTATCCACAATAAGAACGATGTTAGGCGAGGTCTCCATAACCAGATTGGAGAGGGACTCTGCCTTGTTGTGCATAAAGGGAATACACATGTTAAGCTCTGCCTTCTTCTGGAACACGGCTATGGCCTTCTCCCGGCAGGTGGGGTATCCGCAGGCTCCGCAGTTTAACTCATCCTCGGGATGGTTCTTGCCGGTCTCCTTGAGAATGGCAAGAATCTGCTCCTCGGTAGGCATGGGATCTTTTGAAGAGTGATCCGCAAAGATCTTCTCCATATCAATATCCACCAGCATCTCCCCTACGGTTCTGGAATCTACAGGATCTTTCTTTATGGCATCCTCCATATCCAGCTTTACTTTAAACCGGGAAATCGATTCATCATTGACCGTAGGCCCTTTGATGCAGCCGCCGGAGCAGTTGTTGATCTCGATAAAGCAGCCCTTAATCTCTCCTCTGGACATGCTCTCGCAGATATCAATACATCCCTTTGTCCCATGAACATAGAACTTTCTGTAGGAATCCACCCTCCCCTCCGTAGCCAGAACGGAATTTACTACGCCGTTGGTCACAGGGTAGAGACGGTTCACCTTCGGATCAATGATATCAAAGGGTTCGTCCTCACACTCTTCTACCACAATATCCTGATCTGCTAACCAGCTCTTGATCTCATTAAAATTCAAAACCGCATCAATACAGTTATTATGTCTGGGATCCTGGGACTCCTTCTTTTTAGCAATACAGGGCCCTAAAAATACAACCTTGGTATCCTGTCCGTACTCTTTTTTCAGCATTTTCCCGTGGGCAATCATAGGAGACACAACCGGCGCCAGATAGGGAACCAGCTGTGGATAATAAATCTCGATCAGATCATTGACACTTGGACAGCAGGTGGTAATAATATTCTCCATCCTGCCTTCCTGCAAAAGCTTTGTATATTCTTCTGTCACCAGAACAGCGCCCTCGGAGGTCTCCCTTACATCAGCAAAGCCCAGCTTCTTTAATGCCGCCTTCACCTGGCCGATGGTCTTGTATTTTAAAAGGCCCATATAGGAGGGGGCTATGGATACGATCACCTTCTGGCCGCTCATGATCCACCCTCTCACCAGCCCCAAGTCGCTCACCAGCTTCTTGGCTGACTGAGGGCAGATCTGAAGGCAGGTTCCGCAGAGAATACATTTGTCCGGCATAATCTCCGCCCGTCCATCCTTAATCATAATGGCCTTGACTTCGCAGTTGCGGACGCATTTGTAGCAATGCTTACACTTCGTAGCCTTGAAATCAATGATCGCCATAATTACAGCCTCCCCAGGATTTCCTTCTCAAAGAACGATTTTGTATTTTCCGGCTGAACGGAAAACAGGGTTCCATCTACGGTCACGCACACGCCGTTTACACAATTTCCGCTGCAGAATGCACCGTTTAAGTCTACTTTGTCCTTGATCCCGTTGGCTGCTACCAGTTCCTGCATCTCCTTAATAATCTCTCTTGATCCCTTTAAATGACAGGCGCTACCGATACAAATTGTTACTTTCATGACTTATCCCTCCGCATATAAAATAAACTTAGTTTGCTGCTATAGCTGTCTTTCATTATCTCATATTGTGATATTTTTATCAATACGTTTTCCGTTAATTTTTTCATGTATTTATTTCCTACCCTATAGATACTTCCATGCATCCTCACACAATAAGCAGTCTAATGATTTTATATGTTCTCTCAAAAGCTGGTCCGCTTTCATTACCGGGCGCAAATCACAATAATAGACTCCATCTAAAGGGCTTAATCCTACTGTATATGCCTTAAAATGCCCTGTCAGAAATGTTTGCCCCACTCTAAAATCAGGTTCTTTCCCTGCCCTCTGAACGTCATGTAAAAATATGGCAAAGTGAGGCGTGTTCGTCTGTGTCAGACGATTATACATTAACTTGTCTAAAAATATTTTGTCAATTCTGTCTTTGCTTGATGTTTTAACAGAACCTATGGCAACGATTTTTCCATTAACCTTCATCTCAATATCATTTTGGTATTTCATAGTTTCCTGGGAACCCGGAACCTGAATACTCAGCGTTTCTGTATCAATGGAAAATCCAAGCCTTCTCATGGTAAGCTGAATCAGCCTCTCAAATAAATCGCCATTCACTTTTCTTGATGTATTAGTCTTCGAGGAAGGCAAGGCATCCAATGCACAGCCTATGGACTGCTGTGTTGTATATATAAAATTATTTACCATCCTTCTCTCTGATTCATTATTCTTAATATCACGAATATTCTCTAAAATTCTTTCAAATTCACCTGCAAATTTCTCATAATCAGGCAATTTCAAAAACAAATCTCCATTCACTGGGCGCGTAATGTTGTACTCCCCATCTCTTTTATATTGAAAAAAATGATAATTATGTTCATTTTGGGCTATAATCACAGCCTGAAGTTCCTTTTCAATAAATTCCAGATAATATTTTGAAAACTCCAGATAATCTTCTATCTTCTCAAACCGTTCCTTCCTGGATACCCACGACATAATCTCCCATAATGTTTTCATCTGATCGCTTCCCTCCGCGCCATAATGGCTTTATCGTATTCGATCCATTCCTGTATTGTTCTTAACTGGACAGAATTAAGCCTGTTAACTGCCCATGTCAAATATTCTTCGCACTGCTCCACTCCAATAAACTGCCTTCCTAACTGCTTTGCACATACTGCTGTCGTTCCACTGCCCACAAATGGATCTAAAACAATATCATCTTTGTTAGAGGATGCCAGGATTATTTTTCTCAAAAGCTCTTCTGGCTTCTGGGTAGGATGCGGTGTCTTCTCCCCCATTCCATTACAAGTAGTTGGAATTTCAATTACATCCTTAGGTTTGGCGCCCAAAGGATTAGGAATCCAGTTATCCCGCCCCTTTCCATTCCCATATTGGCTGGTCTCAGCCTGCGGATGGGAAGGGTATTTTAATGTATGGGAGTTATATGGAATCCGAATAGGGTCTATGTTCATAATGTGCTCTTTCGATTTACGCAGACACAAAATGCTCTCGTGACTTCGTCCCCAATCTTTTCCTAAATTTGCCTTATTTTTATAATGCCATACAATCCAGCGGCAGTTATAAAAATATTTCATTGCCGGATGATGGATGTCTGCTAGAATCTCAGAAAACCCACAGATATAGAGTGTCCCATCATCTCTCAATATCCGGCTTGCCTCTTTAATCCACTTTATGGAAAATTTTATGTACTCCTCCTGATCCTTGAAGGTGTCCCAATCAGCCTTTTTTAACGAGTATGGAGGATCTGCGAAAATCAAATTCACTGATGAGTCTTTAAATTTTCTTAAAATCTGCAAGCAGTCTCCTAAAAATAAACAGCCTGCTTTTTCAGCATAAAAGCTTTCAGGCACTGTTCTCTTAAATACAGTTTTATATGCTGAAAAATCCTTAACTGTATATTCCATAAATCGCACTCTCCATAATTTTCAATCAACTGTCTTTTCCCATTTACCTATCTTAGAGGTGTTTTAACCTCTGACTTAGTTTATCATATATTTAGTTTGGGCACAATCCCTCCATCACAGATGCAGACATCATAAGCCCATAATAAAAAGAATCCTGCTTTGCAGGATTCTCGAAAGACAAGGCCTTGCACCTATTTTTTTCTTAAAGCTCCTCTGCCTCTCCCCCATTTTCCATCTTCACCATACTTCTCTCATACATCTTGAAGAAGGGGAAATAGATCAATCCATCCAGGATTATCAATATAACAATGAGAATCGGTGCTTTCCAATCCATGGTGGAGAAAAATGCTCCGATCAGGGAGGGCATCTGCCAGGACAGCATGGCATAGGTTTTCCCCACAATCCCCAGACTCATGGACAGATATGCGATGGTTCCGTTGATTACGGAGGTAGTCATAAAGGGGACAAAAAACACCGGGTTTAACATCAGAGGCAAACCGAAGATTACCGGCTCTGAGATACCGAAAAATGCAGGCACGGCTCCCAGGCGTCCAATGGCTTTGAGCTGCTTGGACTTGGACATGGACAAAAGGATGGTAAGGGCCAGAACGGAACCGCAGCCTCCAATAACCACAAAGTATACCCAGAACGGTGTGGTGAAGATGGTAGGCAGAGTCTCTCCGGCCGCATGGGCCACTGCATTGATGGACAGATTACCGTCTCTTATGGGCCCCAGCACTCCGGAAAGGGCCGCGTCGTGGATGCCAAAGAACCAGAACACATGAACCAGCAGGGTGATAATCATGGTGAATCCCAGATTGTCCATGGCTGCAAGGGACGGAGAAAGGATTCCGTAGATCAATTTTGGGAAGGTGGTTTCCATCTTATTCATCATGGTATACACGGCAATATAGAGAATCATCAGCACGGCTCCCGGTACGATGGAAGCAAAGACGTCAGAGAGAGACGGCGGCACCGTATCAGGAAGGGTAATCTTGCCAAACTCCTTTTTTCGCATAAAACAGTACAGATCCGCTGTGGCTATGGAGATCAGCATGGCTGGTATCAGCCCTTTTCCGTCCATGTAGGACATCTCCACCACCTTTCCATCCCAGCCTAAAGACTGAGGCTCCACCACCAGCATCCAAAAACCACATACTCCCAGAAGAATAGGGAGAAAGGATTCCATCTTCTCGTTCTTACACAGGAAATGGATGATTCCGATGCAGATGTAAAGGGACATGGCTCCCAAAGTTAGGGCATTGACCCAGGAAAAAATCATGGAATTGTCTGCCGCAAACCTGGCCCACGCCAATGTGAGCCCGCCTTTTGCCGTGTCCATCGATGGAGCGGAATTTAAGACTGCCGCGATTCCTCCGGTAAAGGTCAGGGGCAAAAGGGACATAAACGCGTCCCTTATAGCCTGAAGATGTCTCTCGTTTCCGAATTTCTCTGCAACGGGCATTACATACCGCTCCATTGTCTGACTCATTTTATCGATATTCATGACTTATGCCTCCTCGTATTTTTCTCTGTGAATGGTCTTTCCCTGGGATAAAATCACGTCCCGGAACCAATAGTAGCTCTTTTTCGGCCTTCTCTCTAATCCGCCCTCATAATCCACAGCCACCAGGCCGTACCGTTTTTCCCTTCCGTTTTTCCAGGAATACAGGTCAAATGGGGACCATGCATAGTATCCTCTCACGTCACAGCCTTCGTCTACAGCATTGAGAACCGCATTGATATGCATGTCCATAAACTCAATACGCTCTTTATCGTCAATCTCCTCTGCCTTCGCATCCTCATAGAGACCGATTCCGTTTTCTGTTATGTAAACAGGGAGATGATACTTTTTCCACACACTGCGGATTCCCTCATAGAGTCCCTCCGGGAAAATCTCCGTATCCCACTCTGTGTACCGGCTGCTCTCAGGCCTTACCTGCTCAAACCACCCTTTGATAATGGTCTGTGATGTGCCCTTTGCCTTGCTTCCTGCGTTGTTGACAATAAGGGTAGTCTCACCTGTCTCATAAGGCTTGATCATAACCCTGGCATAATAGTTGAGCCCCAAAAAGTCCACGGTATATCTGCGGATGATCTCCAAATCTTCTTGAGTCATCATAGACAGGTCGCACACCTTGGAGAGTTCTCCCAAAAGGTCTCCCGGAATCTCCCCCATGGCTGCTGTATCCAGAATCCAGTTGTTAAAGAAATTGTCTGCGTACCGCATGGCGATCTTGGTTTTCACCGTGTTATCCACCCCATAGACAGGAGCAAAGCTGTGGACGATTCCGATCTGTCCCTTGTACTTCCCCTGACGAAACTCCCTGACTGCCATGGCGGATGCCAGCATCATATAGTAGGCAGAGGCTACGGTCTCCTGAAGGTTCTGGTGTCCCGGCGGATAGTTGCCGATGAGATATCCGCTGAACGTATAGTACCGAGGTTCATTAAAGGTGGTCCAGTGAGCCACCCGGTCCCCGAAGGCGTCAAAGCACACCTTTGCGAAATGAGTGTACGCCTCACAGGTCTCCCTGTTCAGCCAGCCGCCCCGCTCTTCCAAGTACTGAGGCAGATCCCAATGAAAAATCGTGACAAATGGAGTGATGCCGTACTGCAAACAGGTATCGATCAACTGATTGTAAAATGCGATTCCCTCAGGGTTAATGTCCCCTTCCCGGTTTTTGATGATTCTGGGCCATGCAATGGAAAAACGATAGCTGTTATGGCCGCCTTCTTTCATCATGCGGATATCTTCTTTATAGCGATGATAATGGTCACTGGCCACATCTCCGTTCTCTAAGCCATGTTCATGAAGATAGCAGTCCCACATGGACTCTACACGTCCGCCTTCCTTCCATCCGCCTTCACATTGATAAGATGCCGTAGCGCCTCCCCACAAAAATTCTTTCATGTTTTCTTTCCTCCTGTCCTTTGTTGACTCTATGATATCAAAGTCCCAAATGAAAAGAAAACCTGCTTTTTCCGCTGCGTAACGGAAAAAACAGGTTCTCTTTTTCGCTTAAATCTATGACAAAAGATGATTCACAAATGCTTTGCAGTCCTTGATCCTTGACAGCTGGCGCATGGTTCCGGGCTTCATCATGCTGCTGATCATCACATTGTATACAGGGGCCATGTTCTGGTTCCAGTTGGGGGCCAGGGCCAGAAGGAACACCATCTTTACATTACAGTCACCCCACGGGATTCGTTCCTTCAGTATCCCCACGCATATGGCTGAACGCACCGCCGTGTTCTCCATGGCATGAGATATGACGAATCCATTTTCAAAGACCGTAGGGGCCACCTCCTCCCGCCCCAGGACGCTCTCAAGAAACGTATGGTTCACATACCCCTGCCTCTCCAGCTGGCTGCTGAGAAATTCCAGGGCTTCCCGGGGAGAAGAAGCTTCCAGCTCCGGAAAGAATAGGGAGGGATGAAACAGCCTCTTATAAAAGCTCTGTACGCTGCTGACCTCCTCCTGCCTCATAATGGTGGCGTCAAAAAACTGATTTCTTCGGCTTCCAAGCTTTTCAAGAACCAGCTCCTTTATCCAGCAGATATCCACCCACTCAAAATAGGGACTGAAGCTTTCCGGCTCAAAAAACTGGTTCAGATTCTTTGTGGTAATGTATACATTGTAATAATTCCGCTTTTCCTCCTCCTCCAGCTCCAGCACCAGACATCCCTTCTTTTTGCGGATGCCCCCATTCCTCATTCTCCCGGCCATCCTCCGGTTCACCCGTCCTACGATCTTTGACAGAAATGTATCACTGACATACATCTCGTCCGCCAGCTCCAGGTAGGGAACCTCTCCTGTAAAAAGGATCCGGCGGATCATCTCCCACTCCAGATTTTCCTCATTCTCCAGCTCTCCGGCCGCCCTCATATCCCAGAATGGCTCCGGTTCCTCGATATAGTACCCCTGGCCCTTTTTAGACAGGATCACCTCCCGCCCTCTCTCCCCGTTGATCTCCTTAATATCGCTTCTCACGGTCCGGTCACTGATATGCAGATGATGCCCGATCTCTTTAGCCGTCAAAAAGCTCTCCCCAACCAGGAGATCCCAGATTCTCTTTTGTCTAACGGTCATGTCCCTGCCTCCTTGTTAACACCTTATCTCTTCCTTTGTTCAAAAGCCATCATTGACAAAACCCAAACCCTCTGATACAATGTTGGATAGTTTCAGATACGCGGATATGGCGGAATTGGCAGACGCGCCAGATTTAGGTTCTGGTGGGAGACCGTGCAGGTTCGATTCCTGTTATCCGCACTGTTAAGACAAAGCAGGCCTGTAAGTGGGGCCTGCTTTTATAGTTTCGCAAATGTCTACAGCCTTACAAGCCTGGCCCCCAATGCCTCCACGTCCTCCTGCTGATGGGTGGACAAAATCACCAGCCTTCCTGCCGTCTTCTCACGGACATAGCTGATAACCTCTTTTCTGGTGGCATCATCCAGCCCTGTAAAGGGTTCGTCCATAAGAAGAATATCCCAAAAAGCCAGGAGAGCCCGGCATATGGCTGTTCTGCGTTTCATACCTCCGCTTAACGTGCACACAGGGCGGGTGATGGATTCCTCCGGAAGAAGCCGGCACAATTCCCTTGCCGCCGTCTCCCGGGTAACCTGGCGGTCCGCCGTCATCATAACATTGTCCAAGGGAGAATACGCCTCGCATAGGCGGTCCTCCTGAAATACGGCTCCAAAGCGTTTTCCCTTTATCCCCTTTATCTCCCCCTTATCCGCCTGCTCCAGCCCAATAATAATCCTGAACAAGGTGGTCTTACCGGAGCCGGAGGGGCTCATGACGCAGTAAGTCTTACCCTCCTCAAAGATCAGGCTTACCCCTTTTAATACGGTATGCTCCCCAAATGATTTGGTCAGATTGCAGATCTCAAGATTCATGGAAACCTCCCTTTGGAGCCAAGCATGACAAAAGTCTCAGCACCAGCTGTTCAAATAAGGCGCTTATAGCAATAATCACAAAGGTCCATGCCAGAAGGTCTGCCGTGTTCAGGTAGATCTTTGACAAATACAGCTTTTCACCTATGGAATGGCCGGGAACGCCGATTACCTCTGCGGCAACTCCTGATTTCCAGCTCATGCCCAAGGCTATCCTGCAGCTGCTTATAAGGTAGGGCGCAAGGGCGGGCACATAGATATAGCGGATCTTTTTCCATGGCGTCATGGCAAATACCTTGGCCATCTCCAGAAGCTTCACATCTGTACTTTTCAGCCCTGCCAGAGTATTGACATAAATCATGGGAAGAACTACAAGAAACGCGATAAGTATGGACAGGTTCTTAGAACCTGCCCATATCAATGCCAGAATCACAAAGGATGCCACCGGTATGGTCTTTAATAAAGTCATCACCGGTTCCAGAAATTCGCTGAAAACAGGAAAGCGAAATCCCAGGCTTCCCAAAGCCGCGCCTGCCCCGAAGGCAGCGGCAAATCCCAAACTGATCTTTCCGAAGGAAGAGGCTATGGATCGCCAGAACTCCCCTGAGGGAACCAGTCTGCCTATGGCCGCTGCCGTCTCCCACGGCCCTACAATAATAATATGATTGTCAATGGCGGCTGCCGCCAGCTGCCAAATCATGATCCAGAAGAACACGATCAGCACCTTTCGCCAGGATTTTCCCATGTGATCCTTCATAAACACTCCTATGGCAGATAATAAAATCCCTGGTCAGGAAGCTCTCCTCCTATGGAGGATGGATCCTGATCATACAGAACCTGCAGATATCCTGACAATATTTCTTCCATATAGGCCCCATGGAGGGCGACAATGCTGCAATAGGGAAGGGCTTTCAGAGCTACAGGAGCCTTTTCAATAATTCCTGCCGCTGCCACCAGCTGTGCTGTCTCCTCCATGTTGGTGTTGGCAAAGATAGCAGAATCATAATGTTCTTCGATAAACAGATCCACCGCCTTTTTCGCGGCTTCATCCTCAAGGAGCTCCTTGCGGCACACCGTAACGCCTGTTACCAGGCGTCCGCCTTCTTTGTCCCGGATATTATCCCACTCCTGAGTCAGATCAAGAGCCAGCCTTAAGGCCTCATTCTGAGCCATAGCCACGGTTACAAAGGGCTGAGGCAGAAGGCCTATGGCTCCTTCCTGTTCTTTTAACACTGCCGCAACCTCCGCGGCCTCTGACTTGTATTCGATGGCCACATCCTCCTGGCTCAAACCGTTGGAGGTGAGAAGATAACGGAGCGCATAGTCAGGAGTCGTTCCTTTTCCTGTCATATATATGGTTTTCCCTTTCAGATCCGGGATGGTCTTTATGGATTCGTCTGACGTCACCACATAGAGAACTCCAAGAGTATTCACATTGATCACTGAAATTCCCTGATTGGTCTTCTTATACAAAATACTTGCCAGATTGGCTGGAATCAAGGCGATATCCAGGTTTCCTGACACAATCTGTCCCACCAGCTCATCGGCGGCAGTCACCATAGTGAACTCATAAGAACCCTTCGCCTCCCCCTTGGACGCCTTGTCCATAAGGGATACCAACCCCATAGTGGTAGGCCCTTTTAAAGAACCGACACGCAGGGTAACCGACTCTCCCGTTCCTTCAGCCTTCGTCTCCTGTACAGTAGTCTCAGCCTCTTTTGTCTCGGCCTGTGTGGTCTGTGCCTGGGTAGTCTGTACAGCGGTTTCAGCGGTGGTCGTCTCCACGGCTGTCACGGCTTCTGTAGGTGTCTGTGGCCCCGGCTTGGAAGATGAACAACCTCCTAAAAGGGACACCATCACGGCACATGCCATAATCTTTGATAATACTTTTTTCATGGAACAATCCTCTCTTTCTTTTTCTTCCCCGTAAGAATTCTTCCGGGTTAGTACCTGGACATTATAGCACCTTTTTGTCGCCTTTGTCCAGATATGGGGAGAAGAATTTCCTATCTCAGCGTATAGCTCCGCATCCGCCGCTCTCCCTGCTCCCTGACTTTCACATGGATTTTTTAGCTGAAACTGTAAATGTCAGGAAAATTGACAATTAAATATTTCCGAGGGTATATTGCAAATTGGATTTGCATATGCTATAATGCCGATAGGCAAAGAAAGATTGAAGTGTCCATAGGGCAAAAAGAACGAACCCCCGTTTGTATTGCAGTACATTCGGGGGTTCTTCTTCTTTTACGGAGAAGTTAACCGTTCAGGCTTGGTTACCGACTATTCCTCCTCGTCAAGCCATTTGCACAGGTAGTAGGCAACTACACCAGCCAATACGGAGAGGGCAAAAGATTGAAGTATATCCATAGGGTCACCCCCTTCCTGTCGCCAGTATCGGGGCGGTAACGGGAAGAGTATACCACAGCCGAACAAATCAGACAAGCGTTTGCATCATGCGTTTGTCGTGACAAAAACCCCAGATATATTGAATTTTCTGGGATTTTAACTAGCTTTCACATGGATTTTTTAGCTGAAACTGTAAAAGTCAGGTTATAGCACCTTTTTGTCGCCTTTGTCCATCTGTCTTTTATTGTATCAAAAATCGCCCCCATGGAAAAGCCATCTTTAAAATAAAAAATCCGGCATGTACAAGCAGCTCTGCCTGCACACGGCCGGATCCATCCAGTCAACACCCCCGCTGCAAGCAACGGGGCATCAAGCTTGCAACGCTGCAGAGCAGCGGGGTATGTGACCCTCGCGGCAGTCGCCAAATGTGCATACAAGTATGCCCACTTGGCTCGTTGCTCGCGGGAATCAATATGTAATGCTTCCTTACGCCTGACTCTTCTGTTCCTCAGCCAAAAGCTTTCTGTCATACCTGCGCAGTGCCGGGATCATAACAAGCACAGACAGCACCATATTTAGCAGATACACCAGGATTGCCCTGGCATCCATGGACATTAAGAACACCTTAAGGAACGCCGGAACCGTAAAGGGAATGGACAAATACGGGATATTCATAAATCCCAGCTGGCAGGCCAGATAGGGAACGGCGCCGTTGATGGCAAACACGATCAGGTACGGAATAAAAATATCAAAATTAAGTACCAGAGGCAGGCCGAAGGTAAGAGGCTCCCCGATATTAAAGAAGGCCGGAACCAGGGAGATCTTGGAGATAGCCTTTAACTGCTGGGACTTTGCCACGATCATGGAAGCGATGACGATGGCAAGAATACCGGTGGTGGTCCAGTTCTGGAACGCAGAGTTAAATATATGAGTTGCCTTTCCTCCCGCCAGAATGGCTTCAGCGTTCTCTACCAGGTTGGCAGTAAGCACAACATTTACCACGCTTCCGGCAATATTGTTGCCGTGAAGGCCGAAAAACCACAAAACACGAACCAAAATACAGTAAATCAGCACGGCAATCAAAGAATCTGATGCAGAGAACAGAGGTGCAAAAATACCGTTAATCAGGGAACCCAGGGTAAATCCGAAGCTGCCCAGAATCAGCTTTACAGCAAAGACAGCCCCGCCTACTACTAAGTTGGCGAAAAGAGCATTAATAGGCTCTGCAACCATGGGAGGCACACTGTCCGGAAGCTTAATCTTCATACCATGATTCATAAGCCAGATGTTAAATTCGGGAACCACATAACCGATTACAAGAGCCGCCATCATTCCCTTGGCTCCCCAGAACCCGATATCCAGGCCGCCGCCCTCTAAAAATCCGCACTGCAGGCAGATGAAGGCAAACACGGATAAAACCATATTATTGACAATGGGCGCCTTCTCCTCCTTACACACCGCCGCAACCATACCAAGGAGAATATAAAATCCCGCTGCATTCAGGCCAATCTGATACCCTAAGTTTAGCCATGTGCCGTTAGCCTGGCTGAAATTCCGCCATGCTACTGCCAGCCCAAAGGTGGAGTCCGCGGCAAAAGGCACATTCATCAACAGCATAAAAATAGAGCCGATAATGGTTGCAGGCATACATGCCGTAATGCCCGCCTGCATACATCTTACAAATTTCAGATTAGTAAATTTCGCTATAGCCGGAACCAGTTTCTCAGTTGCCCAATTCATTTTACTATTTTCTGACATATTGACCTCCGATTATTCTTTTTCAAATCCCATTCTCCTAAACTGCCATTCAGGGGCACCTGCCGCTTCCATGGCTGTTTTCAGTTTCCCGTCCATTTCCTTTATCAAAGCCTCATCGCTCAGAGGATGCTGCTGCATAGGATCCTCTTTTTTGTCATAAACCACGGTCTTCATATTCAGTCTGTCATAAAAAGAGCTGACAGGAATCCGCAGCACCTTGTGGCCATTGGAGTACCGCCCTCCCTCTGCCAGCTGTGCCTTGTCAATATTGCTGCTCTCTATAAATCCCCTCATATTGGTAGGCATCAGGGTCTCCTGATAAACGGGAAGTCCCTTGTCCACAGGACTCTTCATATAACAGTAGCGCCCATCATACAGATTGATCTGACTTCCATGGATTCCGAAAAGAATGGTATCATGAAGCTTCTCATCCCCTCTTACCACTGCCGACAAATCCTTCCCATCTATGTCCGTCTCAAATCCCAGCCCGAAATAGGAAAGCAGGGTAGGGGCAATATCCACGGTCTGAGCCACGGCCCGGCGTCTCCCCTTGGCTTCAGGGACTCTGGGATCATGGAGGAAGAAGGGCGTGTGGATCACCTCATCATACATAGGCGGGAAATTCTTTCCGATAAAATTGTGCTCTCCCAGGAAAAATCCGTGATCCGTGTTCACAATGAGGAGTGTGTCCTTCCACATGTCATGCTCTTCCATCTTATCAAGGAGCCGTCCTAGCTGGGCATCACACATGGATAAAAGTGCACAGTACTCTTTTCGCAAACTGCGGATATCCTCCTCACTGTACTGATCCTCCACCGGTCCGTAGGCCGGAAAGTTAAAGGCCTCATGAGAATCCCCGCAGTCATAAAGAGCACGGTATTGATCAGGGACAAAAAACGGTTCATGGGGATCAAAGCACTCAATCTGTAAAAACCAATTATCCTTATCATGGTGATGATCCAGGAAATCCAAGCCTGCGCTGACACATCTGACACTGGGCATCTCCTCCTCGGTCTTCATCCTGGTACGGTTGGCAAGATGCTGGATGGCAGATATGTTGTTCTTGTTGAGTTTACACTCGTTAGCCGAATAATCTGCCTCTCCCCGAGGCACCCACCGGTCCCCCTCCTGGCCCCGGAAGGACTCCCAGCTGTCATAGCGGTTATGATAGGTTGCTCCCCCATCCTCAAAGTAATGGGTATGGTCCGTCACAAGGTGGGTGTATATTCCGTTCTTTGACAAGATCTCTATGGAAGACTCGTCAAAAGGCTCCAGCGGTCCCCAGCCCCTGTTCAGAAAATTGTATTTGCCCGTATGAAGTTCCCGCCTAGCCGGCATGCAGGGCATACTGCCTCCATAAAACTCATCAAATGTCACCGTGCAGTCTGCCAGACGCTTAAAATTCGGCAGCTTTGTGAAATCACAGCCATAGTTAGGCAGGTAATTCCGAGTCAAAGTGTCAAACATCATCATAATGGCTCTCATCTTGTCGGCCCCCTTTCTTTATCTATTATTATAGCCATTTTTGATCATTTGTAAACAGTATAATGGCCAAAAATGTTCATAACCCTTTGTGTAATCTTCACAAAATCCTATATTTTGAACATTTTTAATCATTAGTGACCATTTTTATTCATGTCTACACGCCATAGAATCTTGCAGGCAACGCACAGGTATGATATAATGGGAATATAACTCTCAAAGAAAGGAGCCTCCTATGTCCATTACCAGCACTATGAAAGAACTTCTGCCCGAACTTACCCGCAGTGAACGCAAGGCAGCCGAATATATTATCAGCCGTCCCATAGATGTTGTGCGCTATTCCTCCAGCGATGCCATAGCCGGTCTCTGCGGCTGTTCCAGAAGCGCAGTGGTGCGCCTGGCCAAGCGCTTAGGATTTACCGGGTTTCACGAATTTAAGATTCAGCTGGCCAAAGAGATGAACGATTATGTCAGCGACAGTACCACTCTCATTGTTGATTATTATAGAAAGGCTTTAGATGAATTAAAGACCATTGAGAAGACGGCTCCTATCTACGGGGCCTCAGAGCTTCTGAAAAAGGCAAAGCATATTTATACCTACGGCTATTCCCATTCCCGCTATTCCGCCAAACAGTTTGCCTTCCGCATGGTGCGCAGCGGTTTCAGCGCCGAACTCATTGACTATGCTGTGGGATTAAAGGAATACAGTCCCATGATATCGGAAGACGATGTGCTTGTAGTCTTCTCAATCAGCGGCGGAGCCCAGCTTGGATCTCCGATTAATGATCTCAAGTACTTTAATAATCCCAAGGGGCCCAAAATCATCCTGTTTACCATGACCAGCCATTCTCCCGCTGAAAAATATGCAGATATTACCATCTGCCTGCCCTGTGTATCCAGAATGGTGCCGGATCTTATTATAGATGATGCCCCCATATTTTTTATAGCTATCGAACTTTTGCTGGAAGCTATGGCAGAGGGACATTAGGCCTGATCTATACCGGAAGGCATCCTGTGTAAAAAGACCAGATATGATAAGGATATCCTGTTTACCCTCACCATATCTGGCCTTATTCCCATCTTGTTACTGTTTCTCCAAACTCCTTACCACCTGGCGGATCCTGTCCTTAGAAATCTCCGTAGGAAGGGTACAGTCAGAACCTATGATAAAAGGCCTTCCATTCATCTCTTCCAGAATCTGCTTTGCCTGCTGTGCTATCTCTTCCTGGCTTCCATTCACCAGAACGCCGGTCCTGTCCGGAAATCCTCCCAAAATAACGCTGTCCGGAAACAGACTGCTCCCCTCCGCAAGGGAAAGCCCGTTGATATGTACACCCCAGTTGACGATCATTGGATTTAGCTTTACATACCGATTAAAATCGATTCCGCTTTTACAGATATGGAGCACATCAAAATCAGCGGTCTTCTTAATATGGTCATATATCTTCCTCTCATAGGGAAAAACGAACTCCCCATACTCTTCCTCTGTAAAGTATCTCTTTTCCCCGCCAAGAGCCGCATAGAAGATTCCTTCCGCTCCAGCCTCCAAGGAACAGTCAGAAAACTCCATCAGGGTCTCCGCAATGTTCTCAAAAACCTGCTTCATCTCTTTGGGCCGCTCACGGCAAAACAATGCCAGGCAATATCCCATACTGGTAAAATTCCCTGCAAATCCCGTCTCGTGGAAGGCAGACGCTAACAGTCCGTGGATTGTTGCCAGAATCGGATACTCTCCCTTCGAGATATCACAGATCCTTTTGATGATCTCCATCTGATCCTGAAAGATTCTGTCTTTTCTGGAAAACCCCCGAAATTTCCCGATATCCTTAGAAGACATGATCTTGCTTTCTCCATCATAGAGAATATTCTCGTTCATAACCTTCAGGATATCCGTATCTGTCTCAGCCATAAAGTCCATATGAGCGTTCACTGCCGCCTCACCATGCATGGCATCCCGGGGAAAATGTATCCAGAAGCCTGCCGGACACCGGTCTGTCTCTTTTCCTTCTATTGTATTGTAAAACCTCTGCCGTTTTGTCATGCTACAATCTCCACTTTTTTTGTACCGCCGGCTTTCAGCCACTCACTGTAGGCCATCATACAGGCCGCTGCTCCGTGGGCATTATCGTCCTTCACTGCCTCACTTAGATAATATTCCGGACTGCCGTCCCTCTTCACCTCTCCCGGTATGCCGTCTTTCAGCCCCAGCCCGCCGCTGGCACAGATTCCTGTAAGATAGAATCTCCCGTCCCTTGCTTCGATCTTCTCGGACTCCAAGGCTGCCAGAATGCGTTCTCCTGTGCCAAAATAATGAGGTCTGTCCAGAATCCCCAGTCTGCATCCCTTTAAAACAGCATAGGCTACCATGGCGGACCCTGATGTCTCCAGATAATTTCCGGCCAGCTCCTGACGGTCAATCACTTGATAGAATAGTCCCGTATTCTCATCAGCATAAGAAAGAATCCCATCAACCGCTTCTTTCAAAAGGGCTCCCAGAACAGCTTCCGCTTCCTGATCCTGGCTGATCTCATAGCAGTCGCACAGAGCCATAAGATACCATCCCATGCCTCTAAGCCAGAAACTAGGTGATCTCCCCGTATCTTTATTGGCCCAGCCAGTCTCTTTTCTCTCATCATATCCATGATAATACAGGTGCCTTTCCTGATCATACAGATATTTCTTAACGTTTTTAAACTGATTTAAAATGTCCGGATAATTAGATTTGCGGTTAAACCGGTTCTCATATTCCATGTAGAAGGGCTGAACCATATAGAGTCCGTCCAGCCACACCTGCCCCGGATAAACTTCTTTATGCCAGAAGCTGCCGAAGCTTGTTCTTGGCTGTTTTCTTAGGGCCTCCATAATGCGGTGAATCCCCTTCAGATAACGCTCCTCCTTAGTGTAATCATAAAGGAAATAGAGAAGCCTGCCGCTGGCCATCATATCCACATTGTGTTCTTCTGCCCGGAACCCTTTGATCATTCCGTTGTCGTCCACATAATTTTTTCCAAAGTTCAGAACCGTACTTAGATACCCTTCACTGCCTGTAGTCTCATACAGGTATTGGGCTCCCAGCACTACACATCCCAGATGGTAGTTCCACCGTTCTGGTTTTGCCTTATTAAATTGTTTTAAATAATCAGAAAAATACACTTGAAAAACCATGGTTTCCCTTCCTTATTTTTTATTTACTGCTTTCATATGCCGCCTGTTCCTTGGTCAAAAACTCTGCCCATTTATCCAGAGCCTCCTGGGAAGTCATTTCCCCCAAAAGTACAGCCTGGAAATCTGCGGTCATATCTGTATTGATAAAGTTAAAGTACGTGGTAAGCCAATAAGGATTCTGAATCTGAACAAAATTTTCATCTGTAATAATTTCCTGATACAGAGGCATGTACTTATCTTCCACAAACCACGGATCGTCATAATTGTCCTGGTTTACCGGGATTCTTCCTGTCTTCTGGCAGATCTCTTCTATGACTTCTGCGGAAGAAAGAAATTTAATCAGTTCAAAAGCTCCTGCATAGTCTCCGTCCGGGCCTTTGGTATTGGTAACTGCATAGAGCTGAGACTGGATGGCAGAGGTATAGTACCTGCCTTCCTCATTAGCCAAAGCCCTGGATACCCCGAAATTACCGTCACCCAGATTATTTAAGTGAGAGCTCTTTGATGAAGAATTATGCATGATATACATGGCTGTCTGGGAGCCAAACTCTGCTACCATCTCGTTGAAATTGTTGTTTACACAATCACCGGACACCCATCCGTTTTTGTAAATCGACGCGTAGACGTCAAGAGCCTCCACAAACTCCGGCTTATTAATAATACAGGTTCCGTTCTCGTCAAAATAGGAACCGCCATATCCGCCTCCATCTGCCCAGGTAAAGATCCATCCCAGCAGGTTATCATAAGGCTTTGCTCCTCTCAGACTAAAGAAATAGGTTCCTGCGTCAGGATTGGCATATTTCTCACAGAGAGCCAGAAATTCCTTCTGAGTCCTGGGTACTTCAAGATGGTTCTCCTCAAAGAATTTGGTGTTATACCAGGAAATATCCTGATTATAGTTATAGGGAACGCCGTAAAGAGGGCCGCCTGCCAGGTCCTTTAATGTGCTGACCATAGAGGGAACGATTTTATCTTTGTCCTCCCACTCTTCAAAATAACGGTTTATGTCGACCAGGGCATCCTGAGCCACATACGTCATAACGTTGGAGAATCCCAGGCTTACTACATTGGGCATCGTGTCTGTGGCAATGGCCATGGCAAACTTGTCAGGAAAATCTTTATTTGCAAAGCCTGTATATCTTGCCTCATACAGATCCTGGGAACGGTTGAACTCTTCAAACAATCCTTCATAAATCTCATTGGTCTTCTCGTCTGCCGCATGGTACCAAAACTCTACGATCTCTTTCTCTCCCGATGCCTGGGCCTTATCCCCATCTTTCTGTTTTTTTGTCTCACCCTCCAGGGTCTGGCCCGGTGAGCCCGTTGGGGCCGGCTGCTGGGTCTTAGAACTGCACCCCGCAGTGCCTGCTGCCAAAATCGCTGCGGATAAAACAGCTGCCAATAATTTTTTCATGTAAATCTTCCTCCTTTGATTTATTTTTATTATCCTTTTACCGCTCCGCTTGTGGCTCCCCCTGCCAGATTCTTCTGAACAAAGGCAAAAATCACGAGCACTGGAATCAGAGCTACTATACAGCCTGCCGCCAGGCCGGAATAGTTTGTGTTGAACTCTCCCTGAAATACATTAAGAGCCAGCGGGATGGTGTATTTATCTTTCTTGGTAATAAATGCAGTGGCATAGATAAATACATTCCACGAATTAATAAATACATGGGCTCCCGTAGCTACGATACTGGGCTTCATAGTAGGAAGCAGAACCCGGAACACTGCGCCCAAAAGAGAGCATCCGTCTACCTGGGCCGCCTCCTCCAACGACCTGGGAATCGAATTGTAATATCCCATCATCATAAACAGGCAAAAGGGCAGGTTTGTCACAGAACAAGTGAGAATCAATGACGGCAGAGTATTGATCAGCCGTAATTTATTCATAGTCTCAAACAGAGGGATCATCAGTACTACGGCAGGAAACATCTGTGTTATCAACAACAGTACATAGATCATTCCTTTTCCCTTAAAACCATATCTGGACATGGCATAGCCGCCGACAAGGGCCAGCATACTCACGATAAAAGTGGTAAAACAGGATACCATCAAGCTGTTTAAGAAATACCTGCTGAATCCTAATTTTGAAAACAGATAGGTGTAATTTTCAAAAGTAAGAATTTTAGGCCAATAGGTAATGGGCTTTGCAAATACCTCTGTACTTGTTTTCAAAGATGTTACCAGTATCCAGTAAAAAGGAGCCAGAGTAATGACAAGGAAGAAAAACAAAGGGATGTAGAGCCAGAAGCACCTTCCAATCTGTTTTTTATATCTCATATTCATTAGTAGAGCTCCTCCTTTCCCATTCCGCTTCCTTTGATATATGCAAAGGCTGCAATCATCATAATCGTTGTGGCAATGGCCGCCAGTGCAGAGGCATAACCATAATTTAGCTGTCCCTTAAATGTGGTCATAATGTACAGCGGCATGGTCATGGTAGCATTGTTTGGCCCTCCGTAAGTTAAGCTGTAAATCAGATCCACTGCATTGAAAGTCCAGATAGCCCGAAGAAGGGTGGTAAGTATGATGGTATCCTTGATCATGGGAAAGGTAATACGGACAAGGATTACCCAGGTATTGGCCCCATCAATCCTGGCAGATTCATAAATATCCCCTGATATACTGGAGAGAGCCGACAAATAACTGATGGCAAAAAAGGGGATTCCTCTCCACACATTGGCCATAACAGCGGCAGTCATAGCCCTGCTTCCCTTGGAAAACCAGGATATATTTCTCTCAATCAGCCCAAGCCTCAAAAGCACATCATTTAACACACCGTAAGTCTCCCCGAGAATCAGGCTCCAGATAATTCCTACCATGACTCCGGCCACAGCCCACGGCGACAATACCAAAGCCCGGTAGATGCCTCTTCCCTGAAACTTTTTATTAAGCAGCCAGGCAAGCCAGAAGCCCAGCATGGTTTGAAGGGCTACACTGACCAATACCCACACTGCCGAATTCTTCATTCCCTTTATAAACAACTTATCATTGGTAAATATCTCTATATAATTTTGAAATCCGATAAAGGCTCTCTCCTTTGGCTTAATTACCACATAATTCTGAAGACTCATGACAAATACATTGACCATAGGCCAAAGCATAAACATTCCTATGAACAATACAACCGGCAGAAGCAGCAAATAAGGAACGGCTGCTCTTTTATAATATAATTTGCTTTTCACTCTGCCCTCTTGCATTTTCTTATTTTTCATCTCAGGTCCTCCTCGTATAATAAGTTTGTAAGCAAGAAATATTGCTTATGAACTTATTCTTTTTTATGTGTATAGTGGTCAAGGACGTCTAAGAGGAACTCCCCTCACCCTGATTCCCATCTATACAGTTAATAGTTACATTTTCCATAAT
>JAAWHU010000151.1 GCA_022796015.1 Hungatella sp. | reverse complement strand
ATTTTCGTATTTTTGTCAAGCACTTTTGGGATTTTTTATAAAAATTTAGGTTAGACCCCTATAGCAGAATCTAGCCTAATGCTTAACTAACTGACATTGACTGTGAACAGTAACCCCATTTTTCCCCTTGGCAAAGGACAAAACACAAAAGCTGTTTACAGTATATTTTTAGTATGATAGAATCATGAAAGGGCAAAAGGAAAACAGAAGAAAGAAGAGGAATAGTATGGCAAAGACCATTAGGATCAAATATTTTACGGACAAGATAGACAAATTAACTTATATCGGAGGCAAATCAGACTGGATCGATCTGAGGGCCGCCCAGGATGTGGATTTGAAAAAAGGAGAATTCTGTCTGATTCCCTTAGGGGTTGCCATGAAGCTTCCTAAAGGATATGAGGCTCACCTAGTGCCCCGAAGCTCCACCTTTAAGAATTTCGGTATTATTCAGACCAACCATATGGGTGTTATTGACGAGACTTACTGCGGCAGCAATGATCAGTGGTATTTCCCGGCCTATGCCCTTAGAGATACCCATATCCGTGTCAATGACCGAATCTGTCAGTTCAGAATTATGGAGCATCAGCCGGAGCTTATTTTTGAGGAGGCACAAAAACTGGACCAAGAGGACAGAGGCGGGATTGGAAGCACCGGAATCAGGTAGAGCAAAGAGAATAGGAGAAGGATTCATGAGAAGGGCGGAAAAAACAAGACTTTGGAAATGGAAGAAGACAGGCCGGATCACCATGGTATGCCTTACTCTGGCTCTTGCTCTGTGGGGCTGTAAAAACCATGAGAAAGAAAGGCAGGAGCTTCGGCTCCAGGGAATCAGGCAGCTTGAGGAGGGAGATTATGAGGGGGCCATCGAGTCATTGGAACAGGCTCTTCAGAATTCCAACGGATTTGTAGGGGAATTTGAACTGGATATTCTTAAGTACAGGGCCCAGGCGGAGTATGAGGCCGGGGATTATGATGCCTCCGCCTATACATACGAGGTGCTTTTGCAGGTGGACGAGGAGAACGAAGAGTACCGGGTCCGCATGTGCAGCCTGCAGATTATGGCAGGGGAACTGGACAAGGCAAAAGAGGGATATGGGAAATTATATGAGTCCAGCCCTGCCGCCCCCTCCACGGCCCAGGTGCTTTTGCTTTTGGGACAGGCCCTTATGGATGGAGGCCGCTCGGAGGAAGCCCTGGAATTATATCTTCAGGCCATGAATGGAGGCATGGAGAGCGGGGAAATTTATAACAGGATGGCGCTGTGTCAGCTGGAGGAAGGAGATGTGGACCGGGCCATCCAGTATCTGGAACAAGGCCTTGCCACAGGGGACGCCCAGGCAAAGCCTGCATTGATGCTGAATCAGGCGGCGGTTTATGAAAAAAAGCTTGATTTTACCAGGGCCCTGGAGATCTTAAGACAGTATGCAGCCGCTTATGGCGGGACGCCGGAGATTGAAAAGGAGATAGAGTTTTTGAAAAGCAGATGATCATTGCGGGGAAAGGAGATATGATTGGCAGAGTTAGTTGAGTTAAAGGAGATAGAAGAGCGTGTTATTCTTATCGGTGTGTCTGTCGGCAGTGAAAGTGATACCAAGCAGTGCCTGGATGAACTGGAGGAATTGGTAAAGACAGCGGGAGGAGCGGCAGTAGGCAGGATCATCCAGAACCGGGAAGGGGCCCATCCGGTTACTTATCTGGGGAAAGGGAAGCTGGAGGAGGTAAAAGAGCAGATCTGGGAACTGGATGCAACAGGCATCGTCTGTGACGATGAGCTCTCGCCGGCCCAGCTTCGCAGCCTGGAGGATATTCTGGAGACAAAGATTATGGACAGGACCATGGTGATTCTGGACATCTTTGCCGCCAGAGCCAACACCAGGGAGGGGAAGATTCAGGTGGAGCTTGCCCAGTTAAAGTATCGGGCAGCCAGACTGGTGGGACTGCGCAGTTCTCTCTCAAGGTTGGGAGGCGGTATCGGCACCAGGGGGCCGGGAGAGAAGAAACTGGAGATGGATCGGCGGCTGATTCATGAGCGGATCAGCCATCTTAAGGAAGAGCTGAAAGAGGTGGAGCAGCACAGAGAGGTTTTGAGAAGACAGAGGCAGCGGGCCCACACCAAGGTGGCGGCTATTGTGGGGTATACCAATGCAGGGAAGTCCACACTCCTTAATTATCTCACAGATGCAGGGATCCTGGCGGAAGACAAGCTTTTTGCCACCCTGGATCCCACTACCAGAAGTTTGAGGCTTCCAGGAGGCCAGAAGATTCTTCTCACCGATACGGTGGGATTTATCCGAAAACTTCCCCATCACCTGATTGAAGCCTTTAAAAGTACTCTTGAGGAGGCAAAATACAGTGATATCATTCTTCATGTGGTAGACTGTGTGAACCCTCAGATGGATATGCAGATGCATATTGTCTATGACACTTTAAAGGAACTGGAAGTTACGGATAAGATTATGGTGACCGTGTTCAACAAGATGGACAAGATGAATCAGTCCATGATTCTAAAGGATCTTTCTGCTGACTATCAGGTAAAGATATCGGCAAGGACAGGAGAGGGAACAGAGGAACTTTTACAGCTTCTGGAGACGATTCTTAAGAATCAGCAGCTCTATCTGGAAAAGGTCTACTCCTATCAGGAGGCAGGGAAGCTTCAGCTGATCCGCAGGTACGGAGAACTTCTGGAGGAAGAATACAAGGAGGAAGGCATAGGCATAAAAGCCTATGTTCCGGCTGAGCTTTATGGTCAGCTCATATAAAATAAACGAAGGACATAACAAAAAAGGAGACAAACGACATGGAACGTGAAAAATTTTCTTCCAGACTGGGATTCATTCTGATATCGGCGGGATGTGCCATCGGTCTGGGTAATGTGTGGAGATTTCCCTATATTGTGGGACAGTACGGAGGAGCGGCATTTGTGCTGATCTATCTGGGGTTTCTCCTGGCTTTAGGGCTTCCCATTGTCATTATGGAATTTGCAGTGGGAAGAGCCAGTCAGAAGAGTGCGGCATTGTCCTTTGAGGTGTTGAAGCCCAAGGGAACCAACTGGAAAATAGGCAAATACATTGCCATTGCAGGCAACTATCTTCTCATGATGTTTTACACTACAGTAGCAGGATGGATGGTTCTCTATTTTGTGAAAATGCTCATGGGGGATTTTACCGGCATGGATGCCCAGGCAGTGGGAGCAGAGTTCGGCAGTATGCTTTCCGACCCTATTCTTATGATGGCCATGATGGTGATCGTGGTGCTCTTAGGCTTTGCAGTGTGCGGAATGGGACTTAAAAACGGCGTGGAGAAGATCACAAAGGCTATGATGGTATGCCTGCTTCTTCTTATGATTGTTCTGGCAGGTAATTCCATGATGATCAAAGGAGGCGGCGTTGGACTGGAATTCTACTTAAAGCCCGACTTTTCCAAAGTGAAGGAGGCAGGGATAGGCCAGGTAGTTTTTGCCGCCTTGGGACAGTCCTTCTTTACTTTAAGCATCGGAATCGGGGCCCTGGCGATCTTCGGAAGTTATATCGGCAAGGAGAAGCGATTGACCGGGGAGGCAGTTAGTGTGCTGTGCCTGGATACCCTCGTAGCTTTTATGGCGGGGCTGATTATCTTTCCGGCCTGTTTTGCCTACGGGATTGAGCCGGATGCAGGACCTTCCCTGATCTTTATCACCCTTCCCAATGTATTTAACCATATGGCGGGAGGCAGGTTCTGGGGAAGCTTGTTCTTCCTGTTTATGTCCTTTGCTGCTCTTTCCACGGTCATTGCAGTGTTCCAGAACATTGTTTCCTTTGCAACGGATCTTACGGGATGTACGGTAAAAAAGGCTGTGGCGTGCAATACAGTGGCCATGATTCTTTTGTCCGTTCCCTGTGTACTGGGATTTAATGTGTGGAGCGGATTTGCTCCTTTAGGCGAGGGAACCGGGATTCTTGATCTGGAAGATTTTCTGGTGAGCAACAATCTTCTGCCCATCGGAAGCCTTGTGTACCTGCTGTTCTGTACCAGCCGCCGGGGATGGGGATTTGACAATTTCCTCAAGGAGGCCAATCAGGGGACAGGCATAGAATTTCCGAAGAAGGTTAGAACCTATGTCAGCGTTATTCTGCCTGCAGTGATTCTGGTAATCTTTTTCCAGGGGTACTGGGCCAAGTTTTTCGGATGATTTTTAAAAGGAAACGGTTTGTTACTGTTCACACCCAATGTCAGTTAGTTACTCTTTCTTTGAGAGGGTTTCGAGGATGCCGTGAAGCTTGCTGCCGCCGCTGGTAAGAGCGGATACAACATTCTTGGCGGGC
>JAAWHU010000150.1 GCA_022796015.1 Hungatella sp. | reverse complement strand
CGTATTTTTGTCAAGCACTTTTGGGATTTTTTATAAAAATTTAGGTTAGACCCCTATAGCAGAATCTAGCCTAATGCTTAACTAACTGACATTGGTTCACACCATGACGAATCACTCTGCTGATTAGTCATGAGCCCATACGGTTATGGAGCCAAAGCATGTGCCCCATTGCCCCAGGCAATTTAAAATGGGTTCATCCGCTGATTGGCGGAGAATCAACACCGGAATAAAGCAGCGCCATAGTATCCGGCGCAGAAAAAAAGGAGAACTTATGGACGAATACCGCAACCAAAATCCAGACCAACCCAATGACCCCCTTCAGGCTCCGCCTGATTCTTCATATAACAGCCACATCAGCGTTCAGCAGGAAGGCGCCCAGAATCAGGGAGACTATTCTCAGCGTCCGCCTGAAGGACAGGCTGATTCTCAGCAGCGGCCAGACGGTCAGAACCAACAGCAGTGGCAGAACAGCCAAAACCCGCAGCAGCAGTGGCAGAACAATCAAAACCCGCAGCAGCAGTGGCAGAGCAATCAGACCCCGCCTCAGCAGCAGTGGCAGGGCAATCAGAACCTGCCTCATCAGCAATGGCAGAATCAACAGCAGTACTGGCAGAACAACGGGCCGGGCGGCCAGCAGTACTGGTCCAACGGCCAGCCCGGGAGCATGCCCTATCCGCAGCCTCCCAAGCAGCGCAACAACATGGCCCTGGCTTCCATGATCTTCGGGATCCTTTCCCTGCTGGCCTGCTGCATCCCCTTTATCCAGTTTCCCTTGGCAGTGGTGGCCATTGTCCTTGTGATTTTATCAAAGAAAAAGCAGCCCTTCAGCGGCTTTGCCATCGCCGGGCTTGTTATGGGCATCATTTCCATTGTCATAAGCATTCTTATGACCTTGTATTGGGGTACTGTCCTTTCTATGATGAACGACCCTGAGTTTATGGATATTTACAATGAGATGCTGAAGACGTATCAGTAATCCCCTTACCCTCTGTAAGCAGGGTAAGGAAGGGGAGCCTTGGACTGCACAATAAGGCCGGGACACAGTTTCATGCCCCGGCCTTGTTTTTATATTGATCTTACGGGATCAGATCCACTCCCATAACCATGAGAGCCCAATTCTTTACTGCCCAATTAATCAGAATGACGGCGATTCCCACATATACTTCTGTCTCATAATATTCCTTTAAGACCCTTCCCTCTCTCTTTGCGCGGCAAAACCGCCACAGCTCTGCCGCACCTACAACAGCCATATAACACACAAGGGGATGGTACTGAATACTTTTTAATACATGGCCTCCCAGGAGATATCCAATGGCCCTGGTTCCGCCGCATCCCGGACAGTACACTCCTGTCAGGCGATGAAACAGGCAGCTCATCTTCTTTACCTGCAGACACGGATCACCTGAAGTACTTCCTGATACTCTGCAGTCAATTCCACTTTCAGCACTTCCAGATTCTCCATAAATCCTGACTCCTTCATCTCTCCTGTAAGGAATCCGAACTCTAAAAGGCCATTGAGCTCCGCCACCCTTGACTTGCCGAAAACGGCCTGCACCATATCCTTCCGATCCTCATAGCTTCCTGATACCCGGACAAAATAGCGGCAGACCCCTTCGCTCATGGGGGTTATGGAAAGCTTCTCCTCAGACCATCCAATGGGGATGTTGGAGTCCATATGCATGGCGGCTTCCACCAGATCCGCTACCACGGCACTTGCCGTAGGCAGCTTGCCGACTCCGCTTCCATAGAACATAGTCGTTCCCACCATATTGCCTTTTACCACAATTCCGTTGTACACGTCACTTACTGCATAAAGAGGATGATCCCTCCCCACCATCATAGGAGCCACCCATGCATGAACCTTGCCGCCTTCCATGCGACTGGAGCCAATGAGCTTAATGGACATGCCCAGAGCAGAGGCATACCGAAAATCAATGTCTGTGATCTTCGTGATCCCTTCTGTGGGAATCTCCTCATAATTCACTTCTTTGCCTGTGGCCATGGCTGTGAGAATGGCAATCTTACGGCAGGCATCATGGCCTTCCACATCTGCCTCAGGATTCCGCTCCGCATAGCCTAAAGCCTGAGCCTCTTTGAGAGCCCTTTCAAAGGACATCCCCTCCCGGTCCATCTTAGTCAGAATAAAGTTGGTGGTTCCGTTGAGAATCCCGGTGATCTCTTCGATCTTTTCTCCCATGAGACAACGGTACAACGGCCGGATAATGGGGATTCCGCCTCCCACACTGGCTTCAAAAAGGAAATTAACATTCTTCTTCCTTGCAATACCCAAAAGCTCCGTCCCGTAAGCAGCCACCAGGGCTTTGTTGGAGGTGGCTACATGCTTCCCTGCCTCCAGACACGCCTTGACAAATGTGTATGCCGGATCCAGGCCTCCCATGGTCTCCACCACAATCTGAATCTCCTCATCCCGAAGAATCCGGTCAAAGTCATGAACAATCTTATGCTCTGCAGAACTACCAGGGAATTCCCTAAGGTCAAGAATATACTTTACCTCCAGGCCTTCTCCTGTCCTGCGGGCCAGAATCTCCTTATTTGTCTCAAGAACCTCATAAACACCGGAACCTATAGTTCCAAATCCCATAATCGCAACTTTAATCATCTTATCCTCCTGGAGGGACAGGTTATCCCCTCTTATTCCCTGGCTAATATCTTCATATAATGCACACCCCTCATAGCCTCGATCTCCTCGCTCATGCTGGAAAGACTGCCTGTGTTGGCCCTGACTTCCACACTGAGGGTAAGGGTGGCAATGGAGTTCACCGGAATACTCTGATAGATCGTAAGAATGTTGGCCTTATAGTCCGCCACAATCCGCAGAAGATCCGACAAAAGCCCCTGTTCGTCATCGATCTGGAGGACAAAGGTAACTGTCTTTCCTTTTGTATTGTCATAAAAAGGCAGAATATCATCTTTGTATTTGTAAAAAGAGCTTCGGCTGATTCCCACCACATCCGCCGCTTCCTGTATGGTCATGACCTTTTCCGACTCCAGCAGCTTTTTGGCCTCCACTACCTTTAAAAGGACTTCGGGAACTGCCTTCTCTTTTACCAGATAATATTTTCCTTTGTCTCCCACAGTACGTTGTCTCCTTCCTCTCAAAACGGACATGCACCCCTTAAGGGGTGCACCATGTTCGCTTTTGGTGTACATCTGTGTTTATGTGAAAGATATTAGCACATTTGTTTTTCCGGTGCAACTACTTTTTTTCACCGCCAAGACGGATCCATTTAAGATATGCGCTGATAAAGGGATCCAGGCCGCCATCCAGCACTGCCCCCACATTGCCGCTTTCCTCATTGGTTCTGTGATCCTTTACCATAGTATAGGGCTGCAGAACATAGGAGCGGATCTGGCTGCCCCAGCCGATTTCCGATACATCTCCGCGGATATCGGAAAGATTGGCGGCATTTTCCTGCTGCTTCAGAATAAAGAGCTTGGACTTTAACATCTGCATAGCCTTATCCTTATTCTGGAACTGGGACCGTTCGTTCTGGCACTGCACCACAATTCCCGTAGGAATATGGGTAATACGGATGGCAGAGGACGTCTTGTTAATATGCTGTCCACCGGCTCCGCTGGAACGATACGTGTCAATCCTCAGATCATCCTGGTTGATCTCCACGTCTAAGTCCTCCTCAATATCCGGCATAATATCGCAGGACACAAAGGAAGTCTGACGCTTGCCGGCCGCATTAAAGGGAGAGATCCTTACCAGACGGTGAACTCCATGTTCTGACTTCAAATAACCGTAGGCATTCTCCCCGTTGATCTGAACGGTGACAGACTTGATTCCCGCCTCGTCCCCATCCAGATAATCCAGGACCTGGGTAGTAAACCCTTTTTTGTCCGCCCATCTGCAGTACATCCGGTACAGCATACTGCACCAATCGCAGGACTCTGTTCCCCCCGCCCCTGCATTGAGACGGAGAATGGCATTGTTGTCGTCGTATTGTCCGGAAAGCAGGGTGGTAATCCGAAGGGACTCCAGTTCCTGCTCAAATTCCGCAAGCATCTGTTCAATCTCCGGAATCACATCAGGGTCATTCTCCTCATAACCCATCTCGATGAGAAGGCCGATCTCCTCATACTGGTTCTCAAGCTTCTTAAAGCCATCCACCGTGTCTTTTAAGTTCTTGGCCTCCTTCATCATCCTGGTGGACCGCTCCGGATCGTCCCAGAAACCCGGTTCCTCCATAGACCTGTCAAGCTCGGCAATCCGTTTTATCTTGTTGTCCAGGTCAAAGTGAATCCCTCACTTCCACTAATGGTTTGTCATACGTTGATAA
>JAAWHU010000038.1 GCA_022796015.1 Hungatella sp. | reverse complement strand
AGGAAAGAGGGCCCCATGGTCAAGCGGTTAAGACATCGCCCTTTCACGGCGGTAACACGAGTTCGAATCTCGTTGGGGTCATTTGATATATAATACGGCGACATAGCCAAGCGGTAAGGCGTGGGTCTGCAACACCCTGATCACCAGTTCAAATCTGGTTGTCGCCTCTAATTTTCAAAGGCTAGAATCCTTGATATTTCAAGGGTTCTAGTCTTTTTTTGGCGGAAACACCCATTTTCAATCCGACTAAAATATGCTATACTTTTCAAAAGCGATTGGCGGAAAAGTGGCGGAAAAGAGGAACGGATGAAGTACACTCCTATTGAAATTAATAAGAGGACAAGGACAATCAAGGGAAAAAAATATGTCTATTATGAGGCAAGGTGTACGGTGCAGCTAGCTAAGGAATCTTATCGGGAGAATGGGAGCGGTAAGACCAGGCAGGCGGCTAAGGATGCACTGTTGAAAAAGCTGGATGCAGAGGAAAAAAAGGCAGAGGAAAAGACGGCAGAAGAGGCAGTTATAAGAATGGTGAAGGCTGGAAGGATGTCTGTTGAAGAGATCAAAGAATTTTTCCCGAAGCTGTCTGCTGAACAGATCAAGCAGATAGGGAAAAGATTATCAAACTTTTTGGGGATCAGATGAAAGGGAAATCCCTGTCGCTGTTTGGGCTTGGGACAGATTTGAAAGTAGTTGATGCCAGACCAACGAATATTCCTCTTGTCCAGGCAAGGGAACTAAGAATGGATAACCTGTTTGAGCTGGAAGATGGAAGTGTGGCGATCCTGGATTACGAGAGTGAGTACAGGGAAGCTAATTTTACCAAGTATGGCCATTATATCATAGATGTGATCAACCGGTATCTCAAGGAAGGAAAAGAGCCCGATATTCATATGATGGTATTATATACTGCTGATATAGAGAAATCAAAGACGACCCTTACAAGGACGGCATGCAGCATACAGGTGGAGGCATCCTATCTGCTTGGGGTTCCTTCGGAAGAGTGGTTAAAGCAGATCAGAAGGAGTGTGGAAGAAAATGTAATCACGGATGAAGTGCTTATGCATCTGGTGATTCTCCCGCTGACTTATAAGGGGAAGGAAAAGAAACAGAAGGCCATCAGAGAAGGTGTAGAACTGGCGCGACGGATACCGGATAAAGGACAGGAAACCTTTGCGCTGGCAGGAATCTTAAGTTTTACAGACAAGGTGATTAGCGAGGAGACCAGGCAGTATATCAAGGAGGTAGTGGGAATGACTCAAGTTGGAAAAATGTTGATGGATGAGGGAAGACAAGAAGGAAGACGGGAAGGAAGACAGGAAGCTGTAAAGAAGACAGCTATAAATATGTTAAAGAGAGGAGATTCACCCGAATCAATAGCAGAGGTTTTAGAACTTCCAGTAGAAACTATTAAAGGCTGGGAGCAGGAGGCATGTGTGGTGGTGTAAAAACTCCAGACAAGTTGGAAAGAGGTTAATGAATGAAGCCAGACGGGAAGAGGTAATAACGTGTTTGCGTTCATCTTTGTGCAAACGCTAATCGGCATGTACAAGCCTCCTTTTCCAGTACTTTTTAGGCATTACCCAGTTCAAATCTGGTTGCCGCCTCTCATTGAGAGCCTCAGAAACCTTGAAGAATCAAGGAGTCTGAGGTTTTTATTTTGTTTTGCGCGGGAATGCGGTTATGGCCATTTCTTCTTGACGTATTCCTGCCATATCCAGTATAATAACAGTTGCAAAGGATTGCCATAAAGAATATGGAAGAGAGGAATGCTGCAGTGAAACAGTTTTTTGGTATGAGTCAGCGGGGAGATTTGAAAGAAGCTGTTCAGGGGCTTTACAATCCGCAGTTGATTATGCTGATGTCAAACAGTACCATGTTTGAACAGCATGTAAAAGAACTTGAGGCACTTTTTCCTCAAGTTCCCAGTATTGGATGCATCGGGATGTGCTATGACACAAAAGTGGCAGAACACGGAGTGGGAGTGGTGGCCTTTTTGGACGGAGTCAGTGCTGCCGCCAATGTATTAGAACAAGTGTCGGTTATGCCGGTAAAATATATACGCCGGTTGGAAGAGGATTTAAACAGAATCAGTGCCTCCCAGGCAGATACGATCTGTATTGATTTTTGCAGCGGTAACGATGCATGCGTACTGACTACCATATATACTGCCTTGAGACATCGCAATATTTCACTGGTTGGAGGAACCGGGGATGGAGGCAAAGTGTCTGCTAACGGCAAGATCTATGAGGACTCTGTGGCCTACGCTTTGGTGAGAAACCAGGGAGGCAGGGTCAAAGCCTATAAGGAAAACATTTACCGCCCCATGGGGAATTATCGGTTTATTGCTTCCAACACAGACAAAGCAAAGTACATAATAGGAGCACTCAATGGAAGGCCTGCAAGACAGGTTTATCAGGATATCCTTCATGTTACAGAACAGCAGATCTTAACCCAGACATTTAAAAATCCATTTGGGAAGCTCAATGGAGATGAAACCTGTATCATTTCCATCAAAGAGGTGAGTGGGAACGCCCTGGCTTGTTTCAGGCAGGTGAATGATTCAGATGTGTTGATTTTGCTTGAGCTTGCCGATTATAAGGCAGTGGTGAAAGAGACCATACAAAGGATTTGTAAGGATTTCCCCAGACGGTCGGCTGTATTTTCCGTGAATTGTCTGTTCCGGTATAAGCTGTTCAGCGAGAACGGTTATATGAATGAGTACTTGAGAGACATGGGGGCATTAGGAGACCATGCCGGTCTTGTAGGGTATGGGGAGCACTACAATAACCAGTTTGTCAATCAATCCATGTCATGTGTGGTATTTGAATAAAGGGGGAAGAAGGCATGCTGTTTTGGAAAGCCGGACAACAGACAGTAAATAAAAAACAGGGCGCAGAGAAGGATTTGTACCCGGTGCGTTATGTGACAGACAGCTTGAAGCAGTATCATACGGATTTGGTGCGTAAAGAAGTGGAATCTCTGTGGGAGCTGAATCTGGTAGGCGTTTCTTTTAATAACGTCATGGGAGAAGCAGAGAATTTTCAGAATAAGCTGGAAGATTTAGGACAAAATTTTATGAGTGTGAATGAAGCCTCAGAGCAGTTTGTGACGGTGAGAGACGAGATTGCCAAGTCTGTAGGCCAGGCACAAGATGAGGTGGAGATCCTTAAGAACAGTTCTATGGAAGTAGAAACTCATTTCGGAGAGATGGGAACTACCTTTGCAGAGCTTCAGAGCTCTGTAGAGCAGATTAAGCAGAGAATGAGCAGGATTGTGTCCATTGCCGACCAGACCAATATTCTTGCCATCAATGCCTCCATTGAGGCGGCCAGAGCAGGTGAGAAAGGCAAGGGTTTTGCCGTTGTGGCCATGGAAGTAAAGAAGCTGGCAGACGAGATCAAAGACCTGGCGGCAGAGGTTGACTCAGGCCTTAAGGATGTGGAGCATGGAACGGATAAGCTGAGCGACAGCATTGACACGTCCAGGCAGGCTTTGGGGCAGAGCCTTGACAAGGTCCAGGAGACCTATAATATGTTCGACAAGATTACGCAGGCGGCCGAGGGGGCTACCGCTGTGCATACACAGATATCAGGAGTGATCGGAGAGTCCAGGACGGCCCTCGGGACTTTATGCAGTTTCTTTGATAAGATCAAAGACCAGTATCAGGAAGTAGTAAAACATATCAGCAGTGCCAGCCGCCTGGGTACTACAAAAAGTGCCATGTTTGAGGACATCGACAATCTGCTGTCTCAGATAGCTCCCATAATCGAAGAGTAAGAATCCTGCCAACCAGGATTCTTTTTCTTACTCTGCTATCCCTTGACTCTATGGTTAGGAATCTTTATAATAAAGTAAAATGGTATTAGGCCAGGTAAAGGGTCATGGGGGGAGGAAAAGCGCTGCTATGAGATCACTGTTTCGCAAGAAAAAAGAAGAAGCATATCAGAGGAAATCTCTTGGACATGCTTTTATCCTGATTGTTTTTGTTCTGCTGATTTTGATTGTTTCCACAGCATGGCTTATGGGTTCTTCCCAGAAAGCCACGGAGGCCTCCGTACATAATGTAAGTGAGTTTTATCTGCGGGAACTTTCTGAACAGACCGGACGCCAGATGTACAACAGTCTTGATTATCAGGTTCAAAACCTGGAGAATGCCCTTCAGATAATTCAAAAGAAAGATATGCAGGATGAGGAATCCCTGAGCCGTTATATTTCCAGTATGTCGGAAATTTATGGATTTGATTTTTATGCCCTCATAGACGAGGAGGGAACTGCTTATACAAAGGATGGAAGCATCTTGGAATCTGTGGTATTACCGAAAGAGAGTTTTGACGGTCCGAAGATTTTTGTAAATCAAATACAGAATTTTCAGAATATGATAGTTATCGCTTTACCGATCCGAGACCTGGAACTAGAAGGCAGGGCCATAAGAGGCGGTGTTGTCGGTATCGACACAGGTGCAGTTGTCTCCAGGCTTTCCCTGAAGGATGATGCCAATCAGATTTTTTCCAATGTGATTCAAAGAGATGGATCCTATATTATAAAAACACCTCACAGCCACCTGGCGGATAACAACAATATTTTTTCTGCTCTAAAAACTCATGCCAAATTCATGGAGGGGCTTTCGGCTGAAAAGATACAGGAGGATATCCAGGCAGGAAGAAGTGGTATTACCGCATATTATCTTGAGGGATTTCTCCATTATACATATTATGCGCCGGCAGAGGGGACAGAGTGGTATTTGACTACCACCATGCATTATGATACCATCAGCGCCGATGTAGAGAGGGTCCGTGCTGTCATTACCAGAAACAGCATGATTTTGCTCCTGCTGGTGCTGGCGGCAGTACTGACAGTGTTTACAGTCTATCTGTGGCAGCGCCATAGGAATGGGATTCTGCAGTTGGAAAAAATCCAGGCGGAGGAGAGGAGCAGAGCTAAAAGTGTATTTCTCTCCAACATGTCCCACGATATCCGCACGCCTATGAATGCCATTATCGGTTTCACGGATCTGGCAATACAATATGAGTCTGAGTCAGGCGACAGCCGTATTCAGGACTATTTACTTAAGATTCGGGCGGCCGGCAGCCACCTTCTGAGCCTGATTAATGATGTGCTGGATATGAGCCGGATTGAGAGCGGGAAAATGCACTTAGATATAGAACCCTGCAGTATTTCCCAGATTCTTAACAATATTAACACCATTGTCCATGGGCAGATACAGGATAAGGGTCAGAACTTTCACATGGACGCCGAAGGTATCCAAAACGATGGCATATACTGTGACAAGCTGAGGCTGAATCAGGTAATCCTGAACCTTTTGGGGAATGCCGTAAAGTTTACGCCGGCAGGCGGAACCATATCTGTAACCGTGCTTCAAAAAGGCAGGCATGGAGAATATGGTTCTTATGAATTTCGGGTGAAAGACAACGGAATCGGTATGACGCCGGAATTTGCAAAGCGGGTTTTTGAACCTTTTGAGAGGGAACGCACTTCAACTGTCAGCGGTATTCAGGGAACCGGCCTTGGGATGGCGATTACCAAGAATATTATTGATTTGATGAAGGGCTCTATCTGCGTTGAGACGGCGCCTGATCAGGGTACGGAATTCATTGTCCATGTAGAATTAAAGATTCAGGAACAGGGAGAAGATACGCCGAGAAAAGAGAACGAAACCAGCAGCGAAGAACCGAATTTTTCCGGAAAAAGGATTCTTCTTGTGGAAGATAATGAATTGAACCGGGAGATTGCATCAGAGATTCTGCAGCAGTATGGCTTTGAGATTGAGGAGGCAGAGGATGGTGCGGTGGCAGTGGAAACCATAAAAAATGCCCGGCCCGGATGGTATGATTTAATTCTTATGGATATTCAGATGCCTGTTATGGATGGATACATGGCGACGAGAACCATTCGAGGATTGTCAGATTCGTCCTATGCTGACATTCCGATTATTGCCATGACGGCAAATGCTTTTGAGGATGATAAGAAAAATGCATTGGAAAGCGGCATGAACGGACATATTGCCAAACCCGTTGATGTAGATGCCCTTATACGGATTTTAGCCGATGTGCTGAGATAGGAAGAATTTGATAGAGGAAGGAACGGCTTTATGAACAGACAAAACAGGCGGGGAAAGCAGAGGCTGCTCCCAGGCTTTGCAGTTATATTGGCTTTGGGACTGGCAGGCTGCGACAGTGCGGCCTACAGAGGGCAGATACAGGTCCCTACCGAGCCTCAAGAGGTAACTATCATAACAGAGGAAAGCTCTTCCCAGGAGAATGTTCTGGAAGGAGTGGGGCGCATTACACCTCAGGGGCCTGAGTATGAGATATTAAAGGATCTTCCGGTTCCGGAGACAGAGCCGGCGCCTGAGTATTATCGTATAGGAGTAGAACATGAAAATGTAGCCAAGCTCCAGCAGCGTCTTATGGAGCTTGGGTTTATGGACAATGATGAACCTACGGAATATTACGGCAATGTGACTCAGTCTGCCGTAAAGACATTTCAAAGGCAGAATGATCTGGCTCAGGACGGAATCATAGGTCCCTCCACATGGGAAGCCATTATGAATCCGACGGCCAAGTATTATTCTACGTCCAACGGCGACCAGGGAGAAGATATTCAGAGGATCCAAAGCCGTCTTTATGAGCTGGGATATCTTGCCACAGAGGACCTGGTAACAGGCAATTTCGGGGAGAAGACAGAGGAAGCGGTGTTAAAGCTGCAGCAGGTCAACGGAATCGAGCAGGATGGCAAGGTGGGACGCCAGACCATGAATCTTTTGTACAGCGATGAGATAAAGCCTAACATGCTGGTGTATGGGGACAGAAGCGAGGTGGTTCAGGCAGCCCAGGAGCGTCTGAAAACTCTGGGATACTTGACGACAGAGCCGGATGGGGCCTATGGCTTGGACACATCCGTGGCCCTAAAACAGTTCCAGTCAAGAAATGACCTGGTGGTTGACGGATATCTGGGTCCTTCCACCAGGGCGGTCCTCAACAGCTCTCAGGCAGTGCCCAACGGTCTGGGCCTGGGAGATCAGGGGGAGAGTGTGGAGAGAATCCAGCAGCTTTTAAGCAAATATGGCTATCTCTCCTCCGCCAATGTGACGGGATACTTTGGTGAGGTGACAGAGAATGCGGTAAAGAGCTTCCAGAAAAACAACAGCCTGTCCAGCGATGGCTCCGTGGGAATGCAGACCATGGCCAAGCTGACGGGAAACAGCGTGCGTCGTTCTACAGGAAGCACTCCTTCGGGCGGTTCTTCAAGCCCTGGAAGCAGCAACTCGCCAGGCAGTTCGTCAGGCGGAAGCGGGAAAGCCTCCTCCCTGATATCCATTGCAAGTTCTAAGCTCGGCTGTCCCTATGTGTATGGGGCCAAAGGGCCTAACTCCTTTGACTGTTCCGGATTCGTATACTGGTGTCTGAATCAGGCAGGAGTACGCCAGAGCTACATCACTTCTTCCGGATGGCGCAGTGTAGGTAAATATACAAAGATTACCAGCTTTAATAATCTTCAGGCCGGCGATATTATTGTAGTCAGCGGCCATGTGGGGATTGTAGCCGGCGGAGGTACGGTTATTGATGCATCCTCCAGCAACGGAAAGGTGGTACACCGCTCCTTAAGCTCCTGGTGGAGAAATAACTTTATCTGCGGATGGAGGATTTTCGGATAGCAATATGCCGGCAATCCAAAAAAAGGTACTTGATTGTTATAAAAAAATGGTTTATAATGATCACCAGTTGAATACAGATCTTCAGGGCAGGGTGCAAATCCCTACCGGCGGTACAGCCCGCGAGCCGAAAGGCATGATCCGGTGAGATTCCGGGGCCGACAGTATAGTCTGGATGAAAGAAGATGGTTGACAGGCAAGGATGGTTTGCCGTGGAATCAGCAAGATGCTCTGAGATGGGAGTTCCCGTTTCAGAGCTTTTTTATTCCGCGAAAACCGGGCCCCTGTGAACATGGAAAGTCCCTGGATAGAATGACAGGGACTTTTTGTAATGATAGGAGTATGTCAGGAGGAAGGCTATGACAGACAGAGATTATATGGAGAGAGCCATCCGTCTTGCCGAAAAGGGAAGGGGCTGGACCAATCCCAATCCCATGGTAGGTGCGGTCGTTGTGAAAAACGGTAAGATCATCGGTGAAGGATATCACGCCAGATACGGGGAGCTCCACGCGGAGCGCAATGCTTTGGCCGCTTTGACGGAGAGTGCGGAGGGCGCGGACTTATATGTGACTCTGGAACCCTGCTGCCATTATGGAAAGACGCCTCCTTGTACCCAGGCAATTCTGGAGCATAAGATTGCCAGAGTGGTCATTGGTTCGGCAGACCCCAACCCCAAAGTGGCAGGGAAGGGGGCAGAGCTTCTGAAAAAGGCGAAGGTTTTGGTGGAGGAGGGCTTTATGAAAGAAGAATGTGACCGCCTGAATCCCGTATTTTTCCACTACATCACCAGGAAGACCCCCTATGTGGTCATGAAATATGCCATGACTGCAGATGGGAAGATTGCCACAAGAAGCGGGGAGTCTCAATGGATTACCGGGGAGGAATCCCGCCTTCTGGTCCATGAGATGCGCCATAATTATATGGGGATCATGGCCGGCATCGGGACGGTTCTGGCAGATGACCCTATGCTCAATGTGCGTCTTGAGGGAAAAAAGAGCCCAACACGCATAATCTGCGACAGCCATCTGAGGATTCCCATGAACAGCTGTATTGTCCGAAGTGCCGGAGAGTATAAGACCATAATCGTTTGCAGCGAAACGGGGAATGCTAGGGAGGATAAGGCAAAAGCCCTACAGGCACAGGGAGCGGAGGTAGTTTCCCTGCCTGATGAGAACGGCAGGGTGGATTTAAAGGAGCTTATGAAATACTTGGGACGCCAGGGAATGGACAGTATTCTCCTTGAGGGAGGGGCTTCCTTAAACGACAGCGCCCTGAGAGCCGGAATCGTGCAGGAGGTAAAGGTCTTCATGGCGCCTAAGATCCTCGGGGGCAGAGAGGCCAAGGGCCCTGTTATGGGAAAGGGCGTGGAAAGGCTGTGCCAGGCAGTGCCTTTACGGCTGCAGGACATTACCAGAATAGGAGAAGATATTTTGATGGAGTACAAGGTGGGAGGTGAGAATCGTTGTTTACCGGAATCATAGAGGAAGTGGGAAGTATCCGCATGGTATCCATTGAGGGCAGTTCAGGAAAGGTCTCCGTGAAAGCAAGGAAGGTGCTGGAGGGCACAAGGATCGGAGACAGCATCGGGGTAAACGGTGTGTGCCTGACAGTGATTGCCATGGGAAAAGACGGATTTACGGCAGATGTTATGGCGGAGACCGTCAGGAGAAGCAATCTGGGACAGCTGAAAGCAGGGGACCGGGTCAATTTGGAGAGAGCCATGGCGGCAGGCGGAAGATTCGGCGGCCACATTGTGTCAGGCCATATCGATGGAACGGGAATCATTAAAAGCTGCCGAAGAGAGGAGAACGCGGTATGGGTTACGGTGGTGGCCCCAAAAGAGATTCTCCGGCTGATTATGGAAAAGGGCTCTGTATGCATTGACGGCATCAGCCTGACTGTGGCATCTGTGGGACAACACTCATTTCAAGTGTCTGTCATTCCCCATACAGGGGAGGAGACGACTCTCCTCGGGAAAGGGCCGGGAGAAACGGTTAATCTGGAGAATGACATAATTGGAAAATATGTGGAACGGCTCATGGGCATAGAGAGAGAGCGCTGTGAAACCACACAGGAGGACGGACTGACCATGGATGCTTTAAAGGAATTTTTATCATAGAGATTGGAGGCATATACAATGAACGAATACAACACCGTTGAGGAAGCCTTAAGGGATTTGAGGGAGGGGAAGCTGATTCTGGTAACAGATGATCCGGACCGGGAAAATGAAGGGGACCTTATCTGCGCCGCCCAGTTTGCCACCCAGGAGAACATTAACTTTATGGCATGCCATGGCAAAGGGCTGATCTGCACGCCTATGAGTTATGAACTGGCATCCAGGCTGGGGCTGCCGCCTATGGTGGCGGAGAATACAGACAATCATACCACGGCATTTACCGTATCCATTGATCATGAGGATACGGATACAGGGATCTCGGCAGCAGAGCGCTCCTATACCATGATGAAGTGTGTGGACGAGAATACCAGGCCGGAGCAGCTTCGCAGGCCGGGTCATGTGTTCCCCTTGATTGCCAGAAAAGGCGGAGTGCTGGTGCGGGGAGGCCACACGGAAGCCACTGTGGATCTTATGCGCCTGGCAGGGCTTAAGGAGTGCGGCGTGTGCTGTGAGATCATGGAGGATGATGGCACCATGATGAGAACCCCCAACCTGTGGAAGCTGGCAAAGGAGTATGGGCTCACATTCATTACCATAAAGGATCTGCAGAATTACTGCCGTATCCATGAAAAACATGTGGTAAGAGAGGCCTGCGCCAATATGCCCACAAAATTCGGAGAATTTAAAATCTATGGGTATGTCAACGACATAACAGGAGAGCATCATGTGGCCCTGGTGAAGGGGGAGATCGGCGACGGACAGGGAGTTTTATGCCGGGTTCATTCTGAGTGTCTTACGGGAGACACCTTCGGTTCTCTCAGGTGCGACTGCGGAAACCAGCTGCAGGCAGCCATGGAGATGGTGGAGAAAGAAGGCCGTGGAATCCTTCTCTATATGCGCCAGGAAGGCCGTGGAATCGGTCTGATCAATAAGCTGAAGGCTTATGAGCTTCAGGAGCAGGGGATGGATACGGTGGAGGCCAATCTCCGGCTGGGATTTGCACCGGATCTTCGGGAGTACTGGGTAGGCGCCCAGATTCTGGCAGACCTGGGGGTGAAATCTCTGCGGCTCATGACCAACAATCCGGAGAAGGTATATGGAATCGGGGATTTCGGTCTTACCATAGAAGAGCGAGTTCCCATTGAGATTGCGCCTCAGCAGTATGACATGTTCTATATGAGGACAAAACAGGAAAAGATGGGACATATTTTCCAGAAAATAAGAGTGTAAAAAAATCAAGGAGGATTTTATGATGACAAAGAATATTCAGGTTTTAGAAGGCAAGGTAGTGGCGCCAAAGGGGATGAAGGTTGGAATTGTGGCATCCCGGTTCAATGAGATTATTGTCAATAAGCTGCTGGCAGGTGCGGTAGATGGACTGGTCCGCCATGGAGTTGAGGAGGAGGACATTACGGCCGCCTGGGTGCCTGGGGCATTTGAGATTCCCGTTACGGCAGCCAGGATGGCCAAATCCGGCAGATATGATGCTGTGATCTGTGTGGGTGCTGTGATTCGGGGAGATACTACTCACTATGATTATGTATGTAACGAGGTGTCTAAGGGAGTGGCCCAGGTCGGCCTGTCCACAGGGATTCCGGTATTGTTCGGAGTGATCACCACCGAGAATATCGAACAGGCCATTGCCCGGGCAGGAAGCAAGGCAGGCAATAAAGGATATGACTGTGCATTGTCTGCCATAGAAATGGTAAATTTGCTGAATCAGATGTAGGCTATTGGGGCGTATCAATGGGAAAGCCCACCTGCACTTTGAACAGGTCGCCATCAATATAGATCTTAAAGGTACCGCCTTGGAGGAGCGTAAGGCTTTTGGCAATAGACAGCCCAAGGCCGCTTCCCTCCGTGGTGCGGGCCACATCTCCCCGGACAAAACGTTCCGTCAGTTCATCGGCATTGATATTCAGCGGATTTTCCGATACATTTTTAATGGTAAAATATACATGGTCATGTTTCCCGGTTACATCTACATAAACCCGGCTGTTTTCCATGGCATACTTAAATGCATTATTGTACAGATTTTCCAGCACACGCCATAAGCGCCGTCCATCGGCAGCGATCACTATGGACTCGGAAGGAAGCGCAGCTACAAGTTCCAGATGACGCAGTTCATACTTGTCTTCAAATTCTCCGTTGGTCTGGTGAATCAATTCCACAAAGTCAATTTTCGCGATATCCAGCTTGAGATTACCGGAACTGGCCTTGGAAGCCTCCACCAGGTCTTCGGTCAAGGTCTTAAGCCTTTGAGACTTCTGGTCCAATACATCCAAGTATTTCTGAATCTTTTCATCCTGAATCTTTTCCCGCTTCAGAAGATCCACATAGCTGATGATGGAGGTGAGAGGCGTCTTGATGTCGTGGGACACATTGGTAATCAAGTCTGCTTTCAGGCGTTCGCTCTTTACTTTTTCCTGGAGGGCAGATTCCAGTCCATCACCGATATTGTTGAGGGTCTGGGCAAGGTCTGTGCCTTTACCGGAAAAGCCAAGAGTATCAATCTTGTAGCTCGTCTCCCCTTCAGACATTTTGAAAATACCAAAGGAGATTTTTTCCATTTCATTGGCGTTTCTGTACAGAAGAAGAAAGGTCCAGATCTGGAATCCTGTCAGCACAAGGGCCGGTATAAAGTATAAGTAGGACAAGGGCAGAAAACTACGGTTCTCGTAGAGATAATAAAGGGTGTAGATGAGAATTCCGCTGATTCCTGTATATCCCAGGAAAAGGGCAGTCATGCGGGCAGGGAAGCTTGCCCCTCTTAAGGCGGTCATAGCCCATCTCCAGGAATGGCAGGCCAGGCTGTTATGGACTATGGACCGCGCCTTATACTGTCTTACAAGGCTGAAAAGTTCCAACAGGCCGATCACATAGACGCCTACCAGGTGGCTCACGGACGCGAAGAAATTGCGGTGGTTCTGATCTACCAAAAGTTTGGCGGCCCATAAGCCTGTATGAGGAGAGAGAAGCTTCCAGCACCACAGGCACAGAAAGAACAAGGCCAGGCTGCACTCCAGAGGAATCAGATCATAATAGGTCAGAGATATGGTATGCTCTTTGGCTGTCTGATGCCCTGCCAGACAGATCAGGCAGGCCAGCGTGACCAGAAGCCCTGAGGCGCCGATTGCAAAGAGAATCAGCCCGGTGATGTAGTTGACCCGCACTTTGGTATAGGCATTGTGGGCCTGGGAATAAGGGTCCGTGTTGGGGTAATTGGTATCTAAGCCCAGGATAATATAATAATTGTTATTGCCGTAGAGATTATAATTTTCCAGTTCAGAAGTAATATTTTTAGGAATATATTTTAAATTTGTGTCGATCAAAATGGAATTTCCCGACAGGTACAGATATCGTCCCATATTTTTTAAGTCTTTTAGGGGATACTGGGCTGCATTGGTATAAAGCAGTTCCTTGCCGGCCTGGTCCATGTAGGAGACGCGGAAATACAAATTGGAGGGCTGATCCATATAGTTGTACTGAATCTGATAGTATTCTCCCAGAATCGTCAGCACTTCAAAGGCCAGCTCTTCTCTGGTGGCATAGGCATCCCCTGGCTCCGTATAATGGGAGGCCGCGTCGGGGTCATAGGCCTTCCACTCAATAAGAGGGATGGTGGGATTCTTGGTTTCCCGCTCGTGAATCGCCGGCCCGCCGGCCACCTCAAAGGAATCCGTCAGGTAATACCCCCAGTTTTTAGCGGACCGAATCATATCATTGAGGGTGTAGATCATGGTTTTTCCGGAGCTGAAGGTGACACACACCATGTCCTTGTCATAGTCAAGGGTTCCGTCAACCTCAAATAAGTCCTTGTATTTTACATATTTGAAGATCATTTCCACATCAGATTCCAGCTGTTCCGTAAAGGAACGGGTATCGGAATAAGACTCCTCATGGAGCCAGCTTAATCCACGCCCATAATTTTCATTAAAGTAGATAAAAGAAACTCCCGTAAGGAACAGAGTGAGGAACAGTCCGTGGAGCAAAAGTAACAGGTGTTTTTTTAGGTTGACAGGCCAGGTATTTCTTTTCATGAACAGCTCCTATTGTTTTTCAATCTTATACCCTACACCCCACACGACCTTCAGGTAGCGGGGTTCCCGGGGATTGATCTCGATTTTTTCCCGAATATGTCTGATATGTACGGCAACCGTATTGTCGGCGCCGATGGCCTCCTCGTTCCAGATCTGCTCATAGATCTCATCGATGGAGAAGACCTTTCCTGCGTTCTTTACCAGAAGAAGGAGAATATTGTACTCGATGGGGGTCAGTTTGATCAGCTCTCCATCTACAAAGACCTCCTTGTTGTCATCCTGAATCAGAAGGCCTCCGCACTTGTAGACATTCTCTACATTCTGCTGGCCCATATTGCCTAACTGAGTGTAGCGCCGGATGTGAGACTTAACCCTGGCTACCAGCTCCAGGGGATTGAAAGGTTTGGTAATATAGTCGTCGGCTCCGATATTCAGTCCCAGGATCTTGTCATTATCTTCCGATTTGGCAGAAAGGATAATGATGGGGATGCTGCTGTTCTCCCGCACCTTCAGGGTGGTGCGTATGCCGTCCAGCCCGGGCATCATAACATCGACAATCATCAGATCCACCTGGTTGTATTCTAAGAGTTCCAGGGCTTCATAGCCATCATAAGCTTTGATGACCTGAAAGCCTTCGCCGGTGAGATAGATGTCTATGGCTTCTACGATCTGCTTATCATCATCACAAACCAGTATCGTCTGCATATGGAATTCCTCCTTCATTCATGATCCACACTATAGGAACAGTATACAACGAGACAGAAAAAAAGGGTATGTAAATTTTATTAAGAATTATGGTCAATTATAATAGGGCGCCGGCAGCCATGGCTGTCAGCGCCCCTGTATCAACAATCCGGCCCTCTAAAGCCTTAGAAACGGAAAATCGCGGTTCCGTAGGCAGGAAGAGGATAGGCAAAGGAATAAGGCTGGCCATCACACTCGGATTTGGTGGAGCGGTAGGTCACTTTGTCATCACCCGGTTTATAGAGGCCGTGGCTCTGATCGAGAATCAGGGAGAAATTGCCTTTCTTAGGCACACCTATGCGGTAGTCCGGCCTGGCCACAGGAGTAAAATTGCAGATAAACAGCAGGTTCTGCTTGCCGGTCTTGCTGCGGCGGACAAAGCTGAAAATACTCCGGTCCCCATCGTTGGCATTGATCCACTGGAATCCGTCCCAGTCATAGTCCAGGCTGTACATGGCCGGGTATTTCTGGTAAATGTGGAGCAGATCCTTAAAGTAGTTCTGAAGGTCCTTGTGAGCAGGTTCTTCCGTCAAATACCAGTCTAAGGAGACTTTTTCATCCCACTCGTGGAGCTGGCCGAAATCCTGGCCCATAAACAGAAGTTTCTTGCCGGGATGGCCCATCATAAAGGTGTATCCGACTTTTAAATTGGCAAATTTGTCATCGCCAAGGCCGGGCATTTTGTTGATCATGGAGCACTTTAAGTGAACCACCTCGTCGTGGGACAGAACCAGGATAAAGTTCTCGCTGGTGGCATAGGTCATGCCGAAGGTCATCTTGTTGTGATTATATTTGCGGAAATAGGGATCCAGCTTCATGTATTCCAAAAAGTCATGCATCCAGCCCATATTCCACTTAAACTTAAATCCCAGGCCTCCATCTTCCGGCTTGCCTGTCACCATAGGCCATGCAGTGGACTCCTCGGCAATCACCATGGCGCCGCCGGCTCTCTGGTTTACAATACTGTTGAGATGCTTAAAGAACTCAATGGCTTCCAGGTTTTTGTTGTCGCCGTATTTGTTGGGCACCCAGTTGCCGCCGGAACGTCCATAATCTAAGTACAGCATAGAGGCCACGGCATCTACCCGGAGGCCATCGATATGATATTTCTCAATCCAGTAGAGTGCATTGGCGATGAGGAAGTTGGATACTTCATGTTTCTCGTAATCAAAGACTTTCGTCCCCCAGTCCGGGTGTTCCCCTTTTCTGGTATCTGCATACTCATAGAGAGGCTGCCCGTCAAAGTCTGCCAGTCCATGGGCATCCCGTGGGAAATGGGCGGGAACCCAGTCAAGAATCACTCCGATTCCTTTTTTGTGCATATAGTTCACAAAATACATGAAGTCTTTAGGGGTGCCGTAGCGGGAGGTGGGAGCATAATAGCCGGTTACCTGATATCCCCAGGAGCCGTCAAAAGGATGCTCGGCAATTCCCATAAGCTCCACATGGGTATATCCCATCTCCTTTACATAAGCCGCCAGCTCATGAGCGGCCTCTATGTAGGTATAGTATCCATCTTTTTCCTCCCGACTCTGCTTTTTCCAGGAACCCAGATGAACTTCATAAATGGCAAGGGGTGAGGAAAGAAGGCTGGCTTCTTTTCTCTTGGCCATCCAGGTGTCGTCTTTCCAGGCAAAACCTGAAAGATCTGAGGTTATGGAAGCAGTACCGGGACGGTATTCTGCCTCAAATGCATAAGGATCGGCCTTAAACAGCACTTTTCCGTCGGATGTGGTGATGGCATACTTGTATAGCTGACCTGTTCCCAGCCCCGGCACGAACACTTCATAAATGCCGGAACTTCCCAAAGCCTCCATGGGAGTGGCGTCGGGATTCCAGTCATTAAAATCCCCTACCACACCCACCGACTGGGCATGGGGCGCCCACACGGCAAAATACATGCCTTCTTTTCTGCGGTAAGTCTTTGGATGAGCCCCGAGTTTTTCATAAATCTGATAATGTGTTCCTTCTCCAAAGAGGTAGCGGTCGGTCTCGGTGATAAACCCTGTACCCAATTCTTTTTTGCTGCGTGCCATAAATTTATTCCTCCATAAGTTTTAAGACAGCCCCCCAGCTGCCCTACGCGTCCACCTCCAGACTCTTGAATCTGCGCAGCAGAAACTGATACCGCAGCTGCGCCGCGTTGAGTTCGTAGATATAGCAGTCGATGAGAGTCGGGTCCACTACGTGTTCAAAATGATTCCTTGCCGAATCAATGCTGTGGCGTGTCTGCTCAATCTCTGCCCGAAGAGCCTGACGTTCCCTGAATCTGGACAGGGCCGCGCTTAATTTTTTTCCATGTCTCATATCCATCATCTCCTGAAAATAGGTAATTTGATAGAAACAGTATTGCCGGAAATGGAAGTTTTATACATGGAAATTTGACTCTATTTTACCATTTTACCAGAAGGGGGTCAACCAAGACTGTGAAAAAATTGACAGAGAATAGGAAAAAAAGTCCTTGACATTTCCGACTTTGTTATGCATAATGAAAAATAGCTGAACGCATTTCTGCGAGAAGCCATTGGCTGTCAAGACATAGCAGCTCGGAACTTGGGTTTCCTGTCCGACTGTGCAGCAAGTCATCCAGGCAGCGCGGAGCTTAGGTTCCCCCGTCCCATGTTCAGCACAATTCATAAATGTTCAGTAATTCCGTAATATTTGATATTACCGCCCGTTTCGGGCAAAGATTCCTGTGAGAAGACAGAAAGTTAATGAGGAGGTGGATGGTTTATTTTGATGGATTCAGGGCTTTTGCTGGTAGTATTGCTGGGAGGAGCCTGGTATGATATCAGGGAACACAGAATTCCCAACTGGTGGTGCATATGCGCTCTGGTGGGAGGATTCATCCTTACCTGGACTTGGGCTCTGCCAGGTGAAAACCTGTGGCAGCTTCTGCTCTATGGGGGAAGGATCCTTGCAGTGACAGTCCTGTGGTTTCCCCTGTTCTGGCTTCGTATGATAGGGGCCGGAGATATAAAATTAATGGCGCTTATGGCCGGATATCTTGGATTTAGGGCCGGCGCCCGCGCTGTGTTATATGGATTTTTCATTGGAGCCGTTCTGGCTTTTCTGAAAATGCTGGTGTGCAGAAACTTGCATCAGCGTCTTAGGTATTGTTTCGCCTATTTCAGGCGGTTGTTCCTGACTGGAGAACGGATGCCCTATTATGAGGCATCAAGAGATGGGAGAACTGTGGTGATTCCGTTAGGTTTTTGCCTGATGGCAGGTTATGTAATGAGCCTGCTGTATTATGGGGGGTGATGGAGAAGAATTTTTAATGCAGAGAGATTGTGCTGACAGAACCGTACAGAAATAGAAATTTTTTCGGGTCTTGAGGTCATGTGCTGACATGGGGGCGCCATGGATGACTTTTTGACTCTGACATTTTACAAAGGAGGTATCATGGAAAAAATCATGGCGGTCTATGATGTGGACGCCTGTTATGCCCAACGATTTGCCGATGTGGTGAATCAGAAGGCAAAGACACCCTTTATGGTTGTGCCTTTTACATCACTGGAAGCCTTAAAAGCCTATGGAAACAATCACACCATAGAGATCCTTCTGGTCAGCGGAGCGGTGCTGCAAAAGCAGATAGAGGAGGTTAAGGCCCAGGCTGTGGTCACTCTTGCAGAAGGAGAGATTGTATCTGCAGCAGGAAGCTACCCAAGTGTCTATAAGTACCAATCTGCAGACACTTTGGTGCGGGAGGTCATGTCCTATTATTGCGAAAAGCCTCAGTCCCAGTTTGTAGCCATAGGGAGGCGGGCAAAGGTTTTGGGTATCTACTCTCCCATAAACAGGTGCTTAAAGACCTCTCTGGCTCTCACTATGGGACAGCAGCTGGCCAGGGAACATAAAGTCATCTATATGAGCTTTGAAACATTTTCCGGATTCAGAAAATTGATCAGCGATGAATGCAGAGGAGACCTGTCAGATGTACTGTATTTTTTCCGCCAGGATGACTTTGGAGTCATGAGGCTCAAAAGCATGGTGTACAGCTGGAAGGACATGGAATACATTCCGCCGGTAAAATATCCTCAGGACCTGGAGCAGCTGACTGGAGAAGAGGCTGCCCTTCTGGTGGAACACATGGCCTGCCAATGTGGTTATGATTATGTGATTGTGGATGTGGGACAGGTTCTTTGTAATGTTATTCCTATCCTGGAAAACTGCGATATGGTGTATATGCCGGTGAAGGAGGATTGTGTCTCTTCAGCAAAAGTTGAGGAATTTGAAGAATATCTTCAGCTGTCAGGGCAGGAGACCCTTCATCAGCGGATTTATAAGACAAAGCTTCCTTATCACAGCAGCTTCGGGAGAAAAGACACCTATATGGAACAGCTTCTGTGGGGAGAGCTGGGAGACTATGTGAGAAAGCTGCTGAAAGGAGTACAGACATGACAGGAATAAGAGCTGAAGGGCTTGAGAGGAGAAGAAAGGGGGAAAAGGCTGGCAGGGCCGAGAGCGGAAGAAGCATAAGGGAGGAGCTGCGGAAACAGATTCGGGAAGAAATAAAGGGAAGTCTGGGAATCAGCGACGAGGAACTCTATGAGATTATTGACAGAATGATTATGGGAAAGGGAGAGGAGGAATATCTCCCCTTAAAAGAAAGACTGGAGCTGCGGAGAGGGCTGTTTAATTCCTTCCGCAAGTTAGATATTTTACAGCAGCTTATAGATGATCCCGATATTACAGAGGTCATGATCAACGGACCGGACCATGTGTTTGTGGAAAAAAAGGGAGCCATGAAAGAGTGGGAGAAGGAATTTGACTCCCAGGAACAGCTGGAGGACATGATTCAGCAGATGGTAAGCCGGGTAAACCGAACCGTCAATGTGGCATCTCCCATAGCCGATGCCAGACTTCCCGATGGTTCCAGGGTACATGTGGTTCTGCCGCCGGTTTCCCTTGATGGACCGGTGGTGACTATCAGAAAATTTCCCAGGAAAATCACGATGAACATGCTGATCGAGTCCTGCACCGTAAGCCGGGAGGCGGCAGAATTTTTAAAGAAGCTGGTCCGGTCCGGTTACAACATTTTTATCAGTGGAGGAACCAATTCAGGAAAAACCACGTTTTTAAACGCGCTGTCCGCCTATATTCCCTCTGGCGAGCGGGTCATTACCATTGAGGACTCGGCGGAGCTGCAGATTCAGCAGGTAAAGAACTTGATACGCCTGGAGACCCGCACAGCCAATCCCCAGGGGGAAGGGGCTATCACCATAGGAGATCTGATCCGGGCGTCTCTGCGCATGAATCCTGACCGGATTATTGTGGGGGAAGTCCGGGGAAAGGAAGCTCTGGAGCTGCTTAACAGCTATAATACAGGGCACGATGGAGGCATGAGCAGCGGCCACGGCAACAGTCCCAAGGATATGCTGGCCAGGCTGGAGACCATGGTTCTTATGGGGGCAGATCTTCCGCTGGCGGCTATCCGAAGCCAGATTGCCTCCGCTCTGGATATTTTGATTCATCTGGGACGGCTCCGGGACAAAAGCAGAAGAGTATTGTGGATTGTGGAGGTAGATGATTATGAGGAAGGGGAGATCCGGCTCCATACACTTTATCAGTATGAAGATGGAACCCTTAAGAAAAAGGGCCGGATTAAAAACCGGGAGAAGCTTGAGAGAGCCGGAGAAACCACATAGCAGAGAGGATTTGCTGGGTACCATGGGAATATCCGGGATGCTTTTGGCCTTTGGGCAGGGAAGCCTGGCCGCTGGGGCAGTGGCCTACACCTTTTATCGAAGCTTCATCGCCTTTGCCATCCTCATGGTTCCTGCCTGCATCTATCCCCGGTTTTACGAAAGGGCCTGGAGGCAGAAGCGAAGAAGGGACCTGGAAACTCAGTTTAAGGAAGCCATTCAGGTGATGGCCGGAGCCCTTGGAGCCGGCTATTCCCCGGAGAATGCCGTTGCCGTATGCAGCAGGGAGCTGGAACTTCTGTATGGCCCTCGTGAAATGATTGTAAAGGAATTTCGGTATATGGAAGAACAGATGCGGTTAAACCGGTCTGTGGAACAAGTAATACAGGAATTTGCCGACAGAAGCGGTTTGGAGGAAGCTATAAGATTTGCCGGTATTTTTGGAATTGCAAAGCGGAGCGGAGGACGGCTGGCCCCTGTGATCTGCCATACCGTTTCTGTCATGGAAGACCAGAGCCAGGTGAAGGAGGAGATACGCACCATGACGGCTTCGGTGCAGTTTGAGCAAAAGATCATGAACCTGATACCATTTTGCATGATTCTCTTTATTGATTTCACATCCCCGGGATTTTTCCAGGTGATGTATGAGTCGTTTTTTGGACGTTTGGTTATGACGGTATGTCTGACAGTCTATCTCCTGGCTTTGCTTCTGGCATACAAGATTATGGATGTGAAGATTTTGTAAGGCGGTGAGACATGATGATTAAGGCATGGAGATGGAAGAAACAGATACTTTCCCTTCTGGCAGGATGTCTGCTTTTTGCTGCCGCACAGTACGCAGATCATGAAAATTCCCTGAACCCAGGGATTCTTGAGAGAGGCGGGTATGGGGAGGAGCCAAAGACCTATGAGATTTTGGTGGAGGGAATCGGTGAAAAGCCATTTCCCTGCAGGGTGGAGATCACATCTGTCCAGTACAGCAGCGAAGAGGCAAACGCAGCCTTTGAGGAAATCCTTTCCCGGCTGCCTTCCCTGATTCTCGGGGACAATGAATCCCTGAATCAGGTGAAGAAAGACTTAAACCTGGTGACATTTTTTGAAGGAACAGGGGTTAGAGCTCTCTGGCAGAGCAAGAGTCCCCAGCTTGTGGATTCCTACGGCCGAATCCTTTCGGAGGAAATCTCCGCAGGAGGAGAGGCGGCAGTCCTCATGGTGACTCTCACCGATGGCAGATACCAAAGAGAGGAGGAAATAGGGCTGACAGTACTGCCGCCTTTTGAGACTGCAGATGAAAGTTTGGCGGCGGACTTTGCAAAGGAATTGGATCAGGCAAATTCCAGAGAGCCTGAAAAGAGCCAGGTGACTCTTCCCCAGGAGTTTCAGGGACGTCCGGTGTCCTACCAGAATGTTCAGGTGACTTCTTACTGGGTCCTTCCCATCTTGGGAGCAGTCATTGGGGGGGTGCTTTACGGTCAGGAGAAGGCAGAGGAAGAGAAGAAGAAAAAGAGGCGCCGCCAGCTTCTCATGCTGGATTACGCGGATGTGGTGTATCAGCTTATGGTATACATAGGAGCAGGCCTGACGGCGGCGAAGGCATGGGAGTATATTGTGGACAATTATGAGAGGGGGCGTAAGCAGAATCGTATGCCGGAACGGCCGGCCTATGAGGAGATGGCCTTGACCCTGGGTCAGATGCAGTGCGGCCTGCCGGAGGGAAAGGCAGTGAGTGAATTCGGAAGGAGGTGTAATCTTCAGCCATATATGAAATTAAGCAGTCTTCTGGAGCAGAATCGAAGGACGGGAACAAAAAATCTTAACCAGCTTCTGGAGCAGGAGATGACGGCTGCATGGGAGGAACAGAAACATACGGCCAGACGTATGGGGGAGGAAGCCAAAACCAAACTTTTGGTTCCCCTGTTCCTGATGCTTCTGGTGGTGATGGTGATTATTATGGTACCTGCATTGATGGTGGTAAAGTAAAGGAGGAAAAGAGACAATGAGTCAGGAAATCCGTGAGTTTTTACAGGAAGAAGAGGGAATCGGAGTCATTGAGGTGGTACTGATTCTGGTGGTTTTGGTGGGATTGGTAATTATTTTTAAAAGACAGATCACAACTTTGCTGGAAGGAATTTTTAAGGAAATCGAAAAGCAGACCAAAGAGGTATACTGATGAGGCGCAGCGGACAGATCACGGTGTTTCTCAGCATGTGCCTGCTCTGTGTAACGGCACTTTTATGTGTGATGCTTGAGTCCGCAAGAACAGCCGGTTCAAAGTTCTATTTTCAAGTGGCAGTCAACAGCGGCCTGGACACATTGTTCAGCCGCTACCACCGCCGGCTCTGGGAAGAATATAAGATTCTGGGATTGGAGTATGGTTTGCAGGAAGAGCTGGAACGGGATCTTGAGACTTATGTAAACAAGTATTTGGAGACGGATACCTGGTATCCCATGAGACTGGAAGGTGTGGAGATTACACAGATGAAAGGGCTGGGGGAGGCAGGCGGAGATTATCTGGCTCAGGAGGTACTAAGCTATATGAAATACGGAATCGTAAGCCGGTTTGTGATTCACCCGGAAGAAGGAGAACAGTTCTTAAAAGATATAAAGGAGGCGGCTGTCACAGGAGGCCTTGCAGGAATGTACAACAAGCAGGAGCGGGAAGTCCGCAGGCTGGAAAAAGCAGTGGAGAACCTAACTGCCAATATCCGCAGCCAGGAGCGTTTGAGTGGGGAGATCGAAGAAGCCCTGGAGTCCGATGATGAACAGGAATTTGAAGAGAAAGCTCAGGCCTTCAAAAGGACGGCAGACCAATATCCGGGGCTTTTGGAAAAATACGAAAAACAGGCCCGGACTCTGGCTGCAAAGCAGCAGGAATCAAGAGCCGGCATCAACAGCGCCAAACCGGATCTCCAGGAAGAGAGAGGGGAGCTTTTGGAAAGCCAGTGGAATCCCTATGACGCCTATTTGGAAAAGGATGGGGCGCGGTATCAGGAACTTTTTGAGCAGCAGAGCATCACGAAAAGAAATCAGGAGCTATTGGAAGAAACAGAAATTTTGGTGGAGGAGTTGTTGGATTATGATGAGGAAGACGAGGAAGAGGAGTTGTCACTGGAACCGGCAGCAGAAACTTGGAGCAGCAGGTATGAAAGGAGTAAAATCAACACAAATACCGGTTCCGGCGATAAAAAGAAACAAAATCTGTTAGACCAGGTTCAGAAACTGGCCGAAGGAGGACTGACAAAGCTTGTGATGCCGGAGAAAACAGTGATCTCCAAGGGAACCTTTACCGGCGAACCCAGAACTTTGCAGGAGGCAGGAGCGGCAGGGCTTTTGGGCGGTTCCATGGCAGAAAGGGTTCTTATTGACGAGTACTGCGGTTATTTTTTTCCAAATGTCCTTGAGGAGAACAGTCGTAATATAGCTTATGAGATGGAATATCTTCTCCAGGGAAGAAACACGGATCAGGAAAACTTGGAGGCTGTCTTAAGGGAGCTGCTGCTGGTCAGACAGGGACTGAACCTGATTCATATTTTGTCGGATGGGGAGAAGAGGGAGCAGGCCAGGGCCCTTGCCCTTGTGATTACAGGAGGTGTGGGCCTGGCGCCTCTGGCAGATATTGCAGCCTGCCTGATTATGGGGGTATGGGCCCTTGGTGAGGCGATCCAGGATCTGAGGATCCTGATGTCCGGCGGAAAGGTTCCCTTGTGGAAGCAGAAAAGAGACTGGAACATAAGCCTTGAGGGACTTCTGGATATGGGAGGCGGAAAGATGCCTGATACAGCACAAAATCATGACGGACAGCAGGGATTTGCCTATGAAGGGTATCTGAAGCTTCTTCTTTTGAAGGAGAAGCCGGAAGTAAAGCATATGCGGATGCTGGACCTTATGGAGAGGAATATCAGGCAGACAGAGCCGGGATTTTCTATGGACCATTGTGCCTATTATGTAGACATCCGGGGAAAGGCCTGTGGAAAACATGTCTTTTTTGCTCTGCCGGTTGTGGAAAACTTTGTTCGCAAAAAAGAGGGATATGGTCTGGAGGCAGGAGCAGAAAAAGCTTATTAAAACGGAGGTGAAGAAGGATGCCTTTTTTCTGCAGTATAAGTAAAAAAATAAAACATATAGGCGTGACTCTCCAAGTACGAATCCTGACAATAAAAAAATCAAGCGGCAGAAAAAAGGTGTCCTTCTCTGCCTGCGCAAGTCTGACTCTGGAAGCAGCCCTGGTACTGCCTTTGTTTCTCTACGGAGGGGTGATTCTAATGATGCTTTTTCGCGTTATGGACACCCAAAGACAGGTTCAGGCAGCAGCTGAGCATGTCAGCGAGGCCATAAGTCATACGGTCTGTCTGGCCCAATACAAAGAGACAGAGACTTTTTGGAATACTGCGGCGGCTTACGCCTATGGGGAGGCTGCCGTGAGAACAAGGATTAAGCATCTTTCGGTACGCCATGTGTCCCTTCTTAGGTCCAGTCTGCTGGAGGATGGGGAGACAGTGGATCTGGTGGTGGATTATGAGGTGAACCTGCCCTTTTCGGTGCTGGGTCTTAACTGTGTGAAACAGACCGTGAGAAGCTACAGGAGAGCATGGGTAGGGCAGGAGGGCGCAGGGGGTTCCGAGACAGAGGGAGAGGAAGACGATGTGATGGTATACATCGGAAAAAGCAGTACCCGCTACCATGTAAACCGCACCTGTCATTATCTGTACAATGACCTGACAGCCATACGGGCAGAGGAAATACCATATTGCCGTAATGAGGAGGGACGGATCTATGAGCCTTGCGCCAGGTGCAAAAGTCAGACAGGCCAGACAGTGTATCTTATGCCATGGGGCAGACATTATCACAGCACCCCATCCTGTTCTGCCATAAACGCCTATGTAAAGGCAGTGAAGAAATCACAGGTGGAGTACTTGGGAGTCTGCTCCTATTGTAGTAGAAAAAGGTAGGTGACTGCAAACGTCAAAGCTGAAAGAATATTCTGCCCATATCTTACATCCAAAGCCTGTTGCACCAAGCATTCCAATGAGCCCAGGAAAGCAGAACCCAGTCGGGGTTAGACCCTCCTGTGTTCCATGGTCTCATTTCCATGGTGCAAATGTCTTTTCCTGTAATATATGGTCAGAATATTCAGCCAAGATTTGAGTTTCGCAATTACCTGGAGAAAAAGGTAAACAAGGAGGTGGGGTAATGAGATGGTTTTGGTTTTTCTGTCTTACCTGGGCTGCAGTGTCAGACTTAAAGACAAGAAGTATATCCTGCCATCTTCTGGCAGTATGCGGTATAGCCGGTATGATCTGGGCGTGGAGGAGAGGGCCGGCGGACTGTGTTGCCGGTCTGCCGGCAGGCTGTATGCTTTTGGCTTTAAGCCGGATCACCAAAGGAGGAGTGGGAAGCGGGGACGGCTGGTTTGTCCTGGCAAGCGCAGGGTATTTGACTGTGGAGGAGATCTGGGGGCTTTTGCTGGGGGGAATGGGAGTTGGCTGGGTGTGGAGTATAGGCTTAATTTTGTACCGGGTATGGACAAAATCAGATATACATAGAGACACCATTCCCCTTTTGACATGTATGTGGCCTGTCGGCTTGTTGATGCTCATATAGTCAGGGAGGTTGAATGAGAGTGGAAGAAAATAACAGTAATGTATGGAGGAAGGAAAAGGAAAGCCTGCCCGCCAGTATGACGGTGGAGGCATCCTATGTTATGGCCATGGTGCTTATGGCTTTGTCCGTGCTTATACGAACCGCATACGGAGAGTTTTGTTGGACTACGGAGGTCATGAATCTCCACGGTATTGTACAGAAACAGCGTTTTCGGGAAGAGGATCAGGAAAGTATATTAAACCATGGGCAGGTGAAGAAGGACTCCGGTGAGGTGGAAGGATATGTGGGAATATCCGGCAGGGAAAAGGAGATTATCACTAAGATATATGAACCGGAGGAGGTTTTAAGGATGCTGACCATATTCAGCGGGGAAGGCGGGCAGCAGGAGTGAGGGGAAAATTGGAGGATAATATGGAAGTCCGATATATAAGGGAAATGCGGCAGAATTATCTTGTGCTTGAGGTGGAAGAAGGACAGGAACAAGGGTATGAAGCAAAAATGATGATTGGCAACACCGTAGATGGATTGCTCAAATTCCGGATAAAAAAGACAGATAACAGGAGCCAGTTCTGTTATGAGATTACCTCCAGACAGCCTTTGAACCGTTTGTTGGAAAACAGAACGATTAATAATATCCAAATACGGAGCTTACTGCTGGGAATTGCACGGACTTTGACAACAATGGAGGACTATCTTCTGACAGAAGAACAGATTTTGCTTGATCCTGATTATATTTATATAGATCCCGAGGAGTACCGCCCTTTTCTCTGTCTGGTTCCCGGCAAACATGGAAATTTCCCGGAAGAACTCAGCAGCTTTCTTCAATATCTTCTGGGAAAGGCTGATCATCAGGATAAAGAGGCGGTGGTCCTGATTTATGGGTTGTATAGAGAAAGTTTAAAGGAAAATTATGGACTTGATAATCTGCTTTCCTGGCTGACAAAAGAGAATTGCCCAAATGTGGGGACTGTGGAGGAAAGGGAACCTTGTGAGACAATACTCTCACAGAGAATCGAAACATGGGAAATCAAGGAGCCATCCAAGGCGCCATCTTATGGAGCTAAGGTGGATGTTCCAGAGAAAAAACCATTTTATTGGTATTGTTTACCGGCGGCAGTGATGTTTGCGCTGGCGGGGGCTCTCGGAGTTTTTCTTGGAATGTCCGCGTTTATAGCCTATGGAATATGGCTGGCAGGAATAGGAATATGCCTGTTTGTCATTTGGAACTATCTTTTATGTCCTGCGGGAAAGCGGAGGATTAAAAGATTGGTTATCCCATGAAAAATCATCTCATAATCATCCAGCAGACAGCAAGGCTTCTTATACTCGGACATCCTATAGTGACTCATCAATGAATCAGACCAGTTGTGTCTTCCATACGAATCCCCAGCTCTCACAACAAATCCAGGGTGATAAACCGCCTGAAAAAATTTTGGTACAGCCAGGCCCATGGCAGATGCTTTTTCAGGAAGAGGAGAAATCAGAATTACAGCCCGAATCCTGTCAGGAGGAGGCAGAGGAAATGAACACTATGGTGTTGTGGAACCAGGAAAAGGTAAAGAAGGTGCGCAGTCTGGTAAGAGATGACGGCAGCAGCATTGAATTATCCTACTATCCGTTTATTATCGGAAAACAGGAGGGACTCTGTGATCATGTGATTTCAAAAAGCACAGTGAGCCGTCTTCATCTCCGTATAGATGAGACAGAAGGAGGATGCCGGATTACGGACTTAAACTCCACCAACGGCACCTACTTAAACGGCAGATGTTTAAATGCCAATGAGGCGGCGCCGGTACAAGAGGGAGACGAAATCGGTATCGCTGACTTAAAGTTCCGGCTAATATAAGACCTTAACAAAACAGGAAAGCTATGATAGAATAAAGTTACATAAGGCTGAAGGAGATTTTTATGGAATTCGGAAAATACCGGAAAACCGCTTATGTAAACTTTATAATTATAGTGGTTAATGTGGTTGTTTTTCTGTATTTGGAAACAAAAGGCTCCACAGAGAATTCAAAGTTCATGGTTGCTTATGGTGCACTGTTTGAGCCGGCTGTTTTGTACGGAAAAGAATACTGGCGGCTTTTGACAGCTGTTTTTATGCATTTCGGTGTAGAGCATCTGGCCAATAACATGCTGCTTTTGTTTGTTTTGGGAGATAACCTGGAGCGGGCTTTAGGAAAGATCAAGTATGCTGTCTTTTATCTGGTCTGCGGCGTGGGGGCCAATGCAGCTTCCATGGCTGTGAACCTGATGAATGAGACCTATGCAGTGTCGGCAGGTGCATCCGGCGCCATCTTCGGTGTCATCGGCGGTCTTCTATATGCGGTGGCAGTGAACCGGGGAAGACTGGAAGATTTAAACACCAGGCAGATGGTAATTTTGGCTGGATTTTCTCTCTACCACGGATTTACCAGCAGCGGCGTGAACAATGTGGCTCATGTGTCGGGCCTTCTTCTCGGTGTGGTCATGGGGGCAGTCTTATATAGGAAACCGAAAAGGAAAATTGTTTGGTCAAAGGAGGATTTATGGTAAAAGATGATTGTATTTTCTGTAAAATAGCTAATGGCGGGATTCCCGCATCTACCTTGTATGAGGACGACAACTTCCGTGTAGTCTTAGATGCTGGTCCGGCGTCTAAAGGCCATGCGCTGATTTTGCCGAAACAGCATTATGAAGATGTGTGTGAACTGGATGAGGCTGTAGGGTCCAAGGTGTTAGGACTGGCTGCGAAGATCGGAAGGGCGATGAAAAGCGGTCTGGGCTGCGCCGGCTTTAATTTGGTGCAGAATAATGGGGAGGCGGCAGGGCAGACGGTATATCATTTTCATATGCATATTATTCCTCGATATGAGAACGGACCGGCCATGGTTAGTTGGGAACCAGGTACCATTGATGCAGAAGATGCAGAAAAGATAGTCCAGGCTATAAAAGCCGGGCTGTAATCAGGAATGTGTGTCATTGCACACAGTTTAGCAATTCCTGCGGAGTTGCTGAGAAATCAGAATTAGGAGAATACCATGCAACAAGAGCAGAAAGAGTTGTTGCAGGCGCTGTACGAAAAATATTGGAGACCACTCCGCTTGAAGGCATTAAAAGAAAAGGTGCCTGAGTGTGAAGTTGACGATATTATTCAGGATACATTTTGTGCATTTATGCGCTCATATGGAGAAACAGCTTTGACTTGGAACGAGACTCAGAGAAAAGCTGTGTTGATGAAGATTCTGCTGAATCGCTGTCACGATTATTTCCGAAGATCCACACGGATTCGTATTGTGAGCATTGATTCAAAGGCTTCCGAAATTGAGTATAACATCATGAGATATCATCTGATGCGGGATGTCTGTGATCGGTTGATTGCAGATGAGGAATCCCGCAAGATTCAGGAGTGCATTGAGAAAATGAAGCCATCCTGGCGCGAGGTAGCCGTCCTTCATTTGATAGAAGGCCGGCCACTGGTTGAGGTATGTGAGATTTTGAATATCAGCAATGCTGCATGCAGAATGAGGGTATCCAGAATCAGAAAATACTTGAAGTTACAGCTTAAGCTGTAGATCAGCTTTCGCTGGAGGTACATTCTTCAATAAGGTTTATGATGGTCTGTACAGCATTGCTCAGATGGCTTTGTTCCATATTATGGGTGAACTGGGCCCTGTTGTCATAAGTGCGGCAGATGGCCTGGTACAGAGTATCATCATTCACTGATTCTTCTTCAAGAACCATACTAAAGCCCTGGTTTGCAAATGAATTGGCATTAAGGATCTGGTCCCCGCGGCTGGCAGCAGCAGAAAGGGGTATCAGAATATTGGGTTTGCGCAGTGCAAGAATCTCACAGATGGAGTTGGCCCCGGCTCTTGATACTACCAGGTCGGAGGCAGCAAAGAGATGCTTTAAGGGTGCATCCACATATTCATACTGTACATATCCTTTGGTGCCAATCAAATGTTCATCCAGATTGCCTTTCCCGCAGATATGTACTACCTGATAATCAGGCAGCAGGCGCGGCAGCAGACTTCTCACGGCCCCATTGACAGCCACGGATCCAAGGCTTCCGCCAATAACAAGGATTACAGGTTTGTCAGCCGCCAAATGGGCATATTGCAGACCGGATAAACGATCCCCCAAAAGAAGCTCCGCCCTGATAGGGGAACCGGTGAGTACTGCTTTATCCTGAGGAAGATAGGCAAGAGTTTCAGGAAAGTTGCAGCATACTTTTCTGGCAGAAGGGATACATAACTTGTTGGCAAGTCCCGGTGTCATATCCGATTCATGAATGATAGTGGGAATATGATAATGTTTTGCTGCCAGGACCACAGGTACGGCAACAAAACCCCCTTTGGAGAATACCACATCAGGTTTATACTTTTTGAGGATTCGCAAAGCTTCGCCATATCCCTTGACTACGCGGAAGGGATCAGAAAAATTTTTTAAGTCAAAATACCGGCGCAGTTTGCCGGAAGAAATTCCCTCATAGGGGATTCCTGTAGTTTCAATTAGTTTTTTTTCGATTCCCTGATAGGATCCAATATAGTGGATCTCATAGTCCAACTCCTGTAAAGAGGGAATCAGAGCCAGGTTGGGTGTCACATGACCAGCGGTGCCGCCGCCAGTTAGAATGATTTTTTTCATAGTAAACTGCCTCCATATTCGCAAAACGTGTACCTTGTCATGCAGAGCGCACCTGTCCCTAAAGGGTCTGGATATGCCTTATCAAGGTAACTATATACTTATAATATACTAATCAATTCGCTTAAAAAGTCAACACTAAATCATGACATACATTTTGAGACAGACGACTTTTGTGGCATTCCTGCTTTTACCAGCTATTTTACGGAGGGGTGGGAGCTCTGAAAGAACCTGATTTTGGTCGTTTTTGTAAAAATGCCTGATAAATGCGAGACAGCAGATCCCTATACTGGTACAGCCGAGCTGTCAAACATGATCTCAGATGATGTATGATTTCCAAAAACACGAGAGAATATGCGAGGGTAACCTGTGAAGAACAGAAATCAGATAGAATTAGAGGACAACTTCATAGAGCAAAGTCTGCCAGAGGCCTTCGGATATGGTGAGGAGCAGCTTGCACAGGAGATGGAGCGGATGCAGGAAGAGGCAGAAGACGATTCCTCAAGACCTCCGGCAGGCGAGCTGCAAAAAATCATGGACCGCCTAGACGAAAAGCCGGCAGTCGGGCATAAGGTTATTCGGATGCGGAAGCTGGTTAAGGTTTTGGTGGCAGCAGCGGTTCTGGGCGCTATGGTGATCGGCGGAGGTATGTGGGTTGGAGCGAAGCGGTATTATGTGCAGGATGTTAGGGATAGGGCGGATATAGAAAATGCAGTAGTTTTTAATAATGATGAGAATAATTTGGTCGATGATTCTGAAATAGAAAGAGTGTATGCTCAAATAGAAGAACAGATAAACTCTAGAATAGTAGAACTTTCATATTTGCCAGAGAATGTGGTGTTTTGTAATGTAGTGATAACACAGAAAAAAGGTGTCATAGAATTTAGTGATGGAATTAACAAACTCTTTTTAACCCAAGGAATAAATGATAAGCCAAGTTCACTCAGTTATGGCTCGGATATGGAAGCATATAAGAAAGTTTATAATTCATTCTTTGAGAGAGATATTTTAATATATCAAGATAAATTAGAGAATGGGGAAAATGGATTTAGTATCCGAATTGTAGAGGGAAATTGTTATTATATTCTAGAAGGTGTTATAGATATAGAGGAATTTGAACAAATTGTTTGTGGAATAAGTTTATGGGAAAATAGTAAATGATTTCATTTAAAGGAGTGGCAGTATGAGAAAAACAACAGCAAAAATAATTAGTTTGGTGTTAGTAATTATGCTATTGGGAACTAGTAATGTATTTGCAAGTGAAGTGCCTGTAAATGGTAATATGACATATAATACAGAAAATGATACAATTCAACCTAGAAGTCTATATTTAGCAAGTGCAACATCAGAAATAACAAATGAAGGTGAAGGTGTTCTTTACATTTACGCTGATTTCAAATCTTTTAGTGGTGTTGAATGGGGACAAATTGAGATTAATTTACAGAGAAGGAAAAGTGCGACATCAGGTACCTGGAGTACGGTAGATACATATACAGAAGAATTTGATGGGGCAGACTATCCCGATGGAAAGATAACATATGCATATACAGAATTTGATGTTTATGGACTGGAAACAAATTATTATTATCGTTTAACTTGCTTCCACAAAGTCAGAACCCCAAATGGATTTGAGTCAAAGACAACTCGAACTGATGGGGTATTGCTTACAGACTATCCTGTATATCGTCGGGCAAAAGACGTCAAGTAAACATAGTTGTTTTTATATGGAATTAAGCATTAATAAATGCTATGTAATTAATATAAAGGCACTGCATGAGACATAATTTTAAACAATGTTTGAAATAATATGCAGTGCCGATTTCATTTAAATACATTGCTATAATGCCTTATAATAGAATTGCATATTTAGAAAAATGATTATTGATGGATTCATCAGACACTCTAAAGAAATCTATAATTTCCACAAGTTATCTATATGTTCCAGATATTATCCCAGTATATTTTGGCGACGGCCTCCCAGGCTATAATACGGAAGCACAACCTCAAACAGATGATTTTACCACAGTACATTACACTAGTTCCTGCGTTCTATTCCCCATTTGGCATAGAGACTTGAGCCTTATGTATACATATGATATACTATGGACACGTTGACAGAGATAATCTTCAGTTACTAAAATTAAGAAAGAATGTTTTACAAGGCTAATTTAAGTGTAAATCAATGTAATCTCAGCAATAAAAACAGCAGGATATTCTGCATAGGGATCGAGAAACTCAAAACTTAGCTGAATATTCTCCAGGTCTTGACTGTTACAATCACCTACTAACAGTCTACATGCAGAAAGGAATAATACAATGTCAGAAGCATTCATCCATGAAGACGTTTATACCGAAGAGGACTATTATAATTTACCAGAGAATATCAGAGCTGAGTTGATTGACGGCCGGATCTATTATATGGAGGCTCCCAGCAGAATACACCAGGAAATATTGGGGTACATGTTCAAAAAAATAGTATATTATATTGATCAGAAAAGGGGGGACTGTAAAGTATACCCATCCCCATTTGCTGTCAAATTATTTGAAAATGACAATAAGACTATAGTAGAGCCAGATATCAGCGTGATCTGCGACCAAAATAAATTGACGAATAAGGGCTGTACCGGGGCGCCGGATTGGATTATTGAGATTATTTCTCCCAGTACTTCCAGCCATGACTATATTCGTAAGTTGAATTTATATGCAGATGCCGGAGTAAAAGAGTATTGGATTGTAAATCCTTTAGATCAGTCCGTTTATGTATATTTTATGGAAAAGGACAGATTTAAAACTACAGCTTATACATTCCAGGACGAAATAAAGGTTAATATCTTTGAAAATCTGAGGATTGACCTTACAGAATTGGGGATATAATCTGCTGTATCAAGTATTTTTGCTGATATTAAAATTACGGAATAATTTAAACAGTGCAGCACATCGTGTTGTGGGGGGAAGCGTCATTTTGATTCCATCGGTTTGAAGAAGCTGCCGTCCATACAATCGCTGAAACAGGAGTATGCCACATTGCCTGCCATTTCCACATTGATATATTTGACTGCCTGCTGCCTCGTATGTGCTATGTTAAGCTCTGCATTACAACCTTTGAGAAAACAAAGATCTATATTGAAGGTTTTGTGATTTCATGCTAAAATACCAAGACGAGAGAGCGCAATCAAAAATCGCATATATTGCAGAGAAACATACTCTCTTGCCCTAAATAGAAGTAGGTGAAAGGAAGGTTAGATATGAAGTCGATCAAATCAAAAATCCAAATCAGTATGTTGTCGGTAGT
>JAAWHU010000149.1 GCA_022796015.1 Hungatella sp. | reverse complement strand
TCGCTCCTGTTATAACAATACCCATAAAAATACCAGTGGCCGCTTTTCAATACAAGCTGGTATGGTTCAACTGTTCGCACACTTCTATTTCTATGATGTGCGATGTATTCAAAGGAAAGCAGTTTGTAATCCTCTAAAGCTGCTTTAATCATTTGCAAGTATGGTTGAATGCTTTTGAGGATTGCAGGAGCACAAAGTGCGGAGCAATCCGGTATCAGAGGGGGCAAAAGACCTTTTGACCCCAACATCATGTCATTAACTTAACCTGTTGTGCTAGTTAATTTAGAAAAACCTCAACAAAATAAGCTATCCTATAGTTGCAAACCACTACAGACTATGAAAGGAGGCACATGATGTTGAAGTTCCAAGGTACTTATACCACTCTCATAGCAACTTTTGAAGACTTTATTTTACTTGTTTACACAATAATTGATGACCTGTATCAACAGTTTGTTCCCACATCTGTCTTAAACCGACGAAACGTAGGTACGGCCAAACTGTCTGACCTTGAGATTATTACCTTGAGTATTTGTAGCGAACTCATTGGTATAGACTCTGAAAATGCTTGGTATTCCTTTGTAAAACGCAATTAACGGCATCTTTTCCCAAATCTGTGCTGTCGTACCTGATTCAATCGAACCAGAAGAGCTCTTTTACAGGTTACGGAACTGCTCCGTCAGAAAATCAACAGGGTTTTTCCTGTTCCATGCAGCCGCTATTTTGTAATCGACAGCTTTCCACTTCCAGTCAGTAAGTTCGGACGGGCGCGTTACTGCCGTTCCTTTCGGCCGGATGGGGCAGATTATGGAAAATGCCCGTCTAAAAAAGAGACGTATTTCGGCTTTAAGATCCATGCTCTGATCACGTTGGAAGGATATATCACAGCGTTTGAGATTACTCCGGCGTCCGTGGATGATCGGGAAGGGCTTCGTGACCTGGCGGAGAACCGCCTTGGCTTGGTTATCCTTGGGGACAAAGGCTATACAGGTAAGCTTCTTTGGGAGGATATAATGAGGCAAGGGGGCTGTCTGATGTCATTAAAACCTTCCAATTATAAAGAGAACTGGCCGAAGGAGGTGAGACAGCTGATCTTTCGTTTCCGTCGAAGAGTCGAGACCGTATTTTCGCAACTCACGGAACAGATGAACGGTGAAAGAGTCCTGGCGAAAAGTTTTCGTGGGTTATGCATCCGACTGCAAAACAAGATTTTAGGTCATAATCTATGCATGGCCTTTAACAGTATCTTTCGGGAACCCTGTGATATTGGAAAAATTAAAGAACTTATTTTCTAAAATTTAAGCCATCAAACATTGGCAGGGACTTTTTGGGCTTTTTAAGCCCTTTAAGTATTGGCTATTGAAGTAGCACAACGAGTTAAATTAAGGATTTACAACAGAAAGTTTGGATTTCTCCTAAGTTTGGATTTTTGGCTGGATGAACAATATCCGCAACCAGGCGGAGGAAATCACAAACAGCGAACGGATTTATATTTGATTGGACATGGAAAGGCCAGCCGATTACCCGGCTGGTCTTTCTAACCTTCCCTACGTTCCAATACCGCCCGAATCATGGCAACGGCGATTTCCTGTTGGCTGGGCGATGTGCTTTCCCATAGTTCTGCCAGCTCCCATATCTTGCTGATCTCATTATCTTCCAGCGCATCCCGCAACAGATAATCAGGGGAGATTTTCAGTGCATTGCAGATATTGATAAATACGGGTAGACTGGGAACCTTTGTCCCGCCCTCAATCTGCCGGAGGTAAGTTGCGTTGATATTGCACAGCTCCGAGAGCCTGTCTGCCGTGAATCCCCGGTCCTTCCTCACCATGTTGATACGTTTGCCTAATCCTTTTCCTTCCATAATGCCCACTCATTACTTACACAATTCTGCTAATAAAAAGCTTGCATATTCAAAGATAAACAAGTATAATAAAATATAAACAAGTTAAAACAACTAAAAATGTGAAATCGAGGTATTAATTATGTTTATGGAAGAACGGCAGAAGGATATTATTAGTAAAATAAATGAAACAGGACGGATTTTGGTATCAGAGATTCAGGAATGGTATCAAATTTCAGCGGATTGTGCAAGGCGGGACTTAAGGGTATTAGAAAGTAAAGGATTGTTGCAGAGAACACATGGCGGTGCCATTGCAGTTAATCCAAAAGAAATTTATCCCACACCGACATATAATCCAATAGATACGAAAGAAATACAGAGTGATTATCTGGCGGTTGCTCAAAAAGCAATCGAATATATTCAAAATAAAGATGTCATTTATATTACAACATCTTTAGTTGGATATTATATGGCTGAAAATATACCGAAAGATGTAGCTATTACAGTATTGACAAATTCCGTTACCATTGCAGAGGTATTGCGGAAAAAAATGAATGTATCTGTTATATTATTGGGCGGTGAAATGTCTCATCGTGGTCACTGCCATGATTTTTACACCATTCAAATGGTAAATAATATCCGAATGGATAAAGCTTTTTTATCACATGCAGCATTATCTTTGGATTTTGGAGCATCCATCCACGACCCTGCCGGTGTGGAATTTGGAAAAGCTATTATGGAGAACAGTAGAATGAATATTGGGTTATACCCGTCTAAGAAGATAGGAAAAAACTCTATCCATTCTGTATGCCAGGTAAAAGACTATGATTTACTGATTACGGACAATCATGTATCCGAAGATTTTCTGATACAGATTAGGGAACTTGGAGTTTCTATAGAAATAGTTAATTTGAAGGAGGCATGAGAAATGTATTGTATATTAGTGTCAGGTAATCCGGCAGTAGGAAAAGCACTATGGCGGAGGCCATGCCAGAAAGGTTGATGCAACAGATTTCTCTAAAATTAATATGAGAGAGTTATTTTCACAAATCGCGGCATGGAAGGAGAAAATCTTATATGATTGATGCACATGTTCATTTGGAAAAAGGTGATTATTCGGTAGAATGGATAGAACAGTTTATTGAGTATGCTGTAAAAAGAAATATAGACGAGATTTTCTTTTTAGAACATACTCATATCTTCAAAGAATTCCGTAATCTATATAATGAAATGTCTGCATATAATGAATATCAGAAGAATTGGTATCAGAAAAAATGGGAGCAGGCGCGTCCCCTAAAGGATTACATAGATTATATAGAAAGGTTAAAAAAGATAGATTTCCCGGTACATTTAAAATTTGGTCTGGAGGTATGTTATTCCCCTGAGCATGAGATTGACATTGCCCAAATGAAACAAATGTATTCCTTTGACTTTTTAGTAGGATCGATTCATTTTATTGATGGGTGGGCATTCAGTCATCTGAAACAGCAGTGGGACAAGAATGATTATGATATGGATGAACTGTATGAAAAGTATTATGCGCTTATGCTATCGTTAATTAACAGCCGTTTATTTTCAGGATTGGCACACCCACAGTCATTGCAATGTTATGGGGCATACCCGCAAAAGGACTATAGACATATTTATTTACAGCTTGCAAGGGCGCTTTATTCAAATGATATGTATATTGAGGAAAGCAGCGGGTTGACAATCAATTATGGTGATAAGCAGTTGGGAATGAATGCGGATATGTTGGAGTGTATGGTAAAGTATAATGTGCCAATTCTGACAGCATCAGATGCCCACTCACCACAAAATCTTGGTTTATATATAAAAGAAATGAACTCCTTGATTCAATCTGTATAATTGAATGTTACAAGTGAAATTATGGTGTGAGCTTTTCAAATAACGTTAAGGAAAGGTTATTTCCCTTAAAAATTATGAATTTGTATAATAAGAGGAATCTTCTATGAATAAAAAAATTATTATTATTGAAGGCTATTTAGCTTCTGGAAAGTCTACTTTTGCATTACAACTGTCCAAAGCGTTAAATATACCATATCTGATAAAGGATACCTTTAAGATTGCACTGTGCAAAAATATTTCTGTTGTTAACAGAATAGAAAATAGTATTTTTTCAACGGTCACATTTGATGGTATGATGTATGTTACGGAAAGAATGCTGGAAACAAACACCCCTGTTATCATTGAAGGGAATTTTGTTCCTGCTGGCGTTAAAAAGATTGATGAAGCCGGTGCGATAAAGCATTTAGTTGCTAAATACAATTATACTTCATTGGATTTTAAATTTATAGGTAATACGCAGAATTTACATCAGCGATTTTTGCAAAGAGAAAAAACTGCTGAACGAGGCGAAGTAAATAAAATTGGGATGGATGTTTCCTATGACACGTTTAGCCAGTGGTGCCATAATCTTGACGATTTTGATATTGGTGGAGAAACAATACGAGTAGATACCACTGATTTCTCCAACGTTGATTTCAATACCTGCATCAGATTGGCAAAAGAATTTATGGATAAACTTAATAACTCAAACTTCCCACATTAAAAATGGGATTTGCACTTTGAAAAATCAATACTTTAACCCACAAAATAGTAATCAGGCAGCTATGGAACCTCTCTCCAATGCTTTTTGCATGTACTTTGGCAGTCTTTGAACAAAGCTGGTCGTAAATTCTTCCAGCTGCTGCTGAGTGATATGGAAGTA
>JAAWHU010000037.1 GCA_022796015.1 Hungatella sp. | reverse complement strand
TGGGGAATTTTTCGCCGAAACCTTAAGGGAGAACCCCTCCGTGTTCATGCGGTACCAAGGAACCAAAAAACCTGTCATCACAGAGTGGTGGAACGGTTACAGCGCTATCCTGAACCTGGCCAGCCCGGCTGATGCCATGTTTCTTAAAAAACAGCTGGACGCTCTCATCAGAGAGTACGGCATCGATGGATTTAAATTTGACGGCGGCGGCCCGGATCTGTATGACCCGAAGCATATGATTGGCGGAGAGCCGGACACGGAGCTTTCCTGCCATGAACTGAACCAGGCCTACAACCGGTTTGCCATGTCCTATGAATACCATGAGCTGAAGGACTCCTTCGGCTGCGGAGGGCTTCTCCAGATCCAGAGGCTCCGGGACAAATGGCACCGCTATGACAACGAGGGGCTTCGTTCCCTCATTCCTGATGGCGCTCTGGCAGGTCTTTTGGGTCATCCCTTCCTCTGCCCTGACATGGTAGGCGGGGGAGAATCCCTTTCCTTTCGCCCGGGAAGCGCCATAGATGGGGAGCTCTTCGTCCGCTGGGCCCAGTGCAGCGCCTGCTTTCCCATGATGCAGTACTCCAAAAAGCCCTGGGGCTGCCTTTCCGAGGAGCACTGCCGCATGGTCCTGGAGGCGGGAAAGCTTCATGCCTCTCTCACGGATTATATTCTGAGCTGTGTAAAGGAAAGCCAGAGAACAGGCGAACCGATTGTCCGGCTTTTGGAATACTCCTATCCCCATATGGGTTACCAGCAGATTGTGGATGAATTCCTGCTGGGAGACGATCTTTTAGCCGCCCCCGTACTCTCCCCCGGCATGAGGAGCCGCCTTGTGGCCTTTCCTCCTGGCAAATGGAGGGATTCGGAGGGTGTGGAATACCGGGGCGGGGAAAGCTATGAGGTGGCGGCGCCTCTTTGGAGACTTCCTTTCTTTTGGAGGAGTTAGGAGGCCGGCCGGGCACAGATTTACCTTGCTACATACACCGAAGCAGTTCATTCCCAGATCTATGTAGACAAAACCGGACTTATTGCCTATACCAACAGTGTCCTGAACACGGCTCAAAAGTATATATGTGTCAGCCGTCCACGCCGTTTCGGCAAATCCATGGCCGCAGATATGCTTGTGGCATACTACAGCTGCGGCTGTGATTCCAGATCATTATTCAGAGGACGCAATGCCGAAAAGGCTCACTCTTTTCTGTCCCACTTAAACCATCACCAAGTAATCCGGCTGGACATCCAGCGCTTCTTGGAAACAGAAGATGATCTGGATACATTTATTTCTGAGATTGAGCAGGGGGTTATAAGGGAACTGCTGGAGACCTTTCCAGAATATGCCGGTCTCCTTTCCGGTGCCAGATTAAAAGTTGTTCTGTCCCTAACGAGGAGGTTGCCCAGGAATTTCTAAATGCTGTTGATGATCCCGGCTGGGATGGTCTGATACAGTCTTTGGAGCGTTCAGAAAGTCTTCTCTGCTTAACTACAATCGTGAAAGCTCTCTCACCTGTACGATCCTAATGGCATATTACAGTGCCAAAGCATACTACATGAATCCCATTATGGAACTCCCTTCCGGGAAAGGATTTGCTGATGTGGTCTATCTCCCCCCAAAAAATACAGATTATCCGGCATTGGTAATAGAATTAAAATGGGATAAATCTGCCAAGGGAGCTATCCGGCAGATCAAGGACAGACAATATGCCTCCTGGATTGAAGGCTATACCGGGAATATTCTCCTAATAGAAATCAATTATTATAGTCAGACAAAGAATCATGAATGCATCATCGAAAAGTACGTAAAGCATAATTAGTCAGGGAGCCCTTCCGGCTCCCTGACTAATTATGTTTACGCTTCCGCCTCCCCGGCCCTATCTCCTTCTATAACAAACTCAAGCTCGATATCCTTCTCCCCGCTGATCTCATACTCCTCATGAACCGGCGCTCCCCAGCTGTCGTCTCCTCCCACGCCTCTCTGGGCTCCCAGGATGCTCACGTTGGTATAACGGGGCAAAACGGGAAGCTCTTCCCTGTGAAGGGCATGTTCCAATTCCTCCGCCGTGTAGGGAAGAACATTCATATCAAAGGGCTTCTTTGCAGCCGTGAATCGGATTCCGAAGCCGTTCTTATCACAGACCTTAAGCCACCGGACCCCTGTGCGGTTGCCGCACTCCTGGGGAACCAAGTAGCGGGACAAATTACCCATAGGCGTCCCATGAAAGATCCCAAGCCTGGCCCCGTTGGCCCGGTCTATGTAGTTCTCCTCCGGCCCATAGCCATAGTAGGAAAATGTATCCGCATCAGAATAAAAACGGAATCTCATTCCAAACAGAGGCAGGCCGGGAAGCCCCTCGCGGCCGTAGTAATGGGCCTGCACCAGAATCTTTCCATCTGCCCTCACCTCATAGGCCACCTTGGTGCTGGCGGCCGGAACCACGGGAAGTCCGTAGGTAAAGGTGACGCGTACCCGGTTCTCAAGCTCTTCCACCTCCATCTGGCTGTTATGGTACTGCCGGAACTGGTTGGCCGTATACCAGCAGGAACTTTTTACACTGAACTGATTACCTCTGTCATTGTCCGTAGTTCCGCGCCAGTAGGTGGGCATGGGAGGCTTTGTGATCCATTCCTTTGCGCAATACCGAAGCGATACCATGCCTCCATCCTGTCTGGAGAACAGCACGGAAAAATTCTCACCCTTTACTCCAAGGTTCACGTCTCCATGAATGACCTTCAGAGTCCCTGACTGCTTCTCCTCCTCTTTGCCGGCGCCATCCTCCTCTTCCTTTCTGGTCACGTTTTCCCCAAAGGCAGTCTCAAATCCTTTTTCAGCCCACAGGGTATCTTGCTTCAGCACCGCCCATACCTGGCATACATATTCTCCACACTCTGCCTGGGGGCCGCCGATCATGGGAACCTCCGCTCTTCTTATTTCTCCTGCCGGGACAAGTACAGAGAAGCAGGCACTGTGAATTTCCTGTCCATCTTTATAAATCCTGGCGATAAATTCATAGTCTCCCGTATCTACAAACAGGTTCTTATTGCGGATCTCCACAGACACCTCCATCCGGCCGCTTTCCTCATCCCATGTGATCCTTGGACTTAAATCCAGGCTCTGATACAGGAATTTTACCTCCCGGGCCTTGGGGGACGGCTCCCTTGTGCCGTAGACAATACCGTTGCCGCAGAAATTATAGTCAGTGGGACGATCCGTAAAATCTCCGCCGTATCCCAAGACCTCTCTCCCATCCACATCCCGGCGGAGCAGGGCCTGATCCATATAATCCCAGATAAATCCCCCCTGATACATGGGATAGCGGTCAGAAAGATCCGTATACTTCTTCATACCTCCTAAGGAATTGCCCATGGCGTGAGAATACTCGCACAGGATAAAGGGCTTTTCCGGGTCGCCGGCAAGATACTTCTCCACGTCCTGGGGCTTAGTGTACATCTGGCTCTCCACATCACTGATCTCCTCAAACTCCCGGTTCCAGAACACCCCTTCATAGTGGACGATTCTTGAGGGATCCCTTTCTTTAAAGAACTTGGACATGGCCAGAATATCCTCTCCGGCGTAGGCCTCGTTGCCGCAGGACCAGATCAGGATGGCCGGATGATTTTTGTCCCTCTCCACCATGGAACGGGCCCGGTCCACCACACAGTCCTTCCACTCAGGAAGGCTTCCCGGCACGTTCCAGGAAGGCTCGCACACTCCCATCTTCTGCCAGGAGCCATGGCTTTCCAGGTTGGCCTCGTCTATCATGTAGAGACCGTACTCGTCGCACAGGTCGTACCACAAGGTCTGGTTGGGATAATGACAGGTTCTCACCGCGTTGATGTTGTGCTGCTTCATAAACCGGATATCCCACATCATATCCTCCCTGGTAACGGCCCGGCCTCGGCGGATATTGAATTCATGGCGGTTGATCCCCTTAAAGACAATCCTCTGGCCGTTGAGATACATGATTTTATCCTTCAGCTCGAAATGCCGGAAGCCCACGGTCTGAGGGATCACCTCCGCCGTCCTGCCCCCATCATCCAGAACCGTAATATACAGCCGGTACAGCACAGGGCTTTCTGCAGACCAGGGGCAAACGTTTGGGATTTCCATTTCTATGACAGCCCTGCCTGCCTCCTCCTGACCCATTCTCTTACATAGGGTTTCCGCCTGGCACACCGCCTTTTTTGACCGGTCCCACAGAACCGCCCTGACCTTACAGCCCGCCTCCTGGCCCGACAGCCCCTGAACCCCCGGCTCTTTTATGGAACCTCCGGCTTTCCTCTCACCGTTTACCAGATCCAGCTCTGCCCTGAGAATCCCCTTCCATACTCCCGGCTCCGCCTCATGGGCCTTCATGTCAAGATCCGCCTTTACAAACAGATCCTCCACATGAATCCTGGGAATCCCATAGAGATACACGTCCCGGAAAATACCGGAGAATCTAAAAAAGTCCTGATCCTCGATCCAACTGGCACTGCTGCGCTTGTACACCTCCACTGCCAGCCGGTTGTTCTTCTCCCTTATAAGGTCGGTCAACTCAAACTCCGATGGCGTAAAGGTATCCTCGCCGTAGCCCACAAACTCTCCGTTAAGCCACACATAAAAGGCAGTCTCCACCCCCTGAAAGGACACAAATACCCTTTTCCCTTCCAGCTCACGGTTTAAATCAAACTCCTTCACATAGCTTGCCACCGGATTGTACTCCCAGTCAATGTGAGGCGGCCTCAATTCGCTGTGCCCATCCCATGGATACATGGTGTTGATGTACTGGCATTTATCATAGCCTTGAGTCTGGATATGGCCGGGAACCTGAATCTCCTCCAGCGCGGCCATATCAAAGTCTTCCCTGTAAAATTCCTTCTGCCTCTCGTCCGGGCACGGAGCATAGGCAAATTTCCAAATACCGTTTAAGGACTGGCGAAGGTTCATCTTACCTCCTGCTGCCAGCCCTTCCTCCATGTCCTCTTCACTTTCGTAGAATCTGTGATCCGAGTGAGCCTTCCTTCTGTTGACTGCAAACACCTGCGGATCCTCCAGCCATGCCAGCTCCGGCACTCTTTTGTTCATAGTTCTCCCCCTTTTTATCATGATTCCCCAAAATCCTATGAACCAGCCCCCAGGCCAAGGCCTGAGGGCTGTGCACATAACATAATTATAGAAACCTTAGCTGAAAAAGTACATGGCTTTTTCACACCCATTACCTGACAAATGTCTTCACCTTGGTTCTTAGGCAGATCTTTTCCCCTTTCTTGATCCTGTAGGACACGGCAGGAATGCTTCCGTTAGGGTACAGCACGTTGGTGTTAGGGTCAGCCTCGATCACCAGACCCTTAGCCTCCGGCCCCTGGCCTTCCACCCTGCAGCCCATGTCCTCATAGAAAACCTGGGCCCAGTCTCCCTCCGCCTTCTGCTCATATCCTGCCGTGAACTTCTCCACGGAGAATCCGCAGTCATAGGCCGTGCAGTCATAGCTGCTCTCGATCTCATGAAGCCTTACATGCCCTTCCTCCTCCGGGATCACCGTGGTAGTCACCGTAATCCCCACGAAAGGCTGCCAAGTGCTGATCACCCGGTCCTCCCTCACCTCATAGGACAGGCTCACCTTTCTCACAAACACATAGTCGTCCCCGTCTATGACAAAGGCCAACGCCGAGTCGGGGGCATTTTCGTGGAGTATAATCTGGCTCCTGGCCACGGAGAATCCGAACCTGGTGGAATAGGCGAACTTGGAATACTTCTCCGGCACATGGCCGTGGCCGTACTTTTCACAGACTCCCGCCGGGTAAGCAGTCACATCCTTCCCTCTCCGGTGCACGATCATATCCGCCTGCTTTAAGCATTTCACTGTCTCAAGCTTAGGCAGAGGAGCCGCCTTTACCCTCCAGAACTCATGATCGTCGGGCAGAGCCAGACACAGAAGGCTTTTCATCCCCCAGTAGGGAGAACCGGGGGCATTGTAACGCTCCGCCATAATCAGGTTGGGATATGCGTAGCCTATGGTAAGAACGCCATCACGGTCATAGATGTTCTGGCTGTCCCACCAGTCCAGATGGCGAGCCAGAATGCCCTTCACCACTGCCGCAGGAATCTCCTTTAAGCCTGCGAACACATAGGCGGACCAGAACGCCGCCTCCCCGAAGCGGTAGGCCAGGCTGCGCCCATAGGGAAGCGCCGAGCCGTTCTCGTCAAACCAGTAGATAAAATCCTTTGCAAATAGTTCCGCCCGCTCCTTGAACCGGCTGCACCTTTCCGGCTCCTCCTCTTCCATGGCCTTGGCGTACAACAATCCGTAATAATGCATGGCAAAGGAGATATAGTAGTCCTTTTGGGCCGAACCGCCGTCACGATACCAGCCCTCTCCCAGATAATAGGATTCCACCTTCCCAAGGCCTGATTCCAGCTTTTCCTGGCTATACCGGCATCCCTGCCTTTTAAGAGCCACATTCACCAAAATCATAAAAAACTGCCAGTTACAATCCGGAATTATGTATTCGTTGATCCCGTAAAGCCACCGGGCCAGGTTCTCTCTTGCTTCCCTCCCTAAGGGCTCCCACACCTTCTCAGGCGCAAAGAGGATCCCGCTTGCAATAGCGGCCATCTCCACGAATCTCTGGTCATAATGGGTAAAACCGCCCCAGTACTCCCCATGGCCCGGGGTCGTTCCGCTTTCCAGCCCTCGGCGGTAGAGCTCCTCCATCTCCTTGTCCTCTCCGCCTCCCGCCCAGAAGGGAACCAGGGCCCAGAGAGGCCGGGAAAAGGCCTCCATCTCCATACTTACCTGGGGATAGGTCACCCCGCTGTCCCCCAGGTGGAGTCTGGCGCCCCCCTGGCTGTAGAGAGGCTTTAAGGGATCAAGGACTTTGTGCATCCACCTCTGAAAATCTGCCTTTGTCTCCAACTTCATCATTGTGCCGCTCCTTTCTACCAATAGGGATTCCATTGGCCGCTCAGCCTGGTGAGAGCTTCCATATAGAAATAATCCCCCCAGATATTACACTCGTCCACCCCCTCCGGCGTACAGGTATTGTAGGGAGATTTCTTGGAATAGGTACTGTGAAGCACCAGACCGTTGGACTCCTTGAGAGACTTCACGGCATAGTGATCCGCCACGGATTTCATAATCTTTCCGGCTGTTGACCTGTAATACTCTCCTTCCTCCGGCCCCAGGTATCCTGCCATCTCCAGCATTCCGCAGGCAGCAATGGATGCGGAAGAAGAGTCTCTTGGTTCCTTGGAGCCCTCCCCGAATTCCAGATCCCAGTAGGGAACCAGGTCAGAAGGCAGGTGCTCAAGGAAATATCCCGTCACATGCTTAAAATCCTCAATATATTCTTTTCTCCCTGTGTACCGGTAAGCCATGGCAGTGCCATACACCCCCCAGGCCTGGCCTCTGGCCCAGGCAGAGCCATCCCGGTATCCCTGGCAGGTAGCTCCGTGATCCGGCTCCCCTGTCTCCATGTTCATAAAAAAGGTATGCCAGGTAGAATAGTCCTCCCGGATCACATTGGCGATGGCAGTGCGGATATGCTTCTGGGCAATATCCCTGTATTTCCCGTCCCCTGTCTCTTCGGAAGCCCAGTACAGCAGAGGCAGGTTCAGAAGGCAGTCAATAATAAACCGGTAATTCTCCGGCTGATCCATAGGCCCCCATGCCTGAATAAACTCTCCCACAGGGTGAAACCTGGTAATCAGCTGATCCGCCGCCTTGATCGCAGCCTCCCGCCCCTTCCTGCTGCCTGTCAGTTTGTAACCTGCCACACAAGAAGGAGAATAGAGAAACCCCATGTCATGGTGATCCACCCCGTCCTTCTCGTCAATCCGCTTAAGGAAGCTGTCAATCTGAATCTCCCCTGCATTCCTAAGAGCCTCAGCCAGTTCCTTATCCCCTGACTTTACCGCCCACTCCCAGGCCAGCCAGATCTGTCCCGTCCAAAACCCTGTAGTCCAATTCTCGTTCCCCGTAGCGTCATAAAATCCATCCGTACTGAAAGCTCTTTTAAACTTATGGGTAAACTCCCCAAGATTCTCCCCCACCTGTCTTAAGGCAAACCCCATAGCCTCCTCAATCTCCTCCCGGCCCATGACCGGCTTATCCTTCAGCAGACTGTCTATACTCCGGCTCATTATATCCTCCTTTTTAAATCTTTTCATTCCTCTTTTATATTTCTCCATGATGCCTGGAACTTGTTCCTCATTTCCACAGCAGGCCGGGGCGTCCCCCCGCCAAACAATCCCATCATCCCTTCACCCCTGTAGCCGCAATCCCCTCCACAAAATATTTCTGCAGGGAAAGGAACACAATCAGCACAGGAATCAAGGACAGCACCGAGGCCGCCATAATCAGTCCGTACTCGGAGGAGTACTGGCTGATAAACATTCTAAGTCCGATCTGCAATGTCTTCTTGGCCTCTGTCTTTAAGTAGATCATAGGCCCTAGAAAATCATTCCAGGTAGCTACGAAGGTAAAGATAGTCAGTGTGGACAAGGCCGGTTTTGACAGAGGAAGCATAATCTTGGAATAAATCTTATACTCGCTCATACCATCGATTCTGGCCGCCTCACACAGTTCGTCCGGGATCCCCTGGTAGAACTGCCTCATCATAAACACACCGAAGGCCGAAAACGCCTGAAGACAGATAATAGCCATATGGGTATCATTCATTCCCATGCCTCTCATCATAATAAACTGAGGAACCATGTATACCTGCCATGGCATGGCGATGGTGGAGATATAGGCCATAAATAAAAGGTTTTTATGCTTAAAATCCAGCTTGGCAAATGCATAGGCTGCAAAGCTGCTGGTGAGAAGCTGCAGGCAGGTGACGATCACCGTAAGCTTGGCAGTATTCATCACGAACTTTGCCATGGGAATCTTGGTCCAGATATCAATGTAATTCTGCCATCTGGGATTTTCAGGAATCCACTTAATGGGGAAAATAAACACATCCTTATCCAGCTTTAAGGAGGCGGACAGCATCCACGCAAAGGGAATCAGCATGAGAACTGCAAGGGCAATGAGCACCACATAAAGGATGACCCGCCAGAATTTGTAGCTTTTGCTTTGTACTTTCATCTTCTTGCCCTCCTAGTTTGCATATTTCTTCTCGCCTCTGAACTGAATCAGAGTCACCGCCAGTACCATAAGGAACAACACCATAGCCACAGCACTTGCATATCCCAGATTCCAGTTGCGGAAAGCTTCCTCGTAGATATGGTATACCAGGACGATTGCCGATTTGTTCAGCACGCCGTTGGAACCTCCTGCCAGCATATACACAATATCGTACACCTTAAAGCAGTTAATGGTCAGCATGATGGTGACGAAAAATGTTGTTGGCTGAAGCTGAGGCCAGGTGATATAGAGAAACTTCTGCCAGGTGTTGGCGCCATCCAGGCTGCACGCCTCGTAAAGCTCTGCATTGATTCCCTGGAGCCCCGCCAGATAGATCACCATGTAGTAACCCATATTTTTCCACACGCTGAAGAGAACTACGGTGAACATCACCCAGTCCTTGTCTGCCGACCACTTGGGAAGGCTCTTTGCCGCCACGCCTAAGTTGTACAGAATCATATTTACGGGGCCGCTTTTTTGGGGACTGAACAGCATGTTCCACACGGCCGCCACCGCCACAAGGGAGGCCACATAGGGGAAAAAGCTTACGGTCCTGAAAAAATTCCGGCATTTCACCTTCTGGTTTAAGATCACCGCAAGACCCAGGGCACATACCAGGGTCAGAGGAACCGTGCCGATACAGTAAATGATGGTATTTTTTAAGGATGACAGGAATCGGTCATTCTTAAATGCGGCAATAAAGTTATTAAGCGCCACAAATTTTATGGTATTATTGCCGTCCCACTCTGCAAAAGCCAGGACAAAGGCAAAGATAATGGGAATCAAGGTAAATACACAGAATCCGATAAAATTAGGTGCAATAAAGGAGTAAGCCACCAGGTCTCTCTTGGCCTGCCTGCTGAACCTCTCCCCGGTCTTGGCCTGTTTGATCTTCCCCTGAGTATCTTCTATTTTTCTGATGAGTCTGTCACGCTTACCCTTCTCGGAAGTCTTCTTTAGCTCTTCCTGTAAAGCAAGAAGCTGCGGCTCAAGCCTGGCTAATTTTTCTTTTACTTTTTCCGGATCAACATTTTTCTGATTTGCCATATTGTTAAAAGCCATGGAAACCGGCTTATCCTCCTTCTTTTTTCTCTTCTTGAAACCGGACGGGTCAGATAGCCTGGCCCGTCCGTAATGATCTCTGTTATTCTTTTACTGGCCCAGAATAGCCTGAACGCCTGCGTTCATCTCCTCAATACCCTCGTCAATGCTGCTGCCCTCGGTCATAATATTGTCATGAGCCTCATTCAGCACGGTCTCGATCTCGGAGCTCTTCTCGTGAACCGGCATCTCCAGATAGGTCTGCACGGTGTTCAATGCCTCTGCACTTGCCTCATCCTGAGGGAAGCCCTCGATGGAGGAGATTGCCTCGATTACTGCATCTGTAGTTACAGCCGGGAAGTTACCTGTGTTGGCAACGATCTCTGCGCCCTCGGCTCCTGTCACAAACTTCACGAATTCCCATGCCTGATCCTTATGGGGAGCAGAAGTCGGAATGGCTACGGAGGTGATCTGCGCCAGAGTGGTTCCAGGCTCAACACCCTCTGCATGAGGATATTTTACAAGGCCCCAGTTGGCTACTTCCGGACCGTACTCTCCTGTCTTGATCTTCTCGATCAGAGTCGGGATAAACCAGGAACCCATATTCAGCATAGCCACATTACCCTGGGCAAATGCGCCTGAATAATGAAGGCTGGAGGTCTTTAATGTAGCATAGTCCTGACATACGCCGTCCTCCTGCTGTGCCAGAATCATCTCATAGTATGGCTTTAAGAAATCATAGGTTCCGTCCACGATAGTGTTCTTGCCATCCAGGATACCGAACAGCTGAACCGTGGATCTCCAGGTATGATAGTGGGTACCATATACTTCCTCTCCCGGAGTGGTGTTGGTGACAGACCTTGCCAGAGCGTCATACTGCTCAAAAGTCATATCATTGGTGGGGTACTCCACACCTGCGTTGTCAAATACATCTTTGTTGTAAAACAATACCCAGAAGGAGCGGATAAAGGGCAGCTCAAAAATATTGCCGTTAATATTGAGCTGATCAGCGATTCCGCCGTACTGAGCCAGATCTACGCTGTCTTTTGCAATATAATCATCCAAAGGCTCTAAAACTCCCTTATTTACCAGGGTCATATATCCCGGTACATCCTTTACTGCCACAATATCAAAATCAGAACCGCTTCCTGTAAGCTCTGTGGCAAGTACTGTCTGATAATCCGTGGAGCCCAGGTCTACCATCTCGATCTTCACTCCGGGATTAGCTGCCTCAAAGGCATCAATTAAGGGCTGATAATATACGGTCGCCGCAATATCCCAGACTGCCCACTTTAATACGGTGTCCCCCTCTGCTGCCGGAGCTGCCGTGGTCTCTGCTGTTCCCCCTGCAGCCGAAGTAGTCTCTGCTGCCTTTGTAGTCTCTGCCGCGGAAGCCGCCGTAGTCTCGGTTCCCGAACCTCCTGAACATCCTGCCAGGCTCATGACCACCATACTGCATGCCAGAGTTAAACCAAGTAATCTTTTTTTCATGTTTGTTTCCTCCTCTTTTATTGCCAGGACCGCTGTCAAAATCCATGGTTTTGGCCGTCATCCTGTTGTAAATTCAGTATACCGGAGATGGCCCTTTCCTAGAATGGAAAAAATTGCACAAAAGATTCAATATTTCTTTTTCTAAATCCGTCTATTTTTATTTCCATGTAATTTTTTATGAACTTCCTGTAAATTTTTAACTTTGCATACATGATACCCTGGGATCTGCCTGTATTTTTTTGCTTTTTGTTGACTTTTACAGGAAAATATATCATACTTTATCATACAAACTACATGGAAACCATTTTTCTGCCCCCGCCGGACCCGGCCTTTTGCCGGGATGGCCTCAGGCAGTCCTCACACAACATAAAAAGCGGGGCATTTCATGAATCTACATACTTTTTTTAAAACCATCAAAGGAAAGATCATCTCCATCACCATAGGTACTACCCTTTTAATCACCCTGGTTACGGTAAGTGTCTGCTTTTGTGTATTCCAGTCCCTTCTGAGAAGAAACCAGATCCAGTCTGTGGAATTTAATTTACAGATTGCCGCCAACAGCATTTCCTCCGACATGAAGGATCTGGTATATTTCACGAACTGGTGCCGCCAGAGCACGGATATCGCCGGATATCTGGAGACATTTCTTGACAAGGACCCGCTAGCTATCGTATCCAAAGACGACAAGGGCCTCCGGTCCGTTGCCATAAGCTCCTTTGACCGGCTCAAGGAGGAATACCACAACACCAGGTCTTCCCGCTATATTACAAGGATCATTGTCTCCAACAATACCTCCTCCAATTTTCTCCAGGTACTGCCTACCTCAGGAGACACCTCCTCCTACAAAGTGGATTCCCTTGCTAAATCCCAGGTCTTTCAGTCTCTCTTTGCCAGCCCGGATTTTCACTGGATCGGCATTATTGACGACCCCTTTTATCAGAAAAACAGTCCCTCCGTGCCCATAATCCCCATAGCCCGGCCTATTTACAATACCTTTGGTACGGATATCATCGGCTGGGTCTATGTATCCGTCTCCTCCAATGTGATTATGGACTACTTAAAGTCCTTCCCCTTCCCCCAGGACAGCCGTCTATACCTTACCATAGGCGACAAGCTTTATCTCATAGAAGGGTCCGTCTGTCAGGAGATGGAGCCCGACTTTACGGTGCTGTCTGAAGAACAGGTGAAAGATGTGGACAGCAAAACCGTTGTCCAGAAGGTCCGCATGGCAGATGGCAGCACCAAAACCCTCATTACCCGCTCTCTTGGTCAGACAGGCTGGTATCTCCATCAGACATTATCCTGGCAGCAGCTGGAGCAGCAGAGACAGGTCTATCTTCTTCTCATTGCCGCCATCTGTGCCATCATCTTGTCTCTGGGGTTTTTTATGGTATATTCCCTAAACCGCACCATCAGCCAGCCTGTGGCCAGAATCCAGAAAAAGATCAACGGCATCGCCCACGGCGACTTCTCCAGAGACGATTCCATCGAGTGGGATCACGAACTGGGCGATATCGGCCGAGGCATCAACAACCTGTCCCGGGATGTGGTGAGCCTTATGGAAAAGCGTATTGACGATGAAAAGCAGAAAAAAGACTTGGAATACCAAATCCTCCAAAGCCAGATCAATCCCCATTTTCTCTACAATACCTTAAACTCCATAAAATGGATGGCCACCATCCAGGGTGCTGCAGGGATTGCCGAGATGACTACCGCCCTGGCCCGGCTTTTAAAGCAGGTGGCTAAAGGCTCCTCGGCCCTGATTCCCTTAAAGGAGGAGCTGGATCTGGTAAAAAATTATTTTCTTATTCAGCAGTACCGCTACGGCGGGAGTATCTCCATCGAGTACCAGATGGAATCCGAAGATCTGTATCAATGTATGATCCACAGGTTTTCCCTCCAGCCCATTGTGGAAAACGCCCTGTTCCACGGCATTGAGCCCAAAGGCTCTGCAGGCAGGATCCAGGTGGATGTCCGCACACGGACAGACGACAGGGGAAAAAGCCTGGAAATCTCCATTACAGACAACGGAGTAGGCATGACACAGGAGGCCATCGAAAGGGCCCTGAAGCAGTCTGAAGAAAAGAAAAGCGCCGATTTCTTCCGTCAGGTAGGCATTGCCAATGTAAATCAGAGGATTCAATACGAATTCGGCCCTGATTACGGCATCTCCATAACCAGCGAACCCGGTGTCTATACTACCATGACTATGGTAATTCCTTATGTTGCCAGGTAAATAGAACCTTACTAGGTAATTGCGAAAGTCAAAGCCATGAGAATATTCTGACCATATATTCCATACAAAGCCTTCGTACACCGGGCATTCCACTGAGTCCAGTAGGACAAAAAACACTCGGGCAGAGGGCCCTCCTGTTTTTTATGGTCTTAAGCTCCATGGTGTAATGGCTTTTCCTGGAATATATGGTCAGAATATTCAGCCAAGTTTTGAGTTTCGCAAACGCCTATAGAACCTTACCCAGGAAAGGAGCAAAGCATTATGATAAAACTGCTGATTGCAGATGATGAACCGTTGGTGCAGATCGGCATCAAATCCATGTTAAACTGGGCAGATTACGGCATCGAGATCTGCGCAACCGCCATGAACGGAGCGGCGGCCCTGGAACTGATCGAGGAATACTCTCCCGACATTGTCATCACCGATATCCGTATGCCCATTATGAACGGCCTGGAGCTGGTAAAGACCTGCCGCGAGACCTATGGCCGCATCCCTCTGTTTATCATCCTCACCAGCTATGAGGAATTTGAACTGGCCAGGCAGGCCCTGTCCTATGAAGTGGTGGATTATCTCATCAAGCTGGAGCTGGATGCCGCCTCCTTGAGCCAGTCCGTTCACCATGCCCTAAAGCGCCTTGAAGAGCTGAAAGCCACGGAAACCAGCCGGGAAGGCGGGCGCCCTCTCCTCCAGACCTTCCTGGACAAATTCTTCTTAAGGCTCCTTCACAATCTGTTTGACAATGAAGAACAGTTCCTGATTCAGGTAAAGGATCTGGGGTTAGACTTCTCGGACCAATACTACGCCGCCGCCCACTGTGAGATTGTGGAATACATCTCCCGGGAAATGACCCATGAACAGCTGATGAATCTGTACGCCAGCACCCTCCAGATGGTGAAGGATATTTTAAACCGCTATCTTTCCTGCCATGTGATCTCTCTGGACATGAAGCATTTTTCCGTTATTTTCCACTTTCCCAGCATAGGCAGTGAGGAGCGCCGGAACATGATGGACGCCATTCACAATGCAGGAACCATGGTGCATAACTACTTTAACGTCCATCTCACCGTAGGCATCGGCTCCATGGTGGATGCCCCCCTAAAGATCAGCGACTCCTACCAGGACGCCCGCATCGCCTTTTCCTCGGCGACTGTGGAGGAGCCCTATCAGGACTACGATCAGGTAAAGCCGGAATCCATTAAAAATTCCTTTAATATTACCCTGTTTAAAAATGATCTGACCCGGGCCTTTGAAGAGTTCGACTCTGCCGTCCTCCATGATACCTTAAGCCAGATTATGGACTTGTTCCTTTTAAGCCCTCTCCGCTATCTCCAGGCCATCGATGGGGCCTGCAACATCCTCTATCTGGCCCTGTCCATGCTGCCCGGAGGCGAAGAAACCATCAGCGGGATCTTCTCGGAAGATGCTGATGGCTATCGCTCTATTTACCGTATGGGCAATGTGGAGCAGGTGGTGGAATGGATGGCCCGCCTCCGGGACGGCCTCTGCGACACCTTAAAATCCAAGCGGGTCACCTACAAGGAACACGTCATTGCCAATGTCCAGAAATACATTCAGAACCATATTGAGGAACGCCTGACCCTCAACGAGGTGGCCGCCGTCTTCGGGCTGAGCCCCAATTATCTCAGCGTGCTCTTTAAAAAGACATGCAGCGTCGGTTTTTCCGAGTATATTGCTCAGATGAAGGTAAGCCGCGCCAAATCCATGCTTTTGGAACAGGACATGAAGGTATACGAGGTGGCGGACCGCCTGGGATTTGAAAGCGCCTTTTATTTCAGCAAGGTGTTCAAAAAAGTGGCCGGCGTGGCTCCCAGGGAATTTATCCAGCAGAAGACGGAGGAAGGATAAACCTAAGGCAAAATCCGAAGGGCTATCTGCCGGTCAAAGGTTACAAGGGTACGGTAGATTTCGTGCTTCCAGGCCATCTTAAGCCTTGGGTCCGTAATGGGAATCTCCTCCGTCTCCACACCCAGGGCTCCCTCTACACGGCAGACTCCCAGATCTCCTACAAAGATTTTCAGCCGCCCCTTAGCCTCATTCTCCTCCGAAGCCTTATGGTCTGTCTCTGATTCCCAAAAAAGCGCCGGCCTTTCATAAGTCATAAGGGACAGCACCGCCGGGCCCAGCTCTCCCTCATAGGTGTCCGTGATGAAGATTTCCTTCCCTTTCTTCAGACAGGCCTTCCTCACATAGGAGAGGATGCCCTCATGGTCGTATGCCCCTGCCAGTTCCATCTGGATCCAGGACTCATCCTCCCCCAGATCATACTTTGTCTCTGAAGCACAAAACTCCTTCCCATCCTTCTGCATCACATCCCCAAAGGCGGCTAGGTTGTGATACCTTGACTGCATGGTCCAGATCTCATATCTCCGGGGAGAAAATGTTTTCTTGGTATAGCTTTCCACCCCCACGTCAATAAACATGGGAAGCCCGTTCTTATAGATGGTAAAGCTGCCTGTATCATTGTGGTTGTGGCTGTCCCCATTGCCCCCGGCCTTCACTGCCAGACAAAACACCTGGTCCCGGGCGATAAAAAGGCCTGTGCTGGCAAAATAACAGTCCTGCCCAGCCTCCTCCTCTCCGGAAAAATCCATGATCTCCCTGTGAAGAAAGGCTCCCATAACCCGGTACAGCAGATTATGCTCCTCACGGCATAAGGGATCCTGGGATTCTCTGTAGTCCTTGGCGGCAAACGCCATAAGCCCTGTGTTGCCTGTGCGCTTTCCAAACAGGTATTCTCTTGCCGTACACCTTCCGGCCACAGGGGAACAGTCCGCAAAATTCACATAGTAGGGACCTGCCACATGGGCCTTTCTGATATAGTCCGCTATATTCCGGATTTTTACTTCCCGGTAGAGAGGGGAAAACGCCTGGCCGCTTATATGGTTTAACACCTCCATGGCGGTAAACAGAGTAAGGCCTGCGTGGCGGTAATACTGTGCCCCCTCGTCGCAGCACCCATCCTCCTGGTATTCGTCCAGAAAGTAGTCAAGGCTTTCGCAGGCCTTCTTTACCATGGCCTTCTGACGCTCTCCGTCCATAGGCCTTGTAAAAGCCGCCAGAAGCACATTCTGGGTACACCAGGAGGTCCAGTTGTTCATGGAGGACTCTCCATCCCCCATCCACCAGAAATGTTCTTTCAAATACGGCGTAAAAATCCTGGTCTCCAAATTATGGTTCACCATGAGAGACACTGCCGGGCTCACTCCTGCCAGCTCCTCCCTTAAGAGATACTCCGCCACGGCCAGAACCGCCCCTGTCTCCGCCGCAAACAGGTCGATGACCGGCCTTGTCACGTCGGGAAGGGGAAACTGGGGAGTATCCCGGATATAGCTGTTGTGGGCCGGCAGCTGCCAGCCGCTCTCCCCGCAGATTACAAACAGGGCGTTCAGGATGGGATCCAGAAAACGCCCTTTATACTCCACACATTCCGCCAGCACCAGCGCATTGAGGACGGTTCTTCTCTCAAACTGCTTCTCTTCATAATGGCTTCTGTTGCCTGTGCGGCAAAACTCCATATAGTCTGTGGCATGGATGGGGGGAAAGCCATAGGAAATCCACCTCTCCCCCTCCTTCACCAGCATCTCCCTGTAATCCTCCTGAATCTCCTCCCATGGTTTCCTGCAGGAGGCGGGAGGATATAAGTCAAACAGCCCTCCGGGCTTCACGGTTTCTCCAATCTCTTTAAACATAAGATTCCTCCTTATCCTCTGTCGCTTTTCATGGTATAGCTTAAGACTCCGAAGGATTCTGAGTTCAGCTTGTTGGTGAGAAGGCCGATATAGTCCTGCTTGGCAGTTTCTATATGACCTCTCAAGGCGGCAGACGCCCCTTCCTTGTCCCCTTTTTCAATCATGTCAAGAACCAGATCATGGTCTCTGTAAGCCTTATCCTGATAGGAACGGTCCAGGTAGGAGAGAACCCGCATCCTGGTAAACTGGAGAAGAAGGCTTTCATGAAACCGGATAATCCGGGAATTGGCAGACAGCAGTACAAGCTTGTCATGAAACCTTTGGTCATAGTAAAACTGCTGCTTCACATGGCCCTGTTTGTTGACCTCCTCCATCCGCTCATTGATTCTGCGCAGATACTCCAGGTCTTCCACTCCTGCTCCTCTCTTCATCATAAGCTCCAGGGCAGTGAGTTCAATCCCTTTTCTGGCGTCAAACAGATCCTCTATATCCTCCTTCGTGATCTCGCACACAAAATAGCTCTGCCCTGCCCCGCCGTCCCGGATCAACCCGTCGCTTTCAATCTTCTGAAGCGCCATGCGGATGGGGGTTCGGCTCATTCCCAGCTCCTTGCTCAATATAAAGTCGGATATGGCCTGCCCCGGAACCAGCTCAAAGTCGCATATTTTCTGTCTGATCTTTTCGTAGGCCTCATCTACCAGAGATTTCTTTTCTATTTCCAAGTCATTCCCTCCTTGATTAGGCCTCGATTCCTTCCTCACGGTCCACGCCCAGAATCTCCATCTCTTTCCCTATGGCTCCCTTTACCGTCACATTCTTCATGGTCAGGCGCTTCACGTTGTTGATGTAGATCCCCTTGTTGGTACAGGGCTCCACGTCAGCCATCATAGCGGGATACTCAGGTGTAGGCTCGGGGGCAAAGTCCACATGGACATTGTCAAAGGTTACCTCCTCGATCTTGGCCTCCGGAAGGCCGTAGATAAAGCTGGCCGCCACATGGCAGTTGTGAGCCTGAATATTGTGGAAGGTCAGCTTCTTAATGAAGGGAGTCCTCTCGTCCACAGGAAGGGCCTCCTTGCTCCTGACATACTCGGAGCGGCCATCAGGATCACAGCACCAGTAATAGCAGTTCACCACAAAGGGGGTAAGCACGCCTTCCATCCGGATGTTCTCAAAGAGAATGTCGTCGATCACTGCGTCGTTGCCTCGTCCTCTCCTGGTCTTCACCCGTAAGCCCCGGTCCGTATCCTCAAAGATACAGTCCCGCACCACCATATGCTTCACGCCTGCCGCCATCTCGCTGCCCAGTGTGACAGAACCGTGGCCGTGGCGCATATAGCACTGGCGGATCTCGATATTCTGAGACGGCCTTTTGTATTTGTGGCCCATATAGTATTTGCCTGACTTCATGGCGATGCAGTCGTCTCCTAAAGAGAACTCCACTCCCACCACCTCCAGCCCGTCTACGGACTCCGGATCCATGCCATCCGTGTTAGGCGATACCTTGGGATTGATCACCTTCATGTCAATCCATCTGGTGTCATTGGAAAAATAGGGATGGAGATTCCATGCCGGGCTGTTCTGGATGGTCAGGCCCTGAACCGTAATGTGGTCACAGTGGTTTAAAAAGATCATACGGGGCCGGTAGGCTCCTCCTGTCTTCTCCCTTCCGTTGTCCTTCCACCAGTTGTCAAAGCCAGCGTTGCCATCCACAATCCCTTCCCCGGTAATGACTACATTGGACACATGAATGCCGGTGATAATGCTTCCGAACATATCAAGAGGATTGCCCTCCCATGTGCCCAGATTGTACTCCTCCGTCTCGTCATAGCTCTCAATGAGCCCGGGAAGAATAGGGAACCTTTCCCTGTCAGTGTAGGCCGAAAGGACAGCCCCCTCCCCAAGGTCAATGGTGATATCACTTTTTAGGAACAGGGAGGACACCTTGTAGGTACCCTTTGGCAGATAGACCCTGCTGTCCTTGGGGCAGCAGTTAATGGCCGCCTGGATGCACACCGTGTCGTCATGGACTCCATCGCCTCTGGCACCGAACGCCTTCACATTCAGAGTCACATATTCGTAACAGGTTTTCACATCCTGGGCCGCCCGTTTTTCCCCCATGCGGATCTCCATGTGATAGACGGTATCCGGCTTCAACCCTCCTACGGTCTGTATTACCTTCCTGGAGGTCACAGCCTTCCTTCCGTCCAGCCAGATCTCATATTCCTGATCCGTAAAATAGATTCCCTGATCCAGCAGTTCGATGGTACACCTTCTGGACGACACAAAAATAACACGAAATTCCATAGATGATCTCCTTTTCATCAGCCCTTTACGCCCCCTGCCGAGATTCCCTCAACAAACTGGTCCTGTGCCAGGAAAAATACAATGAGAGATGGCAGAATCGTGATGATGGACAGGGCAAGTACTTTGTTCCACTGAAATCCCGTCTCTGTGTCCATAAACAGACGAAGGCCCAGAGCTGCCGGGAATTTCCTGGTGGAATTAATGTAGATCAACGGCCCCATAAAGTCATTGGAAGACCACATGAACTGGAAAAGCGCGCTGGAAACCACGGCAGGCTGCACCATGGGCACCATAATCAGAATCAGCCTCTGAAGGGAATTGCAGCCATCGATCTCTGCCGCCTCCTCAAGCTCCTTTGGCACGGACCGCATAAACTGAACCATCATAAACACAAAGTAGGTATCACATGCAAAGAAGCTGGGAACCACCAAAGGCAGGTAGCTGTCCACCCAGCCCATCTTGGTAAAAAGCAAAAACTGGGGAACATTGAGAACCACCTGAGGAAGAAACAAGGTGGCCAGCATAAGGCCGTACCAAAACCCTCTTCCCTTAAAGCGGAACCTGGTAAATGCATATGCCGTGATGGTGGCTGACACCACGGTTCCCAGTACCTTGGGGATCACGAATTTATAGGTGTTGATCATATAATGTCCATAGGAATAGTTGGTGGCATTCCACCCGTCAAGATACCCCTGAACCGTAGGATTCTTGGGAATAAAGCCAATGGAGCTGAATATTTCCGCATTGTTGTCGCGAAATGACGCGCCGATCATCCAGATCATGGGATAGATCATGCCGATTCCTATTACTATTAATATAAAATATCGGAAAAATAAATTCAATACATTTCTTTGACTTCTGGTCATTGTGATCCCTACCTTTCTTCATCACCGTAATAGACCCAGTATTTCTGGCTGATAAAGGAGACAGCCGTCAATACTGCCACAATGAGGAACAGCATCCAAGCCATGGCGCTGGCCAGTCCCATCTTGTAGGTCTTAAAGGCATTCTGGTAGATGAGAATGGAGATCAATGTGGTGGACCCTTGAGGCCCTCCGTTGGTGATGACAAAGGGGCCGTTGAATTCCTGGAATGCCTGACACAGCTGGGTGATCAGGTTGAAAAATACTACTGGTGTGATCATGGGTACGGTAACCTTCATAAACTGGGTAAACCTGCCTGCCCCGTCAATGGCCGCCGCCTCATAGAGATCCTCGGGTACACCTTTAAGGGCAGCTAAAAAGATCACCATGGCGGAGCCGAACTGCCACACTCTCAAGAGACAGATGACAAACAGGGCATATTTGCTGCTTCCCAGCCAGTTTATGGGACTTCCTCCAAAGAGGCGGATCACCATGTTGATCAGCCCCTCATTCTGGAACAGGAACTGCCACAGCACCGCAATGGAGATGGAGCCGCCCAAAATAGAGGGGATATAGTAAATCGTTCTGAACATGTTAATAAATTTCAGCTTAAAGTTCAGGATATAGGCAATAAAGAGGGCAAACAGCAGCTTTAAAGGAACCGTCATAAAGGCATACTGAAAGGTGACGACAAAGGCCTTCACATACTTAGGCGTATTTAGGATGGACTCATAGTTCCCCAAGCCTATGAACTGAGTTCCGCTTTTAAACAGGTTGTAATTGGTCAGGCTGTAGTAGAGTGATGACAAAAAAGGGTAACATTTAAATGCAAAAAATCCTATGAGCCAGATGGACAGATACAGATATCCGTTGTTGGCTTTCCAGAACCTTTTCCAGGATGTCCTCTGCATCAAACTCCTCCTCTCTCATCCGATGCCCTAAGCTTCAGATACTCGGCATAGGCCATCATAAGGGCTCCCACCCCCTTCACCTCATCCCGGACAATGGGCTCTGACAGATAATACTCCACACTCCCGTCCCTCTCGTCCTTAGGGCCTAAGCCGGCCACCTCACAGATATCCTTCAGATGCCACCTTCCGTCCTCCATGATCATCTTCTGATCATGGAGGGCCATAAGGATCTGCTCTCCTATGGGCCTGTATTTCTCCTGGGAAAGGACACCCAGACGGCATCCCTTAAGAATGCTGTATGCAATCATGGCGCTTCCTGAGGTCTCCAAATAGTTGCCTTCCACCTGGGGCAGCGCAATCAGCTGATAGAACAGTCCTGATTCCTGATCCTGATATTCAAGAACCCCCTTAAGGGCCTCCTTAAACCACAGGGCATACTGCCTGTGCTGTTCAAAAATCTCCTCCGAAGAAATATCATAGAGATCAATAAGAGCCATGAGATGCCATCCTATGGACCGGAGCCAGAAGTTGTGGGACAGACCGGTCTCCTTATCTGCCCAGATCATGACCTTCTTCTCGTCATAGGCATGGTAATACAGATGATCCTTGTCACTGTAAAGAAGGCGTCTCACATTCTTCATCTGAGAATAAATGTCATCATAATTCTCTTTCTCATTAAACTTTGTCTCGTATTCCATGTAGAGAGGCAAAGCCATATACAGGCCATCCAGCCAGATCTGGTAGGGATAGATGGTCTTATGCCAGAAGTTCCCTGTGGATGTCCTGGGATGGCGGTGAAGCATGTCAATAAGGGTCTCTAAGGCCTTCTTGTATCGCTCCTCCCCTGTCTGTTCATATAAGAAAAACAGGATTTTGCCTGAGTTGATCTTGTCAAGGTTCAATTCATTTACATCCAGATACTTGATGGTTCCATCCTCCAGGATGTGATGGTTCATAAACTCCAGGATTCTGTCCTTGTAAAACTGGTCATGGGTAACCTCGTAAAGCCACTGAGCTCCCAAAAGGGTTACTCCTGCCTCATAATTCCACAGAGGCTTGTCGTCCTGTGCAAATGCCGCCAGATAATCTCTGAAATATTCCTCAAATACCATAATTCATTTTCCTTTCTTGCTGTCCCTTAGACAGTCTTAATATTCTGACCATATCTTGCAGGAAAAGACATCTGCACCATGGAAACATGAATTTTAGTAGGGATTCTCCATCTGAACCCGCTCAATCTCATCAATCAGGTACTGTGCCATGTCGCCAGTAGTGCTGTGGTCTGCACTGATATTCTCAAACACCTCGTAGTAGACGCCGGTGCTGTCTTTTAACTCAGAATTTTCAAAGTTGGGGTCAAAGGTAAAATTGGCAACTCCGAGGACTGCCTGGTTGGCCTCATAAGTAAGCCCCTTTAACAGATCCTTCTCCACCAGAATTTTACCAGCCGTCTCATTGACCACGATTCCCCTCTCGGTTCCCATGATCTCCACACCCTCCGGGTCATTCATCAAAAAGTCAAGGAGCAGAGCCGCCTCTTCCTTATGCTCTGATGCCTCCGTGATGGCAAAGCACTGAGAGATCTTGGTGAGTCCTGCGTCATATTCTCCGATTCCCGTAATAAAGTCTCCCAGAACAAATTCCTGTCCCGGCTCCAGAGCCTCCACGAACTTGGTATTGGCAGAATCCCACTCATAAAAACCGGCGTACTTGCCGTTAGCCCACTTGGTGTTCTTCTCAAGGATGGTGGCCCCATCGCCTAAGAGCAGCTCGATCTTGGGAAGCACATGGGCATCCTCCAGAGAACAGATCCAGTCCAGCCCCTCCTTCACCTCATCGTATGTATAGTTTACTGCGCCGTCCACTACCCACTCCTTACCGTACTTGGCTTCCAGATAGTAGAGCATCAGCAGCATCCTCTCATACTGATACATGGCCAGAGGATAGCTGTCGTCTCCCAGCTTCTCCTTAAACACGGTTCCCGCATTGATCAGATCCTCTATGGTCTTAGGTGTGTCAAGGCCCGCCTTTTCAAAAGTAGTCTTGTTCCAGAAAAAGCACTTTCCAGTGGTGCTTATGGGAACTGCCTGAAGCTTTCCTCCCACCACACACTGATTCACAATGTTCTCCGGAAATCCGCTTAAATCGATGGCAGACAGGCTGTTGATATCTGCAAATGCAGACCCATCGCCTGAGAACTGATAGAGCCAGTTCCAGTTGACCTGCATCAGATCAGGGGCCGTTCCTCCGTTAAGCTGGGTGGCGCACTTCTCTGTCCAGCCATCCCAGGCGCCGTACTCGCACTCCACCTTAATATTGGGATACTTGGCCATAAATGCCTCTGCCGCCTTCTGGGTGGCTGCGTGCCTGGAATCTCCGCCCCACCAGGAAAAGCGGAGGGTAACCTGCTCCCCGTCTCCTGTCTGTGCCTGGGTCTCCTTCGCCCCGGCGGAAGTCTCCTGTGCCTGGGTCTCTGTTTTTGCAGCCTCCCCTGCCGGCGCCTGACTCTTACATGCAGACATAGATGCCGCCATAGATGCTGCCAATGCTGCTGCCATAACTCGTTTCATTAATTTCATCTTAAGCCCTCCCTTGGCCTTTATTATTTTATGGTGCTATTATGGCACATGTCTTTTTCCTTGTCAATATTTATTTATATATTTTTTATGTATACACTCAATATTTTTAATTATTATTGTTTATTTTTTTAGTTTTATCTGTTGATATTTTGTCAAATATCGTGTATATTGTAATTAATTTTTATTTAATCCAACATGTATACATATCTTTTATATAAGGAGCAATTATGACGAAAAGCATCTTAAAAACCAGCAAAAATCCCATTACCCTCCAATGTACCTGCAAAAGCCGATCTGACCTTTCAGAATTTATGAGACTTTTGAACCTGCTCTCCTACTACGGCTTTTACGGAATCGAACTGAATCTTCCGGATCTTGACATCCTCCCCTTTAGGGACCTGAGCTCCATGCTTCATTCCTATGGCCTGACTCTCACCTATCTGGCCACAGGAGCCTATGCCATGTCCCATAATCTCTCTCTGTCCTGCGCTGATCCTGTCATCCGCAGAAAAAGCATTGAGGGGTGCATGGACAACATCCGCTATGCGGCAGAATTCCGGTGCGGAATCATTATCGGCTACTTAAAGAACAACCCGCAGACAGACCTATGGGAGCCCTCCCTCTATCTGGAAGACTCCCTGGCCCGCCTGGATGAGTTTGCACAGCAACATCAGGTTCCCATCCTTTTAGAAGCCACCAACCGGTATGAATCGCGGGTCGCCAACTCTTTAGAAGAGACCATGAAGATCCTGTCCCGGGTAAACGGGCCCATGCTGTCCCTTCTTCCCGACACATATCACATGAATATTGAGGAAAACCGCCCCTTGGAAATGCTGTCTGTATACCAGTCTTCCTTCCGCAACCTTCACTTATCAGACAACAACCGCCATTATCCGGGCCTTGGATGCATTTCCTTTGAAAACTATCTAAAAAAACTTCGGGATATTCATTACCAGGGAACCCTGGGAATCGAAGGTATTATTAAGAATGATCCGGAAAAGGATCTGGAGCTGTGTGTAAATTATCTTTCCAGGCTGGACGATCTGCAGTAACTGCCTGCTGCTTTTCACAGCAGCAGGCAGCCCTTCTCATATCTTCCTGCCAGCCTGGCTGTCCCTTGAGCAAAGCCTTCATAGAAAAGGCCTGCCGGGTCCGAATCCTTGTGGCTTGTAATCCATGCCAGAAGCTGAATCCGCCTTGCCATGACAAAGGTGGGAATCCGCCTCATATCCTCCTCCTTTAAAGGAATCAGAGTCTGATACCCATCCAGCCAGGCCCGGATCCACTGTCCTGCCCTGGGATCCTCCTCCACAAAGCTTATGGAGGCCGCTGCGTCGTAAAGATGCCATCCAAAGCCGCAGTCGTCAAAGTCAATAACCCATATGTCCTTTCCTTTTTTCAGCAGGTTGGAGGCCCTAAGATCAGCATGAATCAGGCCGTAATGCTCCCTGCTGCAGCCATAATCCTCAAGGTCCTCCCTGATCCGGCAGCAGACCCGCTCCAGGAGCCTGTGATCCTCCGGCTCCAGCTGCAGGCACTGCCGCCAGTTTCCGAAAAGGCCGTGGACGCCCACCATGCTCTCGTAATCCCAGCAGGGCCTTATAAGGCGGCGGCTCTCTTCCCATTCCCCGGTATCTCGGTGAAGGCAGGCGGCAATACGGCCAATCTGCCGGAAATCATCCAGGGCATCCGGATCCTCCTTAGGATTTAAGGGAGCCCCATCCAGATACTGGAATATCATACATAGATAAGTCTGTTCCTCTGTCTTGACCTGGGTCAATCTCTCTCCCCGGCTGTTGGGAACAAGGGAGGCCAGCTTCACTGTCCCCTTGCTCTTTAGATGCATAATCCAGCTCACCTCCGCCTCAAGCTCCTTACGGCTGTGGTATCCCGCCCTGGCCACCCGCATCACCTTGTCAGGCTTCCCCTTCCCTTCCTCCGTCAGGAAAAAAGTGGCGTTCTCCGAGAGATGGGCCAGCTTGGCTGTCCACACGCCCTTTAGGGGATAGCAAAGGACGGCTGCGGCGGCCGCCCTCCTGTAATCGTCCAATCTCTGAAAGTTCATGGCTTACTCTTCTTTTTGTATCTGGCCATAGCAGTAGCGGATAATATCTTTCCTTGTGATAATACCGATAAAATTCTCCTGATCATCCACTACAGGAACAAAATTCTGGTTCAGGGCCTTATCAATCATATCCTCCATGGTAGCGTCAATGGACACCGGCCGGTTGTCCGATCTCCTGGGAATCGTAGTCACCGGCATCTTCTCCGCGCCCTTAAGGCTCAGATTATACTGGTTCTTAATGCCCCAAAGCATGTCCCCCTCTGTAATAGTACCTATGTATTTGCCCAGCTTATCGATAATGGGAACCGCCGTGTACCTGTGATATTCCATAATCTCCAATGCCTGGCGCAGAGTCTGATCGTCGTAGATAAATGCCACCTCACTTTTGGGTGTGAGAAAAAATAATATGTTCATACAATCTCCTTGTCCTGTTCTCCTTTTCGGAGCCTTATAGACAGTATAGACTCAACCTTAGTCCAGGGTGTGAACAAATTATTAGGTTTTTCTAAACAATCAAGCACAAAGCATCGGGAATCATTGACACCATGCCTTTTCTCTGCTATAATTTTTTTATTCATCGGAGGGAATATACTCAACGTATTTTGCCGGATAAGATGGCAGGCTTATGCCTGCTGCCTTATCCTTTTTTGTACAGCTTTTTCGTCGGGGCTGACAGGAGGCCTGTCTTTTTGGCCCTTAGTACCCTGGGGGGAGCCTAAGAAGCGTCCCGCGAAAAAGCATACTAATGACAGGAGGAATCACTTATGCACCAGAAAAAGCAGCAGAATCTTCGCTTCACGGAGGGTCCTATTTTGTCTCCATTTCTACAATTTGCACTGCCTGTGCTTCTGGCCCTGCTTCTTCAGGCCATGTACGGCGGAACCGACCTTCTCATTGTGGGACAGTTTGCATCTGCCGGGGATGTCTCCGCCGTGTCCACCGGAAGCCAGGTCATGCACTCCGTCACCTCTGTCATTACCGGGCTGGCCATGGGCTCCACCATCCTTTTGGGCCAGAAGATCGGGCAGAAAAAAGAGGAGGAGGCCGGGGATGTGATCGGGAGCAGTATCTGTATGTTCGCAGTGGTGGCTCTTATGATCACCGTGTCCATGGTGTGGGGAGCCGGCGCCTTAGCCCGCATCATGCACGCCCCCGCCCAGGCCTTTGAGGAGACTGTCCTCTATATCCGCATCTGCTCCGCCGGTTCCCTGTTCATCATTGCCTACAACGTGCTGGGCAGTATTTTCAGAGGAATCGGAGATTCCAAGACGCCTCTCATGGCCGTATTCATCGCCTGCATCTTCAATATTTTCGGAGACCTGCTTTTTGTGGCAGGCTTGGGCATGGCCGCCGCCGGAGCCGCCCTTGCCACGGTTCTGGCCCAGGCCATCAGTGTGGTTCTTTCTCTGATTATAATCAGCAGGCGGCAGCTTCCCTTTCCCTTTACACGGGCCAATCTGGGGATTCACAAAAAGCTTATGGGCAGTATCCTGGCCTTAGGCTTCCCCATCGCCCTCCAGGACTTTTTAGTCAGTATCTCCTTTCTTGCCATTATCGCCATTATCAACGGCCTGGGCGTTATCGCTTCTGCCGGGGTGGGGGTGGCAGAAAAGCTGTGCACCTTTATCCTCATGATGCCCTCCGCCTTCAGCCAGTCCATGTCCGCCTTTGTAGCCCAGAATTACGGAGCAGGCAAACTGAACCGTGCCAAGAGAGGAATGGTCTACGGCATGGCAGTATCCTTTGCCTGCGGCCTTGTGCTCTTCTACATCTCCTTTTTCCACGGAACCATTCTTACGGGAATCTTCTCCAAAGATACGGAGATTATCCTGGCTGCAGCCGACTATCTGCGGGCCTACGCCATCGACACACTCCTTGTATCCTTCCTCTTCTGCTTTACCGGATACTTTAACGGGTGCGGGCGCACTGCCTTTGTAATGCTTGACGGAATTATGGGGGCCTTCTGTGTCCGGATTCCCGTGTCCTTCCTTATGAGCCGCATCCCCGGCGCCTCCCTGTTTCAGGTAGGCCTTGCCATTCCTCTTTCCACGGTGCTGCAGATCGTGATCTGCCTCATCTATTTCAGAAGGCATGAACAAAGATCCGCCCTTCGCCCATAACCAAAAACCATCCATCATCAGGAGAAAACATATGAATTCTTTAAACGATTATGTAAGCAAAATCACAGCTGACAATCCCTCAAAAATAGTGATCAGTAAACCCGCTTCCAAGACGGAGCCCTATAAAAAAATTGTAGTTGAACGGAAAAACGGATATTACCAGATAGCAAGGTATACGGATAAGCAGGTTTTTCATGAGAATGTAACAACAGAACAGATAGGGGAGAGGTGCCTGGACTTTTTGGAGCATACCCATATGCAGATCAATGCCTGGACGGAGCACAGGGAATATTCTCTGTCTTTATCAAAAAAGGGGAAAATTCTGTATCATGAAGGGAAGAATACTGCCGGGCCCCAGCTCCCCTGGAATCCTTCTCACAACCGGGTAAAACACTACCTCTTAGAAGAAGGGCAAGTGATCCCTCCCCTTGTGGATATGGGCATCTTTACCTCCCAGGGAAAGGTGGTCAAATCCATGTACGACAAATACAAACAGATCAACCGTTTCATCGAGCTCATTGACGATGTGATCAAAAAGCAGAATTACACCCATCTGAATCTCATTGACTTTGGCTGCGGCAAGTCCTATCTCACCTTTATCCTCTATTATTACCTGACAGAGATCAGGAAGATTTCCGTCAATATGATCGGCCTTGACCTGAAGGAGGATGTGATCCGCAAATGCAATGCCGCCGCAGAGAAATATCATTACGACCATCTGAGATTTGAGCTAGGAGACATTAACGGCTATACCTGCCCCTTTGATGTGGACATGGTCATCACCCTCCATGCCTGCGACACTGCCACAGACTATGCGCTTTACAACGCCATCTCCTGGAACGCCAGAATGATCTTCTCCGTTCCGTGCTGCCAGCATGAGTTAAACAGCCAGATCTCGACAGACACCTTCTCCCTTTTTACAAGGTACGGCATTGTCTCCGAGCGCTTCTGCGCCCTGGCTACCGACGCCATACGCGCCAATCTCCTGGAATACTCCGGCTACAACACCCAGCTTCTGGAGTTCGTGGACCTTGAGCACACACCAAAAAACATTCTGATCCGCGCCGTAAAGAATCCGTCCAAAACCAGGGACGCCAGAGAAAAGGCCTTAAAAGAAGCGGAACAGGTGATCTCCGAATATCACCTGTCCCCCACGCTCTACCGGCTTCTGTCTCCAAAAAAGGCCATTCCCTGACCCGGCCAAAGGCCTTCCTGTTGCCTTGTTGTTCTCACTGCTTAGCGGACACCGCCAGCCCGGCAATGGTCAGAACCATCCCGGCAGCTCCCATAACCGTAATAGGCTCCTTAAGGACCACCATGGAAGCTGCCACGGTGATCACCGGCACCGCATAGATGTAGTTGCTGCTGACCACGGCCCCCAGCACATCCACCGCATAATTCCACGCGGCAAAGCACAGAGCACCGGCACAAATCCCCAGGAATATCATATTGCCCAGGCACACCGGTTCTCCCAGCAGCAGCCTTATATCTCCCTTAAATCCCATGGGCCCCAAAAGAGGAATCATAAAGATGATCCCATAGAAAAAAATCCGTCGGGTAGACGCCGCTACAGGATAGCCTAATAGGCTCATTTTCCGCACAATTACCGAATATGCAGCCCACACAACGGCGGCGGTGATGGCCAGGAAATCTCCCAGGGGATTGACCTTCACCACAGCCTTTCCGTTGAACGTCACCATAGATACTCCCACAAGGGCCACCAAAAATCCTACAAAAAACCTTGCCCTCAGCTTTTCATCCTTTAAAAACACCCACGCCAGAACCGCAGTAAAAAAGGGGGCCGTAGACACGATAATACTGACATTGGATGCCAGCGTGTAGGTTAAAGCCACGTTTTCGCACAGATAATAGATGGTGACTCCCGTAATTCCCGCACCCAGAAAATACAGTTCATGGGACCGCTTGTCCGGGGAAAACCGCTTTGGATATGCAATCCACAAGGCGCCATAACCAAGAAGAAACCGGTAGAAAAGAATCTCTACCGGCCCTATTGTCTCAAGCAATACCTTTGTGGATATAAAGGTGGTTCCCCAGACAAAAGCACAGAACAAAGCCGCCAAATGTCCTTTTGTCTTTGCCTTCATATACCTTTGTTCCTCACTTTCTCCTACAGCTCCCGGTCAATACAGATGGCGCCGTAGGGACGAATGCTCATCTTATACGCATTGCCCTTTCCAAGGGCGCCCTCCATATATTCCACATACTCCTCCACCAGATCATTGGGAAGCATGGCCATAATCACCCCTGCAAACCCGCCGCCGTGGATTCTGCAGGCGCCTCGTTTCTTCTCCTCTATAAACAGCTCCGTCAAAGCCAGGGCTACACTGATCCCCTGCTCCTGAACATCGGAGTTGGTGTAGCAGTTCTGCAGCCATTTCCAGGAGGAATTGCCGGAAGCCGTAATACCCGCCAGGAAATCGTCAAAACGATCCTCCTTCAGGGCCGCCACCTCGGCCTCCACTCTCTTGTTCTCCTCAAAGAAATGAAGGGCTCTCATGACGGAACGATCCCCTGCATACTCCCGCACCTTTGCCAGATTTTTCAGAACATCTTCCTCCTCAAGCTGGGCACAGACCTCCTTGCCAAAGTACTCCGCCACCTTCTTCATCTCACGAGGCACCGAAGAATAGTCCTCGCTCAAATCCGCATGGCCTCTTCCTGTATTGACAATAATCAGACTATGGCCATGGGAGCCAAAGTCAAAGGGAATCTGCTCCACAACAGGCTTCATGGGATCTTTAAAATCAATGGTAATCAGGCCGCCTACGGCACACGCCATCTGATCCAAAAGCCCTGAGGATTTATTCCAGTAATGGTTCTCCGAATACTTGCCTATGTGGGCGTAGGTAACTATATCCATCCTACTGTCGTTAAAAAATGTATTGATCATGGAGCAGATCAGCATCTCGAAGGCAGCCGAGGAACTGACTCCGGCAGAGCTTATAACATTGCTTGTGACATAGGCGTCAAAGCCGCCGGTCTTGTATCCCATCTCCTCAAATCCCTTAAGCAGCCCCTTCACCAGATCCACGGTTCCCGCCTTCTTGCTGCTGGGGGCCAGATCTCCTAAGTCTATGGAAAACTTCTGGTTAAAGGTCTCACTGACAATGTTCACCTTGTCGGTGCCGTTTTTTGCAGCAACTGCCGCACAATCCAAGTTAATGCTTCCTGCCAGCACCTTGCCGTGATTGTGGTCCGTGTGATTGCCGCTGATCTCTGTACGCCCCGGAGAGCTGAACATCATCATGTCCTTATCTCCAAATTCCTTCTCAAACTTTTCCGCCAGCTCCTTATAGCGCGCCACGCTCTCCTCTGCACAGCCCTCTCCATATAATTTCCCCATCAGACTGCGGGCCTTGGGAGAATCCAGAGTCTTAAGAACTTCTATTTTCATATTCCTATCTTTCCTTTCTTTTATCCGGGGATTCTAAATACTGCCACAGATTTTATTTCTTCCAGTATACCAAAACTTCCCTGAAAAAAATATACATTTTTGTGTGAAATTCTTTCAAATTTTTACTGTGCCAGCCTGGTATAGCCGCCTGAGGATGTGCAGGGGATCATGGAAACCCTGGCGCCCTCCTCTCCCCACACCACCTTTAAAAGAGCGGTTTTAGGAATACTGCTTCCAAAGACAAAATTGCCCAGACTATATGCAATGGTTTTTCCCTTATACTCTTCCACAGGCTGCAGCACATGAGGGTGGCTTCCCACCACCAGGTCAGCCCCCGCGTCAATATAAGCCTGTCCCATGGCTCTCTGATAATCCTTGGGAGTCTCTTCCCGCTCCACTCCCCAGTGAACATAGACCACCAGATAATCGCACTCCTCCCTTGCCTTCTCAATAGCCTTTAGAGGCAGAGTGGTGTCATAAGTAGAAAATACCCCCGGGTGGGAGTCCCCGGCCGCCCAGCCTGCATCCATATAAACTCTGGATGTGCCTAAGAACCCTATGGTTTTCTGCCCTATGACAATCGTCTCAAGCTTACTGGCCCGGTCAAAATCCGGCCCACCTCCTACATACAAAATTCCTGCTTTGTTCAAAGCCTCACAGCTGTCCAAAAGCCCCTCGGTTCCAAAATCCAGAATGTGATTGTTGGCCAGAGTGACAATATCCACCCCCATCTCCTTCATGAGATTCATACGGCTTTCAGGCAGCCGGAATGTAAACTGTTTGTCGGCAGCAGCCGTTCCCCTCTCCGTGAAAGGGAACTCCTGGTTCACCATGAAAATATCCGCGCCTTCAATCTCCGCCCTGATTCCTTCATCAAGGACTCCCTGAATCCCTCCTGCCTTGTCATAGGCATTGAGAACATGGCTGGAAAAATATACATCCCCTGCGAACAGCATGACGATCTCCGAGGAAGCTGCCGCCGACTGATCTGCTGATTGCCCGCCCTTTCCTGAATCTGGCTGGCCGGCCCCTTCCCCGGCGGTTCCTGAGCCTGTCTGGCCCGGCCCCTCCGGACCCGCTTCAGCTCCTGGCTGGTCGCCTTCTTTCTGGCCCCTTTCTGCATCCGATTGCTCCGACCCTCCCCGGCTCTCTCCTGCCTCCGTCTTCCGAGAATCCTCCTGCGCTCCTGACACATTCTCCTTTATATATTCTCTTCCTGACCTGGCGCCGTCATTCCGTATGACAAAGCCTGCTCCCACACAGCCGCACAAAAGAATTGCGGCCAGGGCCAGAATCACTGTTTTTTTCCTCATAATCTTATGGCTCTCCTTGTTTTACGCAAAAATGCTTCTTTTATGTCAAAAGACTGTTCCGCAATTCTACTGTGCAGAACAGTCTTTTCATGAACTCATCTGATTAACATGCCAGAATGACTCCTCCGTCACTGGCATATACCGTAGATACTCCGGCAGTCTCCGTAATCACCACATCTTTAAAGGGCACTCTTTTCAGCAGCTCCTCCTTCACGAATTCCGCCCGCTCCCGATTATTACAGTGGGCCACCACTCCGATCTTCTCCTCCGGATTCTTAATATTCTTTTTCGCATAGTCGCACATCTTGGCAAGCGCCTTATTCACTCCTCTTGCCTGATCTTCTTTGATAATAACGCCTTCTACGGCCCCCATCACCGGCTTAATATTAAGGGTGGTAGCAAAAAATGCCTGAAGCCCGGTTAACCTTCCGTTCTTGCGCAGAGCATCCAGAGATTCCAGAACAAAATAAGTCTTCATCTCTTTCTTGAAGGCCTCCGCCTTGGCGCACACTTCCTCATACTCCATACCTGATTCACATAATTTTGCAATATACAAGGCAATATTCAATTCCCCTGCCGATGCAGACCATGAATCCATAATCTTAATATTCTTTTGGCCGTGCTCCTCCTCATAGAGGCTTTTTCCCACCACAGCGCTGTTATAGGTACCGCTTAAATGGCTGGACAGTGTGATCACATAGATATCGTCTGCATCGCACTCATAAGCCTTTTTAAAGGTCTCTGGAGAAGGACAGGCTGTCTTGGGACAGTTAGGGCTTGCTTTCACTAATCTCAGAAACTCTTTCTGGTCAAATGTCTCATCATCTATTACCTGCACATCATCGACCTGGAGGGTAAGAGGTATCATCTGAAAATGGGAATCCTTTTTCATAGCCTCTGTCAAATCCAGGCAGCTATCACCGATTATCTTATAACTCATATTACTCCTCCTGAAATCCTTCTCTACATTACATAGTTTTCATTACTACATATTATAGCATATATTTTTCAGATTACAATACCCTCTGTAGTAAGCTGTAGTAAAAAACTCAGGATATAAAAATCGGGAAGCCCCTGTTTCTTCGGGACTTCCCTCATTTCTATCAAAAGCGCGAGACGGGATTCGAACCCGCGACCCTCGCC
>JAAWHU010000036.1 GCA_022796015.1 Hungatella sp. | reverse complement strand
GCCTTGGCCACCCTGGGGGCTTCCACATCCATGAGATAGATTTTATCCGCCAGCTGCTCTGCCTTTACGATTCTATACATCTGATTCCTCCTCAAATCTTTTCCATAGTTGCTTTTTTCGTCATTTTATCATACCATTTTCTTTAGAAGCTGACAACATTTTCTTAAAGAACTGTGATATTGTGAGGATTATTACTATGATGGAGCTATATTATGCCGAAGACGATTCTGTAATTGCCAATCTTGTCAAAGACTACCTGGCCCGCAAAAATATTAGGGTGACCGTCTGCCCCACCCTTGCTTACATCAGGCAGGCCCTAAAGGCCCATGTGCCGTCTATGATTCTTCTGGACTGGAACATGCCGGACGGGGGCGGAGACGCCTTCTGCCAGTGGGCCCGCAGCAAATGGAAGAACCTGCCGATTATCATTCTTACGGTCCGCAGCGACCCCCATGATATTGTCTCGGGATTCCGTCGGGGGGCTGACGATTATGTGGCAAAGCCCTTTGAGCTGGAGGTCCTTTATTCCCGGATCCAGGCGCTGCTGCGGAGAACCGGAGACGTAGCCAGCGAATATCTGTCCTGCGATGGCATCGTCATTGACCAGAACCGAAGGCTGGTCTCCTGCCATTCAAAGGAAGTGGGATTAAGCACGTCCGAATATGAACTCCTTCTATACCTAATGGAGAATAAAGGAAAAACCCTGACCAGGGAAAACATTTTAGAGCAGGTATGGGATGTAAAGGGAAATTATGTGAACAATAACACTCTGACGGTCACCCTAAAGCGCCTGAGAGATAAGCTGGGCCAGCCCCCATGCTTAAAAACCGTGAGAAGCGTGGGATACCGCATGGAGGATACCTTATGAACGGACGAAAACAGCTTTTGCTCATCTGCGGCTTTGCCCTGTCCTTAAGCTTTATGGCATCCTCCCTCACGGCCCTTCTGGTGTCCCGCTATTACAGCCGTCTTCCCTTTAACCTGTTAAATTCTCTGTGCTGCCGTATGGTAGAGCAGGAACCGGAGGTGCAAAAGCTTATTGCCGCCGCCTTAAAAGAACATACCCGTGACGCCGAAATCCCTGAAAAAACACCTGACAGAGGCCTTTTGCCGGCCTTAGGATACCGGGCATCTGATTTTGCCATGGTTTCTCCAGGAGAATCCCTTCTCCTTGGGGCGGCAGGATTTTCTGCCGGCCTTCTGCTTTTTACTCTTACCTTCCTGTACCGGAATCAAAAAGAAGCTCTGCGCATTCAGGCTTTGGCGGACTACCTGGAGATGGCAGGCATAAAAAAAGCAGACCTAATCAGAACCTCCGGCGAGGATGCCTTCTCCAGGCTGGAGGATGAGATTTCAAAAACCGTGACGGCTCTCCAGCACACTAAGGATATGGCCGTTGATGCCAGGAACCGTTTTGCGGAAAATCTTTCCAACATAGCCCACCAGCTGAAGACACCTATTACCTCCATCTCCTTATCCCTGCAGACAATGGCACAGGGCCGGGACAACAGGCAGGCGGCCCAGATCCAAAGGCAGCTTCTTAGACTTACCCGGCTGGAGGAGGCCCTTCTTCTCCTGTCCCGTCTGGATGCAGGAGCCCTGGTTTTTCAAAAGGAGGAGGTTGACGTATTTACCCTTCTTGTTCTGGGGGCAGATAATCTCCAGGAATTATCTGCCCGGTACGAAACTTCGATTGACATTGTGCAGCTGGGGGAGATGGCAGTCACTGCAGACCTGGAATGGACTATGGAGGCCGTCATGAACCTGATGAAAAACTGTATGGAGCATAACAGAGGAGGGGTGATCCACTGTTCCTATGACCAGAACCCTCTCTATACCCAGATCAGAATCTGGGACGAGGGCAAGGGATTTGCCAAGGATGAGCTTCCCCATATTTTTGAAAGGTTTTACCGCGGGAAGGAAGCACGGGAAGGGGGAATCGGCATCGGCCTTGCCCTAGCAAAGGAGATTATTGAGAGCCAGAACGGGACCCTCCATGCCATGAATATTCCTGACGCCGGAGCCTGTTTTGAAATTCGGTTCTACAGTCACTGAGTTGTAACTTTTCTTTGTTATGATAGACATAAATACCGCCTGACCAACAGGCAGGGAAAAGGAGGCTATGGAATGGAAATTTTAAAATGTGAAGGCGTTTGTAAGATATACGGCAGCCCGGGCAATGAGGTGACGGCTCTAAGAGACATTGACCTGTCTGTGGATGCAGGGGAATTTGTGGCGGTTATGGGGGCTTCCGGTTCAGGAAAATCCACCCTGCTGCATATTCTGGGCACTGTGGACAAGGCCACAAAAGGAACCGTCATGGTAGACGGAACCAATCTTTCCAGCCTAAATCCCACCCAGGCAGCCATCTTCCGCCGGAGAAAGGTAGGGTTGGTATATCAGTTCTATAACCTGATTCCCACGCTCACGGTCAGGGAAAATATTCTTATGCCCCTGACCCTGGACAAGAAGAAGCCCAACAAAGAATATTTTGAGGAGATCGTAGGTTCTCTGGGCATCACCGACAAACTGGATACCCTGCCCGGCCGGCTCTCAGGAGGCCAGCAGCAGAGGGCTGCCATCGCCCGCTCCCTGATCTACCGCCCGGCATTGCTTTTAGCCGATGAACCTACGGGCAATCTGGATCAGAAAAATTCCAGAGAGATCTTGGATCTGCTGAAGCTATCCTGCCGCAGCTTCCGGCAGACCATCATCCTGATTACCCATGATGAAAAGGCGGCTCTGGAGGCAGAGCGCATCATAACCCTGGAGGATGGACGCATCATCAGCGACGAGAAAAGGAGGCAGAGCTTATGAGAAATCGTCATTCAACCGGCCTCTCCGTCATAATCGCCGCCTTTATCTCAGCCCTGCTATTATCTCTTTTGTGCGGAATGTTTTACAATATGTGGAAATATGAGATCGAGAGAATCATCCTGGAGGAAGGGGGCTGGCAGAGCCGGATTGCAGGCCTGCCGAACCAGGAGGCCATGGAATCCATTAAGAATTTTGCCACAATCAAGGATGTGGTGGTTCATGAGGCGGGAACGCAGGAAGAAACCATGGTGGTCGACCTGTATTTTTATCATATGGGAAATGTTCTCGAGGATACTCCTAAGATTGCCCGGCTGGCAGGAATCTCTGAGGAGGATCTGACCTATCACTATGAGCTCCTGGCAATGTATCTGATCCGGGATTCCAGGGACAAAGCGCCCCGTCTGGTGTTCCCTCTGTTTCTGCTGATCATGACCATGGCCTCTGTCTCTCTGGTAGTGATTATTCACAATGCCTTCGCCCTTACCATGAATGAAAGGATTCATCACCTGGGCATTCTCTCAAGCATTGGGGCTACTCCCAGGCAAATCCGTGCCTGCCTTATGAAGGAATCCGCCTCCTTGTGCGTCCTTCCGGTCATGGCCGGCAATCTTTTAGGCATACTGCTGAGTATGATCCTTCTGCATATGATCAACGCACTGCTGGGAAGCCAATTCCCTCAAAGACACGAGTCGGTATTTGGCTATCATCCTCTGGTCCTAAGCGGAACCATCCTTGTAACCGTGGTCACCATAGGAATTTCCGCATGGCTTCCGGCCAGAAAATTAAGCAGGCTCACGCCTCTTGAGGCAATTAAAAACACAGAGGAGCTTCATCTCAAACGCAGGAAGCATTCCCCCATCCTTACCTGTTTCTTCGGTATGGAAGGGAAGCTGGCAGGCAACGGATTGAAAGCCCAAAAAAAGGCTTTACGGACATCATCCTGGTCCTTAAGCCTGTCTTTTATGGCCTTTACCCTTATGTACTGCTTTTTCACCCTGTCGGAAATCAGCACCCGGGAAACCTATTTTGAAAAATATCAGAACTTATGGGACATTATGGTTACCATCAAGGACAAAGATATCGATTCCTTCCAGGAAGCACAGGCCATACAGGAGCTTTCCCAGGTACTAAGGGCCATCGTATATCAGAAGGCATGGGCAAAAAGAATCGTCACCGAGGAAGAAATCAGCGAGGAAATGAAAGAATTGGGCGGTTTCGCCCACGCCTCCCTGAAGGATGTCCAAAAAACCCCTGAAGGCTGGATGGTCAATGTGCCTGTAATAATCATGGATGACTGCAGTTTCCTGGCTTACTGTGAGGAGATCGGCATTCCTCCCAGCCTTGACGGCGCAGTGATACAAAACCGGATCCGTGACGTGACAAACCCGGATTTCAGGCATCCCCGGTATATGCCCTATATAAAGACCGACAACAAGGTGAGTATCTTAAGACAGCCGGGCCGAGAAGCTGAAGCGTCTAAGCTCCCTGTCCTGGCCTATACGGAGAAAGCCCCTGCCTTAAGGGAGGAATACGGCACCCTGGATTATTATGAGCTGGTGCATATTCTCCCTGTATCCCTCTGGAAGGAGATCAAGGAGAAGATCGGGCATGGAGAGAAAGACACCTTCATCTGCGTCCTTGCCGGGGAGAACGCCTCACGGGAGGAACTGAATTCTCTCCAGGAAAGCATCCGCCGGATTACGGCAAATACCTGCACAACAAAAAGCGAAAACCGTATTGAGGAATATGAGCTGAACCAGAAGCAAATCTACGGAATGAAAATGATTCTGGGAGGCTTCTGCATGCTCTTAGCAATCATCGGAATCGGCAATATCTTCTCCAATACCCTGGGCTTTGTGCGCCAAAGGAGGCGGGAGGTGGCCCGATACTTATCCGTAGGCCTGACGCCAAAGGGCCTATGCCGCATGTTCTGTATCGAAGGGCTGGCAGTTGCAGGCCGCCCCGTGCTTCTCTCCCTTCCCCCCGCCGCCGCAGCCATAGGATATATGCTGAAAATAAGCTATCTTGATGTGGGGGAATTTTTAGCCGAAGCACCTCTTCCCCCCATTCTTGCCTTCACGGCGGCTGTCTGGGGAGCCGTGGCCCTGGCTTATTACCTGGGCTGGCGAAGTGTGAGAAAAATCAGCTTGGCAGAGGTTTTGAAGGATGATACAATGATATAAAGATATCCTACCATCCGTGAACGCAAAAACCCTGACAAAAGGAGAAAAGAGGAAAACCTATGGCCTGGCAGAACATGATCAATTCGGTAAAAGAAAATATGGAAAAGGTGATGGTAGGCAAGGGCCTGGTGACAGATCTGCTTCTGACTGCCCTTGCAGCAGGCGGACATGTGCTTTTAGAAGACGTTCCCGGAACAGGCAAGACCATGATGGCCAAGGCCCTGGCTAAAAGCCTGGATCTGACCTTTGCCAGGATCCAGTTTACCCCTGACCTTCTGCCCTCGGATGTGACAGGATTGAATTATTTTAATCAGAAGAAAAGTGAATTTGTCTTCCGGAAGGGCCCTGTTTTTACTAATATTCTCCTGGCCGACGAGATCAATCGGGCTACTCCCAGAACTCAGTCCAGCCTTCTCGAGGCCATGGAAGAGCGGCAGGTGACCATAGACGGTGTTACCGATCAGCTGGAGGAGCCGTTTTTCGTCATTGCCACCCAGAATCCCGTGGAGACCGCAGGGACCTACCCTCTGCCTGAAGCCCAGCTGGACCGGTTTCTCATGAAGCTGGCCATGGGATACCCTGACAAAGGGGAAGAACTGGCCATACTCGACCGGTTCGGCGCCGACAATCCCCTTGCAGGCCTTGAACCGGCATGCACAGCCGGTGATTTAGAAGAACTTCGTCATGCGGCGTCCCTGGTGTATATTCATCCGGTTCTCAAGGAGTATCTGGTGGAATTGGTTCAGGCCACCAGAAACGACAGCCGGATCCTGAACGGCGCCAGTCCCAGGGGAAGCCTTGCCCTATACCGGGCCTCAAAAGCCTACGCCCTGATCCAGGGCCGGAATTATGTGGCTCCTGAGGACATAAAGACCCTGGCTGTTCCCGTTCTGGCTCACCGCCTGACTACAGCGCCTGCCCTCGGTCTCCATGCCTCCAACCGGGAGATCGTAGGGCAGCTGCTTTCCTCCGTTCCCCTTCCCACAGAAAACTGGAGCCTGGGCCTATGAAGCTGTTTGTCATGGCCCTCACTGCCCTGATCCTGTGGACACTCCAGGGAGTTCTCTACAGAAAGCTCTGGACAAAACATCTCACCGCCTGCCTGGCATTTGACCGCCGTTCTGCCGTGGAAGGAGAACGGGGAGTCCTGACGGAAACCATCACCAATGCCAAGTCCCTTCCCCTGCCTATCCTCCACGTAAAATTTCAGATGGGGAAAGATCTGGTATTTACATCCTCCTCCAACTCCAAGATTACAGATTACAACTACCGCAGCGACATTTTCTCCTGTATGCCATGGCAGAAAATCCGCAGAAATCTGGAATTTTGCTGTAACAAGCGGGGATATTATACAATCTCCCAGGTTCAGCTGGTCAGCTATGATCTTTTTTTCTCCGGCCATTTCGTAACCTTCATGGATGTGGACGCCGGCTTTTATGTGTACCCCAGAGCCGTGGACTCCTGCCGTATGGAGCCTTTTTACCGCAACCTTATGGGGCAGATTCTGTCCCGCCAGGCTCTGCTGCCGGATCCCTTTGAAACTCAGTCCGTAAGACCTTACGAGCCCTATGACCCTTACCGCATCGTAAACTGGAAGGCCACCGCACGCACCGGCAGCCTGAAGGTCAACGTATACGCCCCCACGGCCTCCTGGCAGGTCATGTTTCTGCTGGATGTGGATTCCGACCGGCTTTGGAAAGACGAAGCCCTGACAGAGGAGGCCATCCGCCTCTGCGGCTCCTACAGCCAAAGGCTCATAAAAGAGGGCGTTCCCGTGTCCCTTCGCACCAACGGAAGGGATTCTATCACCGGCGGACAGGCTTTTATAGAGGCGGGAGCCGGAGGCAGCCACGCAAGGGCTATTATGGACCTGCTGGCCCGAATCCGCATTGACCTTGTGCCTCATCCTTCCATGGAACAGGTGCTGGAGGAGACCGCCTGCTTTTCCACCGGCCATGACAAGGTTATCTGTATCCTGCTTTCCCCCAGCCAGCACCCCTCCATGGCCCGGGCCTTTTCCGCTCTCTGCCGCCGCGCCCCCGGCTCCCAGTGGATTCTGCCTGTACGCCCCGGGGAAGATGTGCGTCTGGAACACCAAGGGGATTTTTCCGTCTTTTTCTGGGAGGTGCCTTATGACTATTCGTAAACTTTTAAATTACTGGCTGAGCAAGAAGCGCTCCGAATTTTATGTATTTGGGGGCTTACTCCTTGGGGGAGTCTATGTTGTGGGAGCTATGCTAAACGGCTCCCGTTCTGCCTTGTTAAAGCAGATTGGATTTTTCGGGCTGCTGATTCTCATACCGGCCCATTTCATCCATGCAAACCTCCACGCCGGCCACTGGTTTCTGGATCATTTTAAAGATACGGATCATGTGCCCAGGCGTCAGATCGCCTATGTTAATTCCTTTTGTATGACTTTCTTTTTAGGTGTCTCCATCCTGGCAATGCCTGCCGCCGCCTATGTTACGGAACCCTTGTGGCAGGCCATATTCCTGTGGTTCTCCCGAAGGAGTCATCCGGAAAGGGCGGTATATCCGGCCCTGAACATGGACATGAAACCCGCCTCGCCTCCTGACATGACAAAGATTTTCGGCGAGCCCAAGCCCACCCCCGCCTGGATCCAGGTTCTGGATCAGGTATTTTACGTACTGGGCGCCATCCTTGTGATGATACTGTTCTTTATGATGGTTAAGGGAATCTGCCGGAAGGTGTGGGCCTGGATTACCAGACCCCGGCACTTTGATGATGACGAGAAAATCTATCTGACGCCTGCCTGGACTCTTCCGTCCGGCAAACGAGAAAAGGCGGGAAGAACCTCCAGACTCTGGTTTTCCTCCTACAGCGGCAGAATCCGCAGGATGTATCAGAAAGAGATCCTTGCCGGTGCTAAAAAAACAAAGGTGTCCCCCAGTCCCTGGGCCTCTCCCAGAGAGCTGGAGAAGGCCGCAGGCGTGGAACATCCGGTTCTTCATGAGCTTTATGAGAAGGCCCGCTACGGGCCGGAGGGATGCAGTAAGGAGGATTGGGGGCGGCTTAGGGGGTAAATCCGCCCCCTCTACCAGCCGAACACCTTATTTCCAGCACTGTCATACCAGGCAATCTCTCCCCGCTTTACCCCTGCCTGCCGGCACATCTCCCGCACCTGGCGGGTCTTCCTGCCTGTATTAGAGAGAGTTCCGATCCAGTAGGTGGCTCCTCCTACTTTAATCTCCCTGGGAGCTCCCGCGAAATATCCGTCGCTTGCCCAGGCCTTCTCCGAATCCGCCGTGATCCATCCTCCGGCATACTCTTCAAGCCCATCCAGTCCCTGGGGATATTGTGTCAGTATGTATTCCACGGTTTTCCCCATAGCTTCTGCCATACTTTTAACACGAACCCTTCTTTGGCCAAATACGGCATACTTTTCCCCAAGGAACTCTTCTACGGCAGTCATCGCCGCTTCCTGTTGGGATATATTGGTCTCTGAGGCATTTTCTTCAAAAACTCCAGGTACAAAAAGACTGCAGAAATCCGTCAAAAGCTCTGTCAGAACCGTCTCCTCCTCCGTCCTTTTCCAGACAATATCTGTCCTCCTGCCCCCCTTGTACACCTGTTCCATGGCCTCCATCAGGCCCTCATAGCAGTCGCTCTTTTTAAACAAATTAGAATCCAGTTCCCCATACTCGTCCCTGTGAATACGGGCATAAGTTGCCACGATCTGCGCAAAGCTTACGATTCCCTGTAATAAATTTCCCTCCACATCCTCCACAGAACTGCCAAATCCAGAATAATCCGGCTCCATTCGGCCTTCTGAGTTTTCCTTCTTTGCGAATCCGTTAAGAACCTGAATCAAGGCAGCGGTAAAATACCATTTTCCGTTCCGCACTGCAGTCAAGATCTCCGGCTCTTCCTTCTTTATCTGTCGTTTTTCCTTCTCATATCTTCTGGCCAGCTGGTCGGCAAACCATACCGCACCATAGAAGCGCTTAAATACCTGGTCTTCCTGCCGCTCCTCTGCCTCGGTCCACTCCTTTACAAAAATATCTTGGTAATAGAACACATAATTTCCATCCTCATCAATCCTAAGCTTTAAAAGTTCGTTGGCGCCCTTGCTCCTGGCTTCCCCCGGTTCTCCCCAACATGCCTTTCTGGCCCGCACAAAGGAGATCAGCTCCAACTGCCGGTTTCTTAAAATTCCTTCCCCTCTCCTTACAAGACTGAAATCGCCCCGGCCCGCCTTCATCTCCCGCTCCAGATAACGGGCCGTCTTCGTTACCTGATAGGTGGTAAATGCAATATCTTCCATCTTAATGGGCTTTTGCCGGTTTAGGGCCACGCTGATCTCTTTTCCCAGACTTCCTGAGCCTGCCCCTTCTTCCCTGGGCAGATAGATCACCCGCACAAGAACCTGGGCCCTTTTGGACTTTTCTAATTTCTTTTCCCAATAGTCTTTGTTCTCTCTGTCTTCTTCACGCTGAAGCTCCATGTTAAAAAAACACTTGGCTGAAGCCGTTATGGTCTGTGCTCCGTTGATAATGGAGAAGGAGGGGTCTTTCCCTGGTTCCAGCTCATCTAAGGTCAGCACCTCCGACTTTCTCAAATCCGCCTTACCGATTCTTACCAGAATGGTAATTCCGTTATTCTTGTACCAGAAATGCTCCGGCTCCTCTTCAAGGGTCCGGCAGATGGCCTGATCCACCCCCAGTATCTCATTGATCCCAAACCGCACGTTGTCATTGAACAGCTGGTCGCCGATCATATTATAGATATCCACCAGCTGATACAATCTGGCCGTAAACACAAGGCCATGCAGGGATCCTTCCTGATTCTCCCCTTGTTCTTTGTCTGATGATTCCATGTTAATGCGGGCAGAAACCGGAGGCATCTGCATAATTTCATACCGCCTCAGATCATACAGCCTTACGGATTGTTTTTTGTCCTCCCGCTCAAGAATATAGGTACATTTCACAGACGGATTCTTCTTACCTGTGTTTTCTCTTATTTGGTTCGTCAGCTTGGCCTGATAGGTATGAGAAAAACATGTTTCCAGCTTAGCCTGGTTTCTCATATCCTGAACAAAAAATACCAGATGAATGCCTTCTGTCTCCGGCTCCTGGGCCATAAGCCCTGCCTGCTCCTCAATCTGATGAAAAAGAGCATTCTTATCTTTCCTGTAGACGGCAAAGACCAGCCGCTCCCTGCTTTCGATCTTCAATTTTTTAGAATTGCTCACATAGTCCCTGTCTCCCCATGCCAGCTCTCCTAATTCCTCCCAGGCCTCTTCATCCTCCCACCATTCATCATCCGTATCTGTCCCCTGATCCTTTAAAATCCGCTCAATGTGATCCCTAAATATCTCACTCCTGCTTATCCTCTGACTCTTTAACTCCATCATCCTTGGTCCTGTTCCTCTCTTAAAGCTTAAGGGTCCTCCATGAAAGCTCCCCTATACGATATTCTTCTATTGCGTCGGAAAACCTTTGTACCAGCTGATTATACTGTTCTGCCATCTGCTCCGCCCATTCCTCTGATATGCTTGGGCTGTGCTTACAATACTCCTGAAACTCTTTTATTCCCTGGCGGTAATAGGAAAGCCTCTGCTCAATATGGACCAGGATCTGGCCGATCCGGTCACTTTTCCTCTGCTCCAGGGCATAATCAAGATAATAGAGCAGTTCCTGTTCCAGCTGCTTCAGCGTGTGGTGCACCTCATTTTCACAGCAAAATTCCTCTGTGTTCAGTTTTGTGCTTTTTCCGCTCAGCTCCTTAACCAGATTGATGATTTCAGGATACACGCTTCCTGTGTGAATGCCGAAAAGCTGATTCAGCTCCTGACGGATCAGGGCCTTGGACTCCCCGGGAATCCGAATCCCGCAGTATACATACTTCGGCAGCTCCTGGGGCTCCTCCCCGGGAAAGAGAATGAATGCCCCCTGCTGGGCGATAATCCTTCCGTTCAGCTTCGTATGGTCAATGAATTTGTGATTGTTCCAGAAAATGGAATTGCTCTGATACCAGTCCTGGTTCCGGTTGATAATGGCATTGTAGTTGTCGTTGGTGTTCTGGGCGCTGGGGCTGAAGATCTCATCCATGAAAAACAGGTACACCATCCCGTCCTTTTTATCCATGGAATCTTCCCGGTAATGATAGTAGGGCGTCACCGCAAAATATAAGGCAATAAGGCAGTTGTAGGACACATCCAAAAGACGGCTGGGAAATTCTCCGTGCTGGGCGTCGATGGCATTGTCCAGATACCGCTTCTCTCCTGTCAGCTTGCTCTGCCTCATGGTATCAAACAGGTTTTTCTCGAAAAAATCATTGCCCTTTAGCACGCCCTTCCGGAAAATGTTGGGCCTGCAGGGCTGTTCATATACATCAGGCTCTCCCCGGTACACCACCACACAGCCCTTCTGCTGCCTTTTGCTTATGCACGTCCGGATTCTGCCCAGATACTCCGATACATTTTGGATACACACAGGATCACTGATACTCTTCTCTTTTGGAAGGGCATTTCCCTCTACATGGTCCATATTAACCTCCCCATCAGCATTTGGCCGCAACGGCCTTCATCTGCTCACCCAGACATCTCACTTCCCGAAGCAGTTCAAATTCCTGATTGCTTAAGCTCCATACATTGGCATTTCCCACGATCCTGGCAAGACTCTGGTCTGCTTCCTCCAGAAATACCTTAAGCTCCTTCCACATTTTTTTGATTTGTTCATCTTCATTTTCTTCATTTATTTCTTTTGTTTGATCTTGGTTACCTTCTCCATTCCCTGTATCTGCATCCGTTCCCGCGGCGGCGCCTGTCATGCCGGCCGGGTCATCCGAACCCATTGGGGCGGATTGGCCTGTTGCTCCTGTCCTGCTCTCCCGGCCCTGGGGATCTCTCTCGTCTGTTCCATCACGGAAAGCCGGTCCTTTCCGGTATAAGCCCCTCCCTATATTCTCCAGCTCCTTCAGAGCCGTAAGCTGGGATATGGCTCCGCTTAACTGGCCGATGCTGAAAGATTTTTCGGCATTTTGGGCAATATACTTCTTAAAATCATCAACCGGATGGTTCTTTCCGTCTTGTACACACTGCCGCAGAAGCAATTTGATCTCTGATGTTTTTAACCGGTCTGCCACGGCTTTGTCCTCCATGTTTTTTCTTTATTATAGCATTGTTCTTCTTGTTCTTCAATAGTTATTCTTCATTAATTTAAATGTTTTCATAAAAAAGACTCCGGATGTCTGTCCGAAGTCTTGTTCTTCTTATCTCTTTATAACCCCAGCTTTAATTCCCGGATTTTCTGTTGGAATTCCTCCACACTCATCTGCTTTCTGGCGGCGGCCTCCTTTATAGTTAAGATTCCCTCCTGTACCAGCTCCAGCATGGTTTTAAACTCCCCTTGTTCTATTCCTTCCTTTATCCCATCTTCCCTCAGCATCTGTCCCAGCAGCGTCATCCTCATCATCTCCTTCACTTCTCTGATCTCTTCCCCTTAAATATTTGAAGTTCGTAATGACAGATTCTCCTATGTCTCTGCATGATCCGATAAGAGCGATATGGATATTCTATCATGGCTGAAAATGATTGTAAACAGCCAAAGCGATCTTTGAGCTGATGAAAAAAGCTGCTGCAAAGGCGGATTTTTTCTCCCGCCTTTGCAGCAGCTTTCTGTTACTCTCTACAGTGCATAGGTGTAATACTCTCCCTTACAGGGATTTCCCTTGCATACATATGCGGTGTTATTTTTAAAATCCACAATCAAAGACGCCACGGTCATCAGGCCTTTCATGGAATCCTCCTGGTCTATGCAGTGATTGCAGACAGCCTGAGGATAATACTCATGGTCCTTCATACATTCCTGTATGTATGCAAGATTGATTTTTCCCTCTTTAAGGCGGAGCAGATACTCCAGACGGTTATCTCGGTTCTTGGGCCTTACCTTCAGGGCATCAATCCGGGGATTTACCACAAAATGATTGGCATGAACCACGATTCCGTTCTTAGGCCAGATATGGTCGCTTCCTCCCGGATACGCCTCAATATCCACAGCCCTCCCCAGCCTGCCATCCACCAGCATCATATTGTTGGAAACACATCTCTCACTGTGGATCAGCCATCCATAGGCCTCCTCAAAATTCCTGCTTGCCAGAACCCGCCGCCTTAAAAATGTTACCGGAATTCCTGTTCCCGCTTTGTCATAGACCGATTGAATCATATTATTGCACAGCCCTACGCCATTAGAGTTAAAGCCTTCCCGGATAAGCTGGCCTGCTTCCGTCAAGCCTATTACGCGGGTTCCGTTTTCATCCTCAAGACTGACAAGTACAATTTTATCCAGGATTCCCGGCCGATAATCCCAATTTTTGATCAGATAGGTACCTCCGTCTTCCGACGCTGCCGGCAAAACGGCTGCAGTCGTACACTCAGGAAGTTTGTTGGGATACTGAGTCAGCTCGTACCTGGTATTCAACACCATAAGTTCTTCCAGTCCGATGTCTGCGCCTTCAGCAATTCCCTGGGCTTCCTTAAGAATCTCCGGCATTCTCTCCCGGATTACAGGAATATAGGCGGCGGCATAATCCTTTGTCTCCTGCCAGGTATAGCCCTGCTTTTCTTCAAAATACCGCCGGTAATTCTCCACCCCTGCCTGAATCTTATCTTTGGCCTGACTGCCGTACTGCCTTCCCCGCTCCAAGGCTGTGTCTGCTTTTACTTTAATCAGTTGAAACCTATCACTCATAAGCCCTTATCCCTCCATAAATTCCGCAAAAAATCTCTGGGCAGCCTCTACCCGGTCCCTCTCTCCATCTCCATGCTCCAAGCCCGGAAGAATGGCAAGCCGGACATTCACTCCGTGTTCCCTTAAGTTTTTCTCCAGGCTCTTCATCCGCTCCACCCGGTTGGTTCCGTAGGGGGAATCCCCGATGTACTTCACGTCCAGCTCGCCTACAGTAATCTGAACCGGCACTCTTCTCACAGCCTCCAGATTAAGGTCTTTGTCAAAATAATCCTTAAAATCCCTGACTCCCCAGAAATAGTCCTCCTCTCTGTTCAGGTAGGTAGGACGCCCCGGAGCCCCTATGGATACGGCTCTCAGCCGTTCCGGATGCACAAACAGGAATCGGTTGGCATACTGCCCGCCGCCGGAATGGCCAAAGAGAAACATTTTGTCTGTCTTTACTCCCGGATATCTTTTTTTCATCTCATCCACCATATTCAATAATACCTGGTCATAGCGGATTCCATCACAGGATAACAATTTATAGCTGTTAAAATCATCTCGTTGAACAAGGCCTCCCGGAAACACGGGAGCAAGCAGAGCCATATGATGCCGGTCTGCATATCCCCTTGCCGCCTTCAAATAGCCCTCCACCCCGCATCCTGTCCCATGAATAATCACCATCAAGTCATATTCCGGCTTCTCCTCGTCATAGTAATCATCAGGCAGATGAACCCAATAGTGAAACCTTGGATCGCTCTGGCAATGCCAAAGCATGTTTAAGTATGCATTGCCAAATAAATTCTTTCTCATTTCCGGCGTCAAATCTGAATCCAATACGCTCTCTGCTCCCATAGAAACTCCTCCTTTTCCTTAGCTACAACCACATTGAGGCCAGTATTGACTGGATCACCAGAATCAGGGCGCCTCCCAGCCGGGAAGAAATCTGGGCAAAGGACATCATATTCATACGGTCTGCCATGGAGAGAACAAGAATATCTCCGTTTCCTCCGCCGTTGGCCATACACATACCGGCTGTAATGGCAGACTCCACAAAGAAAAACTTTACCAAAAGCCCAATGAGGCCTGCCCCTAAGGCTGCTCCCAAAACCACAATAAACACTACAAATACATATTTAGGAGTCAATACTGCAAGAAGCTCCCCTAAGTCCATCATGGTAAGTCCCACACCGCCCATGATGACGATGGTAAAATGATCCATCATAAAACGATACCACTTTACGGCCCCGAATTCCAGCCGTTCGGGAATCCAGCCGCATATTTTACACAGTGCCACAAACCCAATGGTAAAGGCATAGGCGTGGATGCTGGGCAGAAGAATATTGGCGATACGTCCAAAGATATAAAAGCCCAGCGCCAGACCCAGGCCGGCTACCATGTCCTCTGTGGTCATGGTATAGCTGTATTCTTTGGCAGAATCCTCGGGGCGGAAGCCTTCCATGAGAACTCCCCTGCCCGTCGTCTTAGGATAACGGTCGCCCAACCATTTGAGAATCAATGCGCCTAACATGGCAAACCAGTTGCCCAGGGTTACCATAGCCATGAGACGTGAATAAAAGTCTGCCTTGTCAGCACCAGTGGCATTGGCATAAATCTCTGACATGGGAACGGCTCCGGCTCCGTTTCCCCCGCCCATAATCGGCGCCGCCACAAACATAACGGTTTCTTTAAAATCCATACCCACAAGTACACCTGCAAGGCCGCCCAGGCCGTAAGCCAGAATTACGCCGCCCATAATGGGAACAAAATACCGTATGCCTGCCTGAATCAGAAGCTTCCTGTCCATGCCCAGAATGGAACCGCACAAAAGAGCCGCAATATAAAATGCCAGAAAATTGGTTTCATTCATAAATGCACTTGCCGGGGTGAGAATATTTTCCGGAATCAGGTTGAAGTACACCATAGCGGCGCCGGCAATACCCACAAAAGCAAGGCCGATGGTCTTCCTGATAAACCAGACCTTATTGGCAATAAAGGACAGCCAGTACCCAAAGACTACACACACGGCTCCGCCGCACACCAGGCTCTTGGATTCCAGCTTCCCCAAAAATCCCGCTCCCAGCACAATGAGAGACACCACCGCAAAATACGGAAGCGGCAAGCCAAACAACTTCTCATCCATGATCCCTTTCTTTCCCTTTTCCGCCATAAAACTACCTCCTTTTTTCTTTTTTCATCTTCGGAAAAATAAGATATATTAATTGTATAGATTATTTAATTTTAGTTCAATATATTCGCATTTTATGACGATTCTGATATTTCATATGGCATATAACTTATTTTTATGCGAAATATTGCACAAAAAATGCCAGAAAAGTGATGTTCATTTTAAAAGCCTCAGTGCTTTTCCCGGCTGACTCCCAAGAGGAAAAAGAATCCTTCCTGGAGGGCTTTCTGTTCTATAGGGCCCGCCTTCCGATAGAATAAAAATAACCGCCAGCATAGAGCTGACGGCTATTCCTTATTGTTATAGGTACTATAAAATTTATTCATAAACCTGCGTTCCAAAGCTGTGCTGAATTATAAAATCCCAGAATGTCTCTCCGGCCGCCGAAAGAGGGCGTCCCTTTTTCTTAGCTATAATAATCTGCCTGGACAAGCGGCCGCCCTTCACGGTACAGAATACAGGCGGATTTCTCTGAGCGATCCGCCTGGCCGTTATATAGGGAACCATCACAATCCCTCTGCTGCTGCAGGCAATGGAGTATCTGGTATTTATGAAGTCAATCCTCAGAGGATCTGTGGGCTCTATGCTGTACTTTTTAAAGAATTCCTGCTCTGCCCGGTACATTCCATGAGGCGGAGTGGAGAGAACATATTTTATCCTGGGATTGCGAAACTCACTTATATCAAGCTCCAAGGGATTATCCAGGCTGTTGTTCTCTATATCCTTCCCTTCCAGCAAAAAATGATCCCAGGATACTGCAAACTGGAGCCGATCCTTATAAAGAGGCACGTATTCTACCTTATCCGAACAAACCGGGTCTGTGTAAATGGCTATATCAATCTCTTCTCTTTCTAACAGCTGTTCACATACCCGTGCAGTATTGTCCTGGATCTCCAGAATAATGTCTTTATATGTTTTTAAAAAAGTCCCTATGTGATCGGCCAGGTACCATTCGCCTCCGGATGTGCTGGACACCTTAATACTGCCCTTCTGAAGCTGAAGAGCTACATTCAGCCGCTCCTTCATCTCCGTCTCCATATCCACATATTTCTTAGAATATTCCAGAAAAATCTCCCCCGCCGGCGTGATCTTAATGGGAGTGACACTTCTGTCAAATAACCTTACTCCGATTCCAAGGGTTTCCTCCAATTTGTTCAGATGCTTTGTCAGCGCCGGCTGGGTAATGAATAATTTCCGCGCCGCCTCTGAAATACTTCTGCATTCTGCCAGGACGATTACATATCTAAAAGCATCTGTATCCATTTCTTCTCCCTTCCTTTGGATATGGGTAAATTTGCAGTTGGCCATAGATATCCAGACATTAGCATATCACAAATATGGGGTGGTTTCAAGGAGAGACATTTGGGCAGTATGATTGATGACAGTATAATGTAATGCTGGAGCCACATTTGCTTTTTCCGGGAAGATAGTATTAATTGGGGACAGGAGTCCGTGTTGATTAATCTAACTGCTTTCTTACACCATTAATTGTAAAATAAAGATGTAATCCATCATACTCTAATGTTCCATCTTTAGGGATAGTTAAAAGCGAACCAGGATTTATGTGTAACGCTCCCATAGATTCTGATTGACCATTAATATCAACCATAGCTTCAGGAGCAGTATTAAAAACGCCAATTTGTCCTTGGTTCGTGAATATAAATTTATCGCTAAAAGGCCCATCCGGTGATTTTAAGGAAATAACAATATCCGCCCCATTCTGTCCTTCTACAGAACTCTTAACTAAGTTTCCGCTAATTAAAGCAACTTCCCTTCTTGAGTTCATATCAGTATTGGTATTAGGCATTTGAATAAATTCTATCCCACCAATCGCAGTCTCAATATTATCATTATTTACAATCTGTAAATATGATACATTATTAGTCTTGTTGAGTTGAAATTTAAATCCTTTATTTAATGAATTCTCAATGTAAAAATTTGAATCTGTTATAGAAAGACCTTCTCTGTTTAATCCACCCTTTATAAGATTATTAATGTTAATGTCACCATTCTGAAACGAAAATTCATCAATGCTTCCTGTCTCTGCCCCAATAAGCAGAACGTTGGAGGCCTTATTTAATACAGCATTACTTTGAGATTTTCCATTACCCGCATAGAATCCAATAATAGTATTTTTATCTCCATAATTTTTAAAACCGGCGCCCATTCCGATATCAATATTATAATTACCTCCAGTGCCTTTTTCACCTCCAAAATGCGATCCATTACCTATAGCAATATTATTATGGCCAATGGATTCAAAATTTCCTAGGGAGGCTGTACCTATTCCAATATTGTTATTTCCTCCATTTTCTGGAAATTCAGCCACATCTACTCCTATAAACACATTTCTATAAGAATCAATCATATTCTGAGCGCAGAAAGTTCCAATGGCAATATTTTGATTGTTTTTCTGAAGTATCGGAAAAGTTTGATGTCCAAAAGCAATATTTGATCTTCCGCTTATTAGAGATTTTAGAGTATCATCTCCTAACGCAATATTCCAAAACCCTGTTAAGTAGGGATTCAAATTTTCACCAACATTTAACACTTCAACCTCAATCTTTTTCTCTGAACCAGGTATTATTTCAGCAATAAATAAGTTATTTATACTCCCATCAAAATGAGGTAATGGTGTTATAACTAAGTTGTTACCGTCTGTAGGCAAGAATGTGAAATTATAATTATTTTCTTCTTTATAAGTATTCTCTATCAAGTAATTTCCAACTGAAATTGTAAAATCCTGCGGTAAACTAAACGCGGGAGTATCGAACTTGGCAAAGTAGTATGTATTGGGGATAACATTGAATTTAATAGTGAGCGGATCTGTATAACCTGATGTATGATTAAAAGTACCATTCGTATATGTCCATCCTGCACCTAATTCATAATTACTGCCAGCAACTAAATTACCGCCAACAGGAATGTTGATTGTCTCTATTAAACTAATACTATCCTCTGTCCCTTTTTTTATTTGCTTTTCATCATATAAAGCCGGAGCATTATTTAAAAAACTTTTTATATTATTTATCTCCCACAATAGGTAGATCTGTGTTATAAAGAGAAACACAGATAAAAACCGACTTTTTTTCATCAAATAAATCCTCCGCCCATAATAAGAATCTCCTATAATTATTATTTTATTATATTTTCAATATTCTTTAGAATCTCATGTTCTATCCTTACTGATTCTTTTTTATTATTTGAAACAGCTGAGATATAAACCTTAAGTTTTGGTTCTGTCCCACTTGGCCTTATAACTACTGAGCAATTATCAGAAAGTATATACTTAATCATATCTGTTTTCGGAAGGCCTTGTATTCCTAATGCATAATCCTCAATTCTATAAACCTTCTTTTCTCCTATTCTTTTCATTCCATTCCGAAAGTTATTCATTACTCTTCTCATCCGGTTAGAACCAGCTTTCCCTTCAAACGCATAAGTATGAAGTGTATTTAAATAATACCCATATATACTGTTTAATTCCTCCAGCTTATCCAGCAAAGTGATATCATGTTTTTTATAATATGCAGCCATCTCACAAATTAATAATGCTGCATTTACTCCATCCTTATCCCGGACATAAGATCCTGTCAAATATCCGCATGATTCTTCAAATCCAAGGATAAATCTATGTTCCGTTCCACTTTGTTCTAAAATTCCAATCTGTTCTCCTATGTATTTGAAGCCTGTTAAAACATTAATAGTCCTTACGCCGTAACTCTCAGCAATTCTTTCTGCTAATTCTGTGGTTACTATCGTTTTTATAAACACCGGATTTTCCGGCATCTTATGGCTGGCTGTTCTCTGACTGCATATATAATCTAAAAGCAAAATCCCCATTTCGTTTCCGGAAAGAAGTCTGAAGCTGCCGTCCAAGGCGCGAACCGCAGCACCGCATCGGTCACAATCCGGATCGGTCGCAATTAAAATATCCGCTCCTATCCTTTCGCAATATTGAATCCCTAATTCCATAGCATCACGAATCTCTGGATTTGGGTAAGGACATGTTGGAAAAGCTCCATCTGGCTGTTCTTGCTCCTGAACAATCGTGATATTAGTAAATCCGGCTTCTTTTAATGTCCTAATTACTGGTTTCAATCCTGTTCCATTTAATGGACTATATACAATCGAGACATCTCGATCAATGGATTCCTTGACTACAGATTCTTTTAAAACTTCTTCCACATAATTCAAATAAATCGACTCATCAATCATAATGATCTTTTTTTGTTCCAAGCATTCATCAAAATCAATCTTCCTTACATCTTTAAATATATCAATCTCTGAAATCTCTCTCTGTATTTTCTCTGCTGCTTCTATTGTAACCTGACCCCCATCTTCTCCATAAACTTTATATCCGTTATATTTCATAGGATTATGGGAAGCTGTAATCATAATTCCTGCCTGACACTTAAGCTGTCTGATCGCATATGACAAACATGGTGTAGGCATTAATTCTTTGTAAATATATACTTTTATGTTATTAGCTGCAAAAACTTCAGCAGAAACCCGGGCAAACTGATCCGATTTCCTTCTGCTGTCATAAGCAATGGCAATCGAACATTTTCTACTTGGAAAGTTTTTTATTATATAATTGGCCAATCCTTGTGATGCTCTTTCCACCGTATATACATTCATCCTGTTTATTCCGGCTCCCATAATCCCTCTTAGGCCCCCGGTTCCAAAGGACAATTCTTTATAAAATGCATCTTTAATGTCTTCCTCTGACATAAGCTGCAATTCAGCTCTATACTCTGAATCCGCATTTTCCATCCATAAATGATACTGCTTGTTTATATTGTTATTTTCCATAAAATTCCCGCTATTCATATACTTAATTAAGTGTAAATTTCTTCTTGTCCTCTATATATATTTCATCCCCTAATTGTATTTCAACTAATGTCATTTCTGTTTCTGCAATAATTGTATGTTTACAGCCAGCATCTATCATCACCACATCACCTTTTTGTATAAGCTTCTCGTTCTCATTCACAACTGCTTTTCCTCTTCCTGAAACAACGATCCATATTTCATTTCTATTTTGGTGGCTGTGATAGCTCATACGGCATCCTGATTTTAAACCAATCTTTATTGTTAGACTCCCCTTCTCTATATCAAGGACCCGGTAACTCCCCCATGACTTATCTGCAAACATTACCTGCCGATTTATTTCTTCAACATAAGGCTTTATATAAGAGCTCTGTTCCTTGTCGGACACCAGAATGCCCTCCGGTGATGCACTTATAACCGCATCCTTCATACCCATTGCGAGGATCGGTATATTAAGTTCGTTCAGAATATGTAAATTTCGACAGCTATCATTCATTCTGCCATTACCGATAATCTTTTCCTCCATTCCTTCTGTAAGGGTATTCCAGGTACCCAAGTCTTTCCAAATGCCGTTGAAGCGCATAACCTGTATAGATGCTTCCTTCTCAACCACTGCATAGTCAAAGCTTATTTTCTTTAGGGTATCATAGTTATCATACAAGTCTTTATATCCGTCATACCCCAATAATTCTTTTGATTTATCAAGAACATACTGCAGCCTGAATGCAAAAACACCGCTGTTCCAAAGTGCTCCCTGTTTTATGTATGCTTCTGCTGTAGCTTTATCCGGTTTTTCCTGAAATGATTTTACAAAGCTTATTTCGGAAGTATTACGGGGGATAATATAACCATACTTCTCACTTGGATAAGTCGGGCTGATTCCCATAAGTGTAATGTTACAATCAGATGTTCCTGCGAGCTCACATAACCTGGTAAGGGCAAAAAAGTAGTCCTCGTCTACATAGGGGTCTACGGGGACTACAACAACAGGTTCTTTTTCGGATATTTTTTTTATCTCATGCAGATACGCACAAGCCAGTGAAATGGCCGGGAAGGTGTCCCGTCTTGAAGGCTCCACTGATATTCCCACGTCCTCCCCCAGCTGATTATGAATAGCCGAAACCTGAGTTCTGGATGTAGCGATTGTAATAACTGCATTTCTATCAAGTTCTCTGATTTGTCTGTACATCCTTTGAGCCATAGATTCATAGCCATGCTCAGAAGGAAAGAGCTTTATAAACTGTTTTGACCGTACATCATTTGACAAGGGCCACAGCCGTTTTCCTGAACCGCCGGATAATAAGATTATATTCATATCTATGCTTTCCTTTTGTCATTTTTTCATTGAACCATCTCTAGCATTTTTTTACTTCTTGGCCTAATAGCCTTGCAGGGAATCCCTGCATACACATACCATGGTTCTAACGGTTTGTTTACCAGACTCATAGCCCCCACTGCTGTCCCTTCGCCTAATCTACCCTTTGGCAATATGGTGCTTCCGGTTCCCACCTGTGAAAACCCTCCTAAGACTATATGGTCAAACACAACATTTGTACACTCTTTTGGCAAATCAGGCCGGCATGTCATCCATTCTCCATCAAAATTATCGCTGCTGGCATAAATAGTGACATTAGAAGATATTCCTGAATAATCTTCCATAGTAATTCTTCCTTCCCCACTAGCGTGAAGGCTGCTGTGGGAACCTATATGGATATAGTCTCCGATTCTTATATTTCCAACAAGTACACAATAATCATCGATTCTGACATGACTTCCTATACAGATACCTGAAGGATTATAAAAACTTGTCTTTCTGCTTATATATAGATCCTCCCCAACACCTTGAAACCCCATATCTTTAAGTTCAATCATTGTATAAAATCCATTCATAATCTCTTCCTGCCTTATATTAATGGATATCAAATTCCTTAATGCATCCACAGATATACTCAATCTCCTCATCTGTCACATTCACACTGCTGGGCAGCCAAAGGCCTTTTCTGCTGATCTCCTGTGCAACAGGAAAGTCCTGCTTGCCTCTCCCATATGCCGGTTCACTGTGAAGCGCCGGATAAAATTTTCTGGATTTTATTCCGTGCTTCAGCAGCCATTCCATCAGTTCATCTCTCCGGTCACATAAGAGTTCTATAAAACATGGTGCCGTATCATTATAATAATTGTGTACGGTCTCTACACCATTTACGTCTTTCAGGTACTCATCATAGAGTTTTCCCATTTGTTTTTTCCTCTCTACCCGTGCCGGAACCTTCCTCATCTGTTCAATTCCTATCACGGCCTGCAGATCGGTAAATTTAAAATTAGCCCCGATCATCAGGTAATGATCAGAGCCTGCCTCTTCTCTTCCAAAATCACGAATCTGGAGTATTTTATGATAAAGTTCTTTATTGTCTGTAACAATAGCGCCTCCTTGGCCTGTTGTTATAATTTTAGGCATGCTGAATGAAAAACTTCCGATATCCCCGAATGTTCCCAGTGCCTTCCCGTTATAGGTGGAACCCAGTGCCTGAGCCGCATCCTCTATCATCCACAGCCCATGCCTGCGGCAGAATGTTATTATATCTTCAAATCTATTGGGGCATCTTCCGTTTAAATCTACCACAATGACTGCTTTCGTTTTCTCATTGACCGCTCTCCTCATGGCATCATAATCCATACAAAAAGTGTCTTTTTCCACATCCACAAAGACTGCCCTAGCCCCTAAAATCTCAACTGCATGGGATGTGGCGGACATGGTAAAATCAGGAACAATCACTTCATCACCCGGTTCAATCCCGCATGCCATTAAGGATGCTATCAGTGTAACGGTTCCATTGCTCATAACAGAACACCATTCCGCTCCTGTAAATAAAGCGATACTTTCTTCAAATTCCCGGGTTTTTTTAAACTCTGTCAGCCACGCCCCGCTGTTCATGTATTCATTCACAGCATTAATTTCATGTTCATCATAGGATGGTTCCATATAGTTAATTGTCTTCATACCTTTCCTCCATATCTATGTATCTTTTACTGTTCAAACATCTATGCCTGCTTTATATTCTCTATAGCTTTCAATGGAGCGTTTCAATCCCTCTTCATAATCCATTCCCGGCAGCCAACCAAATATTTTTTTACACAGCTCTACATCCATAATCTTTATTGGAGCCCCATCAATCTTACTGGTATCCAACATCAGCTCCCCTTTAAATCCCGTCAGCTGTTGAATAATCTCTGCCGTTTCCAGTATGCTGTACCCTTTGTTCATTCCGATATTGATAATATCGGGATAATATGGAATCTCCATAGCCCTGATCATGGCCTCTGCTCCATCATCTACATACAGCCACTCCCGTACCGGCTTCCCCGTTCCCCAGATAACCACGGACTTTTTCCCTTCATCCACTGCATCTACAAACTTCTGGATCAGTCCTCCCACTGCATGGGAGCGCACCGGATCAAAATGATCTCCTGGTCCATACATATTGGGAAACACCAGATTTATAATATCCATTCCATATTGTTTGTGATATGCCCATGCACCGACACAAAAAGCTTTTTTGGCAAGGCCGTATGCAAGCACCGATTCGTGAAGGGGGCCATCCCAGAACTCTTTTTCTTTATAGATCTTTGCTATTCCGGGATAGGAACAGTTTCCTATGGGATTCACCAGCCTTTTTACTTCTGCCTCTTTACAGGCTTCAAGAATGGACAGTTCCATCTCCATGTTATTTTTAAACATTTCCGCTGCATGCTCGTAGCCAAATTGGACGCCTCCTAAAAACGCCGCACAGTTTAACACGAAATCTGGTTTTACCTCTTTAAAGAGCCTTACCGCCTGGCCCCTGTCACACAGGTCTACCCCAAGGCTCAAGGAAGTCTTTACATAGTCTTTCTCCAGTTTATCCAGTCTCCGGCATACCCTTTTGCCAAGAAAGCCTGTTGCTCCGATTACTAAGATCATTCTGCTTTCCCCCTTCTACTACATTACAATTCCTGCTTGGAGATCATGTTTTACCATAAGGCAGACTAATTCTTCAAAAGGAGTTTTTGTTGGATTCCAGCCAAGCTTATTTTTTGCCCTTGCAGGATTTCCCAGGAGATTTACAACATCTGTAGGGCGGTAAAATTCAGGACTTACCTCCACGATTACATCCCCAGTTGCCCGGTTAATCCCTCTCTCCTCCTCGCCGCTTCCCTGCCACTCCAGTTCTATCCCGGCATAATGAAAAGCCAGCGTACAAAACTCCCTTACTGTATGCTGCTCTCCCGTAGCAATCACATAATCATCGGGCCTGTCCTGCTGGAGCATGAGCCACATGCACTCCACATAATCCCTGGCATATCCCCAGTCCCGCTTTGATGACAAATTCCCAAGATACAGCTTGTCCTGCTTTCCCTGTGAAATCCTGGCAGCCGCAAGGGTAATCTTCCTTGTAACAAATGTCTCGCCTCTCCGCTCTGACTCATGGTTAAACAAAATACCGGAGCAGCAATACATATGGTATGCTTCCCGGTATTCCTTAACAATCCAATAGCCATACTGCTTCGCCACCGCATAAGGGCTGTAGGGGTGAAATGGCGTTGATTCCGACTGTGGTACTTCCTCAACCTTCCCATATAATTCGGATGTAGAAGCCTGATAGATTCTGCAGGTATCTGCCAGTCCACAGATACGAACGGCTTCCAATATCCTTAACACTCCAACAGCATCGATATCCGCCGTAAACTCCGGTACATCAAAGCTGACCTGTACATGACTTTGTGCAGCAAGATTATAGAGCTCATCCGGCTTCACTGCCGCGATCACCTTCACAAGGCTTAAGGAATCTCCCAGATCTCCGTAGTGCAGATGAAAGTTCGCTTCCTTTTCCAGATGCATGATCCGTTCGCGATAATCCACTGAAGACCGTCTGATAATGCCGTGCACATCATATCCCTTTTCCAGCAGAAGTTCTGATAAGTAAGAACCATCCTGGCCGGTTACTCCTGTTATTAATGCAGTTTTCATTAACCTTTCTCCATTCAATTAATTTTTCTGATTTACTATTTGTTTTTTGAATCAATCTGTTTTTTAATAATTGCTATCATAAGCTTTACATAATTCATCATCAATCTGTATCTTGAATCCCTAAAAAATATAAGGCTGTTTAGCCCGATGCTGAGAATGAACCAGATCATTCCTCTTTCAATAAATCCAATCAAAGACACATCTAGTTTTCTTGTCATAAAATATGCAACAACCGCTTCCATGCTAAATATGAGAAACCGTAAAAAATGAGTTATGATACAATCCGATATCCTTTTCTCAAAATAATATCCCACAACAAACTTAAGTCTCCCATACGCTATAGGCAGAAAAGCAATAAGTGTTCCTATCTGAACCCCTGTCACACCAAATTGTTTGGTAAGGAAAATCGAAACAATTATATTCGTAATCATGGAAAAGACCATATAATTCTTATCTATGGAAAACTCTCCGAATGCAGCACGATACCTGTAGATAATTTCGCTGTCCAGCGTCAAAAATATAGTTGCAGAATATGCCGCTGCAAAAGAAAAAGGAAGCAGATACTCCCTTCCCATCCAGATTTCTATTGCAAACTGATAATAAATCAAAAATCCAAGACCATACATGGCTGCAATAAAGAAGCTGAACAAATCCAGCATTCTAAACTGAGACCATACCTCCTCTTTCTCTCTATGGCTGTATACGATTCTTCCGATTGTGGCCTGGAACGGTCCGTATACCTTGGTAACCAAAGCAGTTAGTCCGGTACCCAGTACATAGTAATTACCATACAGTGCCACCATCCGGACACTTTCAAATACTGATATGATAATGTTATCTGTGCTGGAATAGACAATATAACTCAGCTTATGGATCACCACATCCCTGGCATCTGCCAGTAACTTTTTCTCAGCTAAATACGCTTTCGTTATTTTATACTTTTTCTTCAAATATGGATAGGTTTTTCCTGATTTACGTGCAATCACTACATTGGCAATGGTTGACGTCGATAAGTGAACTGCCAAATAAACAAGATAGTTCTTTGTAGTCAGCAATGCCAGGAGTTGAACCGCCTGTATTACTATTGAAGTATAAATGTCAACCTTTACGCATTCATACTCCTTTTGATCACAGATAAATAAGGTCCTTCGATATGCCATAAAATATCCAAGGACAACGCTCCCCAGCTGCAGAAAATAAATAGTTTTAATATATCCCCAACTCAATGAAGTATCTTTTATGATGTATGGTAAGAAAAAACTTAAGATTCCCCCAACTACTAATACTCCAACTGCTATAACATAATAAAACAGCTTGTATACATTCATAATCCGGGAAATCTCTTCTTTATCATCATTGGCTAATCCCTGATACAGATGATAATGAATCAAGTTTCCGATTCCCAAATCTGCAATCGACAAAATTGAAAACACATTGGAAAATAAGCTTTGATATCCCAGAAATTCAATATCCAAAAAGATGATGAATATCCTTCTGTTTATAAAGCTCAAAAACAATGTTACTATTTGGCCGGCAACGGCAAAGGCACTATTTTTTAAAGTTTTTGTTGTATTATCCATGGTTCTTTAACTTTTGATAATAAGACCTGTCATCATTTCTGTTTTTGTTAACCCTCATTTCAATCTGCCTTATCTGGGAGAATTGCTCATTGCGTGATTCCTTTATATACCGTACTGCAAATGCCACCTGCGATAATCCATATAGAAAGGAATCACACTGCGCTAAAGTATAAACATCTCTCAAGACCTCTAATCCCATACCATATCCATAGCCTCTTTTATCAAGAACTACACTGGTTTTTCCCCTACCTCTTATACAGTCCTGATAGTATATAACCTTATCATCAAATTCTTCGTTAAAAAGATCAATTACCTCATTATCCTCGGTAGCCAAAAAAATCTTATTGTAATCCCCTTCTTTCATCATCTGTTTGGCAGCATCAACAAAAGGAATAAATCCGCAAAATTCGGGATGATTATTAAACTGATTTTTAAAATCAGTTCCTCTTACATGAACACCTATAATTTTATCTCCTTCTTGCATGATGGATTGTATTCCTGAATCAATATATGATTGGGTTTTTTTATTCAGATGAAAATATCTACCATAAATTTCTGCAAGTTTTTCTAATTCATGATCATCTACAACATATGTTTGCTCTTTTATCATTTGATCAGGAATACGCAGATTATCTGCATCTCTCATTCTTACATACTGATGCTTGCCTAATACTTCATTATAGTGTAAGGATATGGGCTCATAATAGTATTCAAATACATTTTGGGTTACATGATCCATCCTACAATCATGATATATACATCCTTTTCCCCATATAACACACGGTACTAAACCATATGCTTCTGCAAAGCAAATAGATTTAATATTATGTCTGATAAGAGCAAAAAATCCTCTTAAATCATCTTTTTCCGAACCGCAATCTATTAAATAATAGATATCACCTGTTAAATTATAATTTCCCTCTATTAATAGTAATGTGGCATCTTCTCCCGTCATTGCACGAATACTCTTTTGAAAGTAATAATTTCTACAATACTTTATAGAATACAAGTATGCAAATAAGCTATTGTTCTTTTTGATCTTTAATTTTAATTTGGTGACAAAAGACATTTTCTCAGTTTTCCCCTTCTATATTATCAGATATCATATCGGACAATATATTTAATGATTTTTCCCTATCTTTTGCAAGCATTCTATTAATTTCGGAATAATCTATCGCTTTACCCCTATGGCCCATATCAGCTCCGATTATTCTATTTTCTAATCCATATTTTTGTAAAATACTTATTATCCGGGAATTTGTATTGTTCTTTTTCAATAATTCCACACTAAAACGTTTATTAAAAAGTATACTTAAAGCTGTTCCATGAAATGAATTAGTCACAACATATTCGGCGCCTTTTAAATAATTTATAAACTGATCTGGTCCTATATCCGAAATAGAATGAATATTTTTTCCGATAGTTCCTTTAAAAACATTTGAAACTATATATATAGGACATTTTAATTTATATCCGATATGTTTCGCATATTCAATCAATGAATTTGATTTTTCAGCCTGATACACAAAAATATATTTCTTTCCTAGCCCTATTCCACCAAAATCCCATTGTTCTGGAGTTATTAATAAAACAGGATCGAGAACCGTTATTGCATCTTTATCAATCAATTCTTTAACAATACTCTGCCCCTGTTCCTCTCTTGTTGTAATAACATCAAACTCCTCTAATAAAGCCTTTGTCCTCTCTAAATATTTTGGCGGAATTTCAGAATAGCCAAAACTTGCTGCATAGCTTAATTTTCTATGATTATCTCCAAGGAAGTCAAGAAAATAATGATAATCTTCAAAGGTACAGTCACAATTCCAGACTTGATCACTTCCTACAATAAAGCATTTTGATAATGCTTCTGAATCTTGTATGGTTTCTCCCTCAAATCTTCCAGACAACTGCAGTTCTTTACGGAATACATTAAACTTTTCTGTTTTTTTTCTTATCATATATTGCCAGATTATATTTTTCACTGTAGATAGATTATATCCATCCTTTAAAAAATTAATCTTTCGACTCCAATAAGCTATTCCTGTTGAATAATAATCAATAATACATGTTTTATATCCCAGGTTTCTTATTGCTTTCTGCAGTGCATAGGCTTGTAATAGTGCTCCGTAATTTTCGGATTGATGAAATGTTAAGGTCACTACATCATATCTTTTTTCCATATCTTAATAGTTCAGATCCTTCCCTCATATTTCAATAAAGAATTAGTCTCCTTCCTCTGGTTTATAAGCTTCCGGCTGATAATGAATTACCTGTGTCCCACTGTCTTCAAATTTAAAGGGAATATATAGCAAATCACTCATTGCTCTTTTTACAGCAGCTTTCTTATCTGGTCTGACATAGAAAATTAGAAATCCGCCTCCTCCAGCTCCCAGTAATTTCCCTCCCAGTGCCCCGGCATTAATAGCTCTTTTGTATAATTCATCAATACCTTTTGTACTGATAGAAGAACTGATTTGGCATTTTAATTTCCATGTATAATCAAGAAGCTCGCCGAATCTGTCAAGATTGATTGTTTCATTTACAAGTATATGTTCTGCTTCATCTACAAGCTCCTTCATCTCCATAAGCTGCATTTCTTTTTCAGCCACATTCGTTGTTTGTTGAATGACAGCCGAAAAACGTGTAAACCCTGTAAAAAACATCAAAAGATTCTCATTTAGCTGATTCTTCCTCTCAGGGCTAATGATCACCGGTAATACTTCATATCCTGTAGAATTAAAGTTGATTCTATTCATGCCGCCAAAGGACGCAGCAATCTGATCCTGCCATCCTCCCATCTCATTGCATAAAATACGTTCCAGGTAAATTGCATCATCCGCCAATTTTTTCTTGTCTGCATATTTTCCCTTTAAGGCATAAAAAGCATTGAGCATCCCCACTGCAAAGGATGAACTTGTCCCAAGGCCTGATCTGGCAGGAAGATCTGCTTCATAGGTAAGCCGTATCTCATGCATATCAAGCATTTTCATTGCATGCTTAATTGCCGGATGCTGAATTTCGTCTATGTCTTTAACCCTCTCGATTTTTGAATAGGATAACTCTGTTTTATATTCAAAAAAACGCGGCAAGTGTCTTACAATCACATAACAATATTTATCAAACGTTGTTGAAAGAACGGAACCCTCATATTTCCTAAAAAACTTTTCGATATCTGTTCCTCCGCCAAAAAATGACATACGGAATGGCGTCTTAGTTATTACCATATGAAAACTCCTCATATTTATTATTGTCCATTTAACCTATTTCTCTTTTTTATCATAAAAAAAAGAAATTTTGGACAAATTATTAAAAGCAGAATCTTTATCTTATCATTTCTTTTTTGATACTTTTTGCTTATTTTTATACACTCTTTAAAATCCTTTTTTTCTTCTGATGCAATTTTGTGTTTTTTGTACTTTTTTAAGCACAATAAATAAATCTGTGTCTGCAGTCTATTAATCAAAACCCTCTCTTCAAATTTCGTATTTGGATACTGTATCGCAATACTTGTTATTTTTTTCAAAGATAATAATTTCGTTGATATAGCGTCAATGTCAAATTTACTACTTCGTGTAGCCGATGATTGACGGATCCTATAAAAGTATAAGGGGTTATTATTTATATTACAAAATTTACAATGATTGAAGAAATTGTAGTTAAAAAGCGAATCCTCACATAGTTTTATTTCCTCATCATATTTAATATTATGTTTCCTGATTACTTCTAATCTATATAACTTTCCGCAGGCAAACCCTACCCATGGCGTCTCAGGATTAAATGCTTGATTAAGTACTTCTTCTTTACTGCATTTGTGCTGACCAATAAACCCATTTTCTCCCTTTACTACTTTATCTTCTGAAAACCAGTAATACATTGTTACAGATGAAGCATCAATATCTTCACTGTTAATCAGCTCTCTCAATGTCTTTATATATTCTATGTCAACCCAATCATCGCCATCAACAAATGTAATGTATTGACCTTCTGCTAAGGTAATTCCAAGATTCCTTGCTGATGAAACGCCTCCATTTACCTTAGTATATACTTTTACTCTATAATCTCTTTTTTCATATTCTTCACAGATTTGCTTCGATAAATCTGTGGAACCGTCATCAATCAGTAAAATTTCAATATTATGATAAGTTTGATTTATCAATGATTCCACGCACTCTCCAACATATTGCTCAATATTATAAATCGGAACAATAATGCTAATTAATTCTTGTATAACCATTTTCTTTTCTTCTTTTCCTTACTTACAGTATATAGTGATAGCCCGCATCCACCAGATACCGCATACAAATATATCCAAAAATCGTAGAGCGGATTCCCGGTCATCCCATATAAAACAAAATATATTTGTCCAAAAAGAGCAAAATATACATATTTCTTCCACTCTTCTCCACATCCAGAAATTGCCTTATATGTTAATTTTAGATTTCTCAAAAAATATATTATAAATATTAGAGAACCAATTACACCCACTTCACACAGCATTTGCAAATAAATATTATGTACCTCATAATACCCTACTATATCTCGGAATTTATACACTGACCGAAATCCTCCCCAGCCAGATCCAAAAATCATATTTTCTTTAAACAGTCTTACAGCTCGGTCATATAGAAGTATTCTTCCTGAGGTAAAATCATAATCTTGACTTAATCTAAGTATTATCTCTATATTATCAATTAGAAAAATCCCCAATAAAGATACTATAAAAATAAATGTCATGTTAATTAATGTACCTTTACGCCCTATCTCTTTCTTTGAAAAAATGTATATTATCGCTATTACAGCAATACTCATAAAAAGAAATGGACCTCTTTTACCTGAAACAAATATTGTAGTTATAGCCATTATAACTTCAATCAATGGAAATATCTTTTTTCTTTCAAATAGCAATTCTGTTATACCTATTCCTAGTAAAGCGATACTCCAAACAAGTATATTGCCATCATTGATTTTATCGCCGTCTAAAAATTTAAATAAAGCAAATAATGACATCATAATACCCACATATTTTATTATGTAAATTGTTGTTGGTATCCATTTTTCTGTATATGTCATAAAACTAAGGAAACATATCGCACACGAAAAATAAAGAAATCTCCCATAATATCCTTGTTTAATGTCATTATTTTGATAGAGGTATATTGTAATAAGAATACACAGCCAGCTTATATTGGAATAAAACCCCTTCTTTTTTACGGCATGAAAATTAAGTAATATATGAAATCCTATAAATGCAATCATTAGAGAATTTAATCCTGCCCGTATATTTGCCCCCATATAAGAATAGCTTGCAAGTATTACAAGCATTAAAATTCCCTCAATTTTTGAAAAACTCTTCTTTTTTTGATACTGCATTTTTACCTTCCTATCTAATTTCCATATATTGACTTTTGTATTATATTTTTATTACTTTCAAGAGAAAAATGGTCAAGATAGATTTTCCGTACTTCCGGTATCATATTTCTGCTATGGATTCTGTCACTAAGTTTTTGTATTACAGCGATAAAGGATTCCTGTGAATTACAGCAAAATAAGTAAATATCTTTTACATCCGATCCAAAATACTCTTCGTATCCCTCAAAGCTCTCTTTAGTTCCAACAATACATTTCCCAAATTGTAATGCTTCTGCTGTCTTAATCTTCATTCCTCCTCCTTCAAAAAGAGGTTCAACAACAATATCTGCATGCATATATTCATCGGCCAAATTATCTACCCACCCTTTAATCGTCAGATTTTCTAATGGCTCTATTTCATGAAGAATGTACTCCATTCCGCTCCCGATAATTGTTAAATGGTATTTCTTTTTATCAAGTTTCTTTAAAACATTAATAATAAACCACTTTATTCCCTTAACATTTGGATAATAATAGGCACCAACAAATAATAAATTACACACGTTTTCAGAATCGTCATTTTTCTCTAATGTATATTCTTTTTCTATATCCGGAACACCAACAGGGAGCAATCCCTCCGGTGTTTTTCTATAATATTTTTCAAACAGATTGCTTTCTCTTTTATTTAAGACCAAATTAACATCAACATGTTTTTGGTTTATTTTTTCATTAATAATTAGTCCAAGATTATATGGAAGTGTTTTAACACCATTTTCTTTCAACCATTTGACAGCAAGTTCGGCCTTAACATCATGGTAATAGGATATAAGTTTAATTTGGGGGAAATATCGTTTTAATTTTTTTGCCAGTTTCCCCATTACCGAATCATCAATAAAGATTACGTCATACTGATATTCTCCTACTATCTTTATGATTTGTTTTCTTATTTTCCCATTCATACACCATCCATTTAAGAATAAGATATTAGATATTTTTTCTATTTTATTGCTAAAACTTTTCAGAAAAAAAACGTTATGAAATTTCCTGAATTTATCTTTCTCTGTTTCTTTAATATCTGTATATGGATATAGACATACAACATCCAGCTCATCAACTATGCTATTTATAATCTCCGCATGAAACCAAGTACTTACTTTTGCTCCACTGTCTCGTCCCGTCATTAATTCAGATATAAATAAAACTTTCAATTTTTCATATTTCCTTTGTAGTTAATATAATCAATCTAATATTTCAGTTAACTTCTTAACAGCGTTTTTAATATTAAAAATACTTTCTTGTTTTTCTTCTTTATTTTTTAATCGTTCAGCCTTTTTATATTTATATATTTTTTCAACCCATTCTTCTTTATTCCATGATGAAATATATGTTACATGACTTGTAAACTCTGCCTCTCTTGTAATGGTTCCTGAAACAACACAGGGTAAATCCGCCATTTGCGCCTCTACCATAGTTACCGGCAGCCCCTCAAAACGTGAAGGCATAACAAGACAATCCATTGCGCTTAACAACTGCGGTACATCATCCCTATGTCCAAGAAATATCACGCTTTTCCACAAATTGAGCGTTTTCACTTTTTCTTTTATTACAGTTTCATATTCCCCTGTTCCGATCAATACAAGTACCGTATCTGAATATTTTTTGTGCAGTTTGCTAAATACATCAATTAAAAAATTATGATTTAGAGAGAAAACATAAAAATT
>JAAWHU010000035.1 GCA_022796015.1 Hungatella sp. | reverse complement strand
AAAAAGTCATGACTTTTTACCCGCCTCGCTGCTCTTAGGCTCTTAATTGCTAAGAAAACCCTTTCCGATAATCTCACTGGAATTGGTCACCATCATAAATGCCGTAGGCTCCACACTGCGGATATAGTTGCGCAGCCGGACTGCCTGCCCCCGTTTCATGGTCGTCATAACCACCGATTTCTTATGATGAGTAAAAGCTCCTTGTGCTTCATAGATAGTGGCGCTCCGATCCAGACGGTTAATGATATAATCGCAGATAGGCGCCGGATCATCACACACGATATTAAAACATTTACACAGGTTAATGTTCTCGATGACTCCATCCACCATAAGGGATTTGGCCATAAGTCCAAGGCTCGAGAACAGTCCTGTAGTCGGTCCAAAGATAAAGAAAGAGCAAGCCACAGCAAATACATCTGCCAGCAAAAGAGCCGTGCCGATATTAAAGCTGGTATACTTTTTCAGCACCATGGCAATAATATCAGTCCCTCCGCTGGATGCACCGATGTTAAACAGAACAGCCGAGCCCACTGCCGGAAGCAGAATGGCAAAAACCAGCTCCAACACCGGTTCTGAAGTAAAGGGAGTATCCATAGGGTACAGTTTCTCAAGAACCGACAAGGATACGGACATGAGTATGCTGGCATACACGGTCTTTACCCCGAACTGGCGCCCCACAAACAGAAACCCTACAAGAAGAAGGACCATATTGGCGGCAAAGGTAAAATCTCCTGCAGACCATGAGGTGACGGCGCTTACCACCGTGGAAAAGCCGGTAACCCCTCCGAAAGCAAAATGATTGGGAAACTTAAAGAAATAGACTCCCACTACCATAATCCAAATACTGGCTGTAATCAGTCCGTACTCCCACATCAGTTTCATCACCGGATTCTTAAATTCTCTCGTCATATCTTTTCAACTGAGAGCTGCCACGCCTTGGTGCAGCCCCATCGTTGCCTCCTGTATTCACAAGGTTTGTATTCTAAGGGTAATATAGCCCAGGAAAGAGCCAAATGCAAACACCATTACTCTTGGAATCATCACAACCTTCTCCTTGTGGATAACCTCAGTTGAAACCGAAAAACTTCTGGCTGATCTTATAGCCGGCCACAGACACCTTCCTGCCGCCTTTTCCCGGCAGATTCATGCCCTGTCCCAAAAAGCCGAATCGGAGTCTCAGAAACAAAAGGAAGTCGTTTTTTCTGACATACTGCCACAGTTCCTTTTTCTTTGCCATGTTCTCCTCCGTACCGGAACGAATCGCCAGTATGGAGGAAATCACCATCATGATCTCCAGATACCGGACCATATAATACCGAAGCTTCCACTGCTGTATTTTGGCCTTTGTATAATAGTCCAGCATCAGCTTTGTCACTCGGATCTGCTGGTCGATCCTTCCGATCATCACCGTCTCATTGACGGACTGATCTTCACGGCCGATATAATACCGGTAAAAGTTCACGTCAAGGTAATACATGGTCTTTACGTGGGGTAAGGGCTGGTAGACAAAAATATTGTCTACATAAAAGGTATGCCTGGGCAGTTCCAGTCCGCACTGCCGCAGAAGTTCTGTTCTGTAGATCACCGAATGCATAAGGATATACTGCCCCAGCATAAAGACCTTGATGTCTTTCCATGTAAACACCTGATCCTTCGGCAGGGCTGTCCGGTAATTCATAACCTTTTTCCTTCTGGCCCCCTGCTTCTCATAGACAAAATTGGAAATCAGCATGTCCAGAGTTTCATTCCGATATACAAATTCCCTCAAAGTCTTTAGGATCTCTAAGTAGGAATCCCGATCCACCCAGTCGTCGCTGTCCACCACTTTAAAATAAATTCCGCTGGCGTTCCTCAATCCGGCGTTTACCGCCTCCCCGTGACCTCCATTCTCCTGATGGATTGCTCTGCAGATTCCAGGATAGTTCCTTTCATATTCATCAGCGATCCGGGCCGTATCGTCCTTTGTGGAGCCATCATCCACAATCAGGATCTCCACCTCATCCCCTCCCTCAAGAAGGGATTCGATACAATGTCTCATATATGCCTCTGAATTATAGCAGGGAATTGCTGCCGTTAACAATTTCAATGGTTCTTCCTCCTTTTGCTTTTATCTCACTGCCGGGTTCGGCTTTTCATGTTCTCCGCTCCCGGTCCTTAAATTGATCGTACTGTCTATCCTGTTCCCTGGAACCATGTTATAGCCAATGATGCCACATTAGCCCATATATGCATGGTTATGGGAACGAGGATGGTCCCCTTTTTCTCCATTCCCAAGGCAAAGAGCATCCCCATAACAAACCCATAGGCTGCCTGAAGGACATTGCCATGGTAAATACCGAAGAGAAGGGAGGTTATGACTGCGGATCGGGCAAAAGGCCATTCCTCTCTGACATGGCCGAACATAAGCCCCCGGAAGATCAGTTCCTCCGCCACGGGAATCCCTATGCCTGCAGCGCAGAACTGAAGCACGAAAGGCAACCTGTAAATCTGGGGTGATATCTGAGAAAATCCCGGAAAAATCCGGGCAATTCCACTGATTTTAATAAGAGTATTAACCAGCAGGCTTCCCCCTATTCCCAAAAGCCCCCACCCGGCTACTTCTTTCCGGCCAAATTCCCGCCACTGATCCCTTTTTCCTGGCTCCCTTCCATAGATTCCTATGAAAAACGGAATCACCCATGCCGCTCCTGCCATGGTGTACAGTAAAGGCTCCTGATTCCGGAAAACCAGGGATGCCAGCTCCACTGACAGTCCGTAACATATCAGGGGCCAGGATAGGCTCCATATGATCCCTGCCAAGATTGTCCTCCTTTCGCCTTATGAAAAAACCTGACAACACTGGTTCTTTTTACGCGTTCTCTCCCATACAAACGCAGTGCTATTCGGTTAACCTTCGGTTTCCCTCATCGCGGGCTTCGCGTACATTATACCACAATAAATGGGGGATGGGGGAGTTTTTGATGGAAGAAGAAAAAGTAGCTTTTTGCGCTGCAGCATGGTAAAATAGCAGAGAAGAAGTTCATAATACAAAAGGAGGATCATTCCATGAACTTGGAAAAATTGTTTCATCTGAAGGAGAAACACACAGATGTCAGGACAGAGATTCTGGCGGGTATTACTACCTTTATGACCATGGCTTATATCTTGGCCGTGAATCCCAACATCCTGGGAGAAGCAGGCATGGACACTGGTGCGGTGTTTACCGCCACGGCTCTGGCTTCCATGATTGCCACCCTTCTTATGGCGGCTTTCGCCAACTATCCCTTTGTTCTGGCTCCTGGTATGGGACTGAATGCTTATTTTGCCTATACCGTAGTGCTTCAGATGGGGTATTCCTGGCAGACCGCCCTTGCGGCAGTGTTTATTGAAGGAATTGTCTTTATTGTTCTCTCTCTGACCAATGTGAGAGAAGCCATTTTCAACGCCATTCCCATGAACCTCAAACATGCCGTTTCTGTGGGAATCGGTATCTTTATTGCCTTTATCGGAATGCAGAATGCCAAGATCGTGGTGGACAGTGCCACTCTGGTCTCTATCTACTCCTTTAAGGATTCCGTTCAGGCCGGAACCTTCTCCAGCCAGGGGATCACCGTTCTTCTGGCCCTCATAGGAATCCTCATTACCGGAATCCTTCTTATTAAAAATGTGAAGGGCAATATCTTGTGGGGCATTCTTATAACCTGGGGTCTTGGTATCCTCTGCCAGCTTACAGGCCTTTATAAGATCAATCCGGACCTTGGCTGCTACAGCCTTCTTCCTGATTTCTCCAAGGGGCTTTCTGTACCCAGCCTGGCTCCCACCCTAATGCAGCTGAATTTTAAAGGGATTCTTACATTGGACTTCTTTGTGGTAATGTTTGCATTTTTATTTGTAGATCTGTTCGACACCTTGGGAACCCTGATTGGCGTGGCCTCCAAGGCAGACATGCTTGATCAGGATGGCAAGCTGCCCCGTATCAAAGGAGCTCTTATGGCGGATGCCGTGGGTACTTCCTTTGGCGCCGTGCTGGGAACCTCCACCACCACTACCTTCGTGGAAAGCGCTTCCGGTGTGGCGGAGGGAGGAAGAACGGGCCTCACTGCAGTGACGGCCGCTCTCCTATTCGGACTCTCCCTGTTTTTGTCCCCCATATTCCTTGCCATTCCCTCCTTTGCCACTGCTCCTGCCCTTGTCATCGTAGGCTTTCTCATGATGACCTCCATCACAAAAATTGATTTCAGCGACTACACGGAGGCCATCCCCTCCTACATTGCCATCACTGCCATGCCCTTCATGTACAGTATCTCCGAAGGCATCGCCATGGGCGTTATCTCCTATGTGGTGTTAAATCTTGCCACAGGAAAAGCGGCGGACAAGAAGATCAGCCCTCTGATGTATGTCCTGGCATTGCTTTTTATCGTTAAATACATAATGCTGTAACCTTTATGACAAAGAACAATATATTGGTAGTAACCATTCTCTGCGAGGAACTCCTATGCAAAAAAAACTTTACTCCTGCGCAACTGAACAGGGAAGCCACGGCCTTCTCCAGGTCAATGTGGTATCCATTATCAACAATTTCCCCATTCAGAATGCCACTGTCCGGATCTCCAACACTACTGCCCCGGGCAATACCATAGAGGAGGTTACTACCAACAGCTCAGGCCAGACGGAGGAGGTATCTCTGGATGCGCCGCCTTTAGAATACAGCCTGACTCCCGGAGACAGCCGGCCCTACTCCGAATATGATCTGGTGATTACAGCCCCCGGATTCAAAAGCCGGACTGTCTCCGGCACCGAGATTCTTCCTGACACCACCTCCATCCAGCCTGTAGCCCTGGAACCGGAAGACGACCCGCAGCCTATTAATCCTTCGATTGTCATACCGGATCACACCCTGTATGGGAACTATCCGCCCAAGATTGCGGAAGCAGAGGTGAAGCCTGTTAATGAATCCGGTGAAATCGTCTTAAGCCGTGTGGTGGTTCCTCAGACCATAGTGGTTCATGATGGCCCTCCATCCGACTCCTCCGCCTCCAACTACTATGTTCCCTATCGGGACTATATTAAGAATGTAGCCTCCAGTGAAATTTACGCCACCTGGCCCCAATCCACCCTTACAGCCAACATACTTGCCATTATGTCCTTTACCTTGAATCGGGTGTACACGGAGTGGTACCGGAACCAGGGTTATGACTTTACCATAACCTCCTCCACAGCCTATGACCACAAATGGATCTACGGCCGGAACATCTATGAAAGTATCTCCCTGGTAGTGGATGAGATTTTCGACAACTACCTCTCCAGGCCTGATGTGAAGCAGCCCATTTTAACCCAATACTGCGATGGCAGACAGGTTACCTGTCCTAACTGGATGACCCAGTGGGGTTCCTGCTCCTTAGGGGAGAGAGGTTACAGCCCCATTGAGATTCTGCGCCATTTCTACGGCCCCAGCATCTACATCAATACGGCGGAGCAGATCGCAGGAATTCCTGCCTCCTGGCCGGGGGAAAACCTGACCATCGGCTCATCCGGCCAGAAGGTGAGACAGCTCCAGGAACAATTAGATGCCATCGCCACGGTTTACAGCGCTATCCCCCATGTAGCCCCTGATGGATTCTATGGCCCTAATACGGCAGCATCCGTCCGGGAATTCCAGTCCGTTTTCGGTCTTCCTCAGACCGGTATCGTAGACTTTGCCACCTGGTACAAGATTTCCCACATCTATGTAGGGATCACCAGGATTGCAGAACTTTCCTGACAAGTGTGTACTCTTTCGGGAGATTTCACATATTCATAATGTATAGACTGTTTATTGGAAGGAGTTTTTTGATTTGGCAGAGACAACAAAAGTCATATTGGACGCCGGCCACGGAGGCGCAGAGCCTGGGGCCACTTATCTGGGACGGCAGGAAAAAACGGATACTCTGAACCTGACCCTGGCCGTAGGCAGTATTCTGGCCAAAAACGGCGTAGATGTGGTCTACACCAGAGTCAGCGACACCTACAATACCCCCTATGAGAAAGCCCAGATCGCTAACCGCTCCGGAGCTGACTACTTTATTTCCATCCACCGCAATGCCATGCCTGTCCCCGGAAGCGCATCCGGAGCCGAGACCTTGGTCTATGAAAATACAGGGGTTCCCGCGCTCATGGCCGAGAATATCAACTCCGCCCTGGAGTCCGCAGGCTTTGCCAATCTGGGGGTCATTGAACGTCCCGGCCTGGTGGTTCTTCGCCGTACCCAGATGCCGGCAGTTCTTGTGGAAGCCGGCTTCATTGACAATGAAATTGACAACCGCATCTTCGACCAGAATTTTGACGCCATCGCCCAAGCTGTCGCTGACGGCATATTAAAAACCATTCGGGAGGAAGAGGAGGCACGGCCCGAGTACTATCAGGTACAAACCGGAGTCTACCAGAATCAGCAGGCTGCCTCCCAGCAGTTAAACCAGCTGCTCTCTCAGGGCTTCCCAGCCTTCCTCATCTACGACAACGGCTTGTACAAAGTCCGTGTCGGCGCTTTCCTGAATATGGACTATGCAGCCCAGATGGAACGCCGGCTGAAAAATTATGGTTACAACACATTTCTTGTAAAAGAAACCGGGGTATACTAGTATACTGACACATTCACATTTCCAGCACACTAGCTCCCCGCCTCCGATACACCAAAGAAAGGATAAAACCTATGATAAAAGCAGTTATCTTTGACATGGACGGGGTGCTGATCGACAGTGAGATCTGCTACCTCCAGTTCGATCTGGCATTTGCCAGAGCCAAAAACCCTGATGTCACCATTGACCAGCTCTTCGGAATGGTGGGAGCCTCCAAGGAGGATGCCTGGTTAGTCATGGAAAAAGCCGTGAACAACGGCCAGACCTGGGAGGAGCTTCGGGATGAATACCGGGCTTCTGTCAATGTGTTCTCCCAGGTAGACTACCGGGCGATCTTCCGAAAGGAGGCCCTGCAGGTTCTAACGCTTCTGAAGGATCGCGGCTACAGCCTGGCCTTAGCCTCCTCCACCCAGATGGAGATCATCCTGCGCGTCCTTAATGAGAATCAGATCCGATCTTATTTTGACCAGATTGTAAGCGGAAGCCAGTTCAAGCAGAGCAAGCCCAACCCCGAAATCTACCAGTATACTGCTGCCCAGCTAAAGGTGGCGCCCCATGAATGTCTGGTTATTGAAGATTCTACTCTGGGCATTACCGCTGCCTTTCGGGCAGGCATGACCATAGCTGCCCTCATTGATGACAGGTTTGGTTTTGACCGCTCTCATGCAGACTATGAGATAAAATCGCTTCTTGAGATTCCCGGCATCCTGGGAATTTCATAACAAAAAAGGAAGGGAAACTGGCTTTAGGCCGGGTTTTCTTCCTTTTTCCTTTAAATCTCTCCCTGTCACTCCTCCACATCCACACCTCTCGGCCCCACATGGGTGGAGAATACGATCTGAGTGCTGGTCTTGCCGAATTTTTGGAGCTGGCCGATAAAGATATCCAACTCCATAGTACTCTGAAAAGCCACCTTCATGAGCATGGAGTATTCTCCCGTAACACAGTTGCACTCCAGCACATTGGGCATCTCGGCGGCATAATGATAGAACTTGGGCTTGTCCTCAGGAACCACATCCAGATTAATGAAGGCAATAATATGATATCCCAGCTTCATAGGATCTACCATGGCATGGTACCCGGCAATAATCCCATCCTTCTCCAGCTTCTCGATTCTTGCAGACACTGCAGGAGATGACAAAAATGTCTTTTCTGCAATGGTCTTAAGAGATGTCCTTGCATTATCCTGTAAAATCTTAAGTATTTTTCTGTCGATATCATCCATACCCATTCTCCCTTCTGATCTTAAGCCTTACTGTTCTTATGCTTTCAGATTTCTGATTCGTTCCATTGCCTCCATGGTATTCTCCCGGGTCCCGAATGCAGTCAGCCGGAAATACCCTTCACCGCTTGGCCCAAAACCGCTTCCCGGGGTTCCCACCACATTGGCGCTCTCAAGAAGCCAGTCAAAGAACTCCCAGGAGGTCATGTCCCCCGGGGTCTTTAACCAGATATAGGGGGCATTGACGCCGCCGTACACCTGATACCCGGCCTCCTTTAATCCCTCATAGATGAGTTCTGCGTTGCTCATATAGTAGGCCACCTGCTCTTTCAGCTGGGCCTTCCCCTCATCCGAATAGACTGCCATGGCGGCCTTCTGCACAATATAGGGGGCACCGTTGAACTTTGTGCCGTGGCGTCTTGCCCACAGGCTGTGAACTGCTGCATTGCTGCTCTTTAAGTCCTTGGGAATCACGGTAAATCCCAGCCTTACCCCTGTAAATCCCGCATTTTTAGAAAAGGAGCGGAACTCTATGGCACAGGTTCTGGCGCCGGGAATCTCAAAAATGCTGTGGGGCACATCCTCCTCCCTGATGTAGGCCTCATAAGCCGCATCATAGAGAATCACGGCTCCTGTCTCATTGGCATAGTCCACCCACAGCTTCAGCTGCTCTCTGTTCAGCGTGGTTCCTGTAGGATTATTGGGTACGCACAGGTAGATAAGATCCGGCCTCTCTTCGGGAAGCTCCGGCACAAAATGGTTCTCGGCCGTACAGGGCATGTAGATCACATTGCTCCAGATTCCCTTGGCCTCATCATATTCCCCGGTTCTCCCCGCCATCACGTTGGAATCCACATAAACCGGATACACCGGGTCGCAGACAGCAATACGGCTGTCCGCCGCAAAGATTTCCTGAATGTTGCCGCAGTCGCTTTTTGCCCCGTCTGATATAAAGATCTCGTCAGCCTCAATGGCGCATCCTCTTTCCTGATAATCTTTTTTCGCTATCTCCTCCCGCAAAAAGCCATAACCCAGATCCGGCGCGTAGCCGTGGAAGGTTCTGACATCTCCCATCTCGTCCACCGCCTCATGCATGGCCTTAATAATGGCCGGCGCCAGAGGCTGGGTCACATCTCCGATCCCCAGACGGATCACTTTCCTGTGAGGATTGGCCTCTGTGTAGGACTTTACCTTCTTTGCTATGGTGGAAAACAGATAGCTTCCCGGTAATTTCAAATAATTTTCATTTACCTGAAACATCACTCTTGCTCCTCCTGTATCAAATTTCTATCTCTCCATGAAATACTTCCACTGCCGGGCCTGCCATAAACACATGGCCTGTCTTTCGGTTCCATGTAATATCCAAATCACCGCCTTTAAGAGACACCTTTACCTTGTTATCTGCATAACCCATTACCATGGCTGCAACTGCGCTGGCTGTGGCTCCGGTCCCGCAGGCCCAGGTCTCACCGCTTCCTCTCTCCCACACCCGCATTCTTATATGGTTTCGGCAAAGAACCTGGACAAACTCCGAATTCACCCGGTTTGGGAAGCGGATATGACATTCGTGGAGCGGGCCTATGTCCTCCAGCCTTAATCGGTCAATATCCTGGCAGAAATAAACAGCATGGGGATTCCCTACATCAATCCCCACAAATTCCTTCTCCTCCCCCTGAATGTTTATGGGCTCCGGGATTTGGGAGGTGATCTGAGGCACACCCATATCCACACTGGCCCCTGCTGCCTTTCCCTCCCGTATGTCCATATCCAACAGCTTAATTCCCCCCAGTGTCTCCACACTTATGTGCTCCTTGGGCACCAGGCCATGATCATAGACGTATTTTCCCACACAGCGGATGGCATTGCCGCACATGGTTCCTTCCGAGCCGTCGGCGTTGAACATCCGCATTCTCACATCTGCCCTTTCCGATGGGCAGATCAATACCAGGCCATCGGATCCGATACCGAAATGACGATCACTGACCTTCACCGACGCTGCCGCCGGATCATTTACAGTCTCCTTAAAGCAGTCGACATACACATAATCGTTGCCTGCCCCCTGCATTTTTGTAAATCTTATCATTGTTTCTCCCTGCCTTTTCTTTTGTCATCCGGCCTGAGGGCCTATGAGACTCAGTACCATCTGAGCCGTCTCCACCAGATTGGTGCCGCTGTCCATGCTGCATTTCTGGAGATAGCGATGGGCCTCCTTCTCTGTCATATCATTTCTCTCCATTAGAAGGTTCTTCACGTCCTGTATCATCTGAGTCTCCTCCCTGCTTCTCTCCGCCGGCTGCTGACGCAGCTTTTTCCTTCTGCGCAGCTGAGACTGGCACATGTCCTCCAGGGTTCTTACCAGGGCCTGAACCTTTAAAGGCATGGAGAGATAGGTGATATCCTCGGGTCTCATGCCCCCCAGACGGTTGGGGGAGGCCACGAGAAGCATCTCAAATCCCTTGGGCATACAGTCAAGGATCCCCTGATACAGCATATCTTCAAAACGGTAACCGCTGACCACGATTCCGCTGTTTAAATCTTCTAAGCTGGTGAGAACCTGGGCGCCGGAGGTACACACAGCAACCACCTGAAACCCATTGCGCATTAGAATATTCTTTATATTCTTTGCGTCTTCCTGTTTGGAAAATGCAACTATAATATTGGTCACATGCCTCACCTCCGGACAAACACCGACGCCAAATTCTGTGACGGAACCTAAAACTTATAGAGATATTCCCCGATCTCCCAGTCCGTCACCTGAGAGCGGAACTCGTTCCACTCTTTCTTCTTTGCCGCAAGATATTTGGTATAAATATGCTTTCCAAGGACCTTCTGCAAAAACTCGTCATTCTCAAAGGCCTCAATGGCCTCGCCTAAAGTCTCAGGCAGCTGGCTGATCCCCTGCTCCCTCAGCTCCTCCTCCGTCATGGAATACACGCTCCGGCAGACAGCCTTGGGCGGGTTCATCTGCTTTTTGATTCCATCCAGGCCTGCCGCCAGACAGGCCGCCAGGGCCAGATAGGGATTCATGGCGGAATCAGGGCTTCTCAGCTCAATTCTGGTACTTGCCCCCTTGGAAGAAGGAATCCGAATCAGCTGCGCCCGGTTGGACGCCGTGGACCAGGCAATATAAGTAGGCGCGTCATAGCCCGGGATCAAGCGTTTATAGGAGTTTACCAGCGGATTGGTAAGGATAGTCATGGACTTAATATGGAAGAGAATCCCGGCCATAAACTGGTATCCCAGCCTGCTTAAGCCCCTCTCGTCCTTATCGTCCGCAAACATATTCTTGCCGAATTCATCTTCAAGAGACATATTGATATGCATGCCGGAACCATTGACTCCTGCCTTTGGTTTCGGCATAAATGTGGCATGAAGGCCATGTCTCTTGGCAATGGTCTTCACCGCCATCTTAAAGGTAAGAATATTGTCCGCGGCTCTTAAACCGGACTCATACTGAAAATCCACTTCATGCTGGGCCGGTGCGATCTCGTGGTGGGAAGATTCGATATCAAATCCCATGTCCTCCAGATTCAGCACAATATCCCGCCGCACATTCTCCGCCAGATCAACGGGCCCCACGTCAAAATATCCTGCCATCTCATGGGTGGTTGTGGTGGGCTTTCCCTCCTCATCCATATGGAACAGGAAAAATTCACACTCCGGCCCCACATTAAAGCGGTAGCCCATATCTTCCGCCTCTTTCAGCACCTTTTTCAGGACATACCTGGGATCACCCTCAAAGGGAGTTCCGTCAGGACAGTGGACGTCGCAGATCAGACGCGCCACCTTGCCCTGCTGGGGTCTCCAGGGAAATATCTCAAAAGTATCCAGATCGGGATAAAGATACATGTCTGTCTCATCGACTCTGACAAATCCCTCTATGGCCGACCCATCAAACATGCATCGGTTATCCAGGGCTTTCTCCAGCTGTCCCGAGGTTATGGCCACATTTTTCAGCATTCCGAATATATCGGTAAACTGAAGCCTGATAAATTCCACATCTTCTTCTTCCACCATTCGGATGATGTCTTCCTTGTCGTACCTTCCCATGCTCACAAGTCTCCTTCTATATAAGAATGAGGATATTACAAAGGCCATTGTCCCCAATGACCGCCTCCGTAACATCCTCGTCATGTGTAAAATATAGCAGTCTGCCGGAAATTTGTCAATACCCTAATACTGTCCCTGCCTCCTACTGATTGGCCGGAAGCCAGTATCCTGTTCCCTCTTGGAGAAGATCTTCGAATCTCTCCCATGGCACATACTCTCCTCCCATATGCTCCAAATGGTCCGTATGAAACTGGCAGTCTATAAAAAGAAAGGATCTCTGCTCTAAAAACCGGGAAAATATAATCAGGGCCGCTTTAGAACCGTTAGCCTTCTCCGAAAACATGCTCTCTCCAAAAAAGCATCTCCCAATCGCCACACCATAGAGACCGCCGCTTAAGATTCCATCCTCGTAGACCTCCACGCTGACAGCAAATCCTGCTTTATGGAGCTTCAGATAGGCCGCTTCCATATCGTCGCTGATCCAGGTTCCCTCCACACCCTCTCGTTTCATACGGCAGTGATGCATGGTGTCCTGAAAATCCCGGTTTAATAGAACCTGGAAATCGTGTTTTCTCATATATTTTTTCATAGAGTGGGATACATGGATCTTTCCCGGAAATATAAGAAATCTCTCCCTCGGGCACCACCACAGAATCTCCTCTCCTGGGTTATACCACGGAAAAATCCCGTGGCTGTAGGCCAAAAGCAGCCGGTCTACACATAAGTCTCCGCCTACGGCCAGAAGACCGTTGTCCTCGGCAAGGGCAGGCGCTGGAAAAATCAATTCCTCTTTGCTCAAACGGAATACCGGCATAGTCATCCTCTTTTCTAATCTCTTCTGAACAAATCCCGGGTATATACCTTTTCCTTTACATCGTCAAACACATCATCATACCGGTTGGCTATGATGCAGTCACACATGGCTTTAAATTTATCCAAGTCATTGATCACCTGACTGCCGAAAAATGTGCTGCCATCCTCCAAAGCCGGCTCATAGACTACAACTACTGCCCCCTTGGCCTTGATTCTTTTCATAACCCCCTGAATGGAAGACTGGCGGAAATTATCGGAATTGCTCTTCATGGTGAGACGATACACGCCGATGGTACATTTCCTCTCCTTTTCCATATCATAGTCATTCCGGCTGTAGTAGTCATAGTACCCGGCCATGGTAAGCACACGATCCGCGATAAAATCCTTTCTTGTACGATTGCTCTCCACAATAGCCTCAATAAGATTCTCCGGCACATCGCAGTAGTTGGCAAGAAGCTGTTTGGTATCCTTAGGCAGACAGTATCCGCCGTATCCAAAGGAAGGATTGTTGTAGTGAGAACCGATTCTGGGATCCAGACATACCCCATCGATAATGGACCTTGTATCCAGCCCCTTCATCTCCGCATAAGTATCCAGCTCGTTAAAATAGGAAACTCTCAGCGCCAAATAGGTGTTGGCAAAAAGCTTCACGGCCTCCGCCTCCGTAAATCCCATGAAAAGAGTGTCTATAGATTCCTTCACGGCTCCCTCCTGCAAAAGGGCGGCAAAGGTTCGGGCGGCAGCACACAGCGCTTCATCTGCTTCATCCACACCCACGATGATCCGGCTGGGATACAGATTATCATAGAGCGCCCTGGATTCCCTTAAGAACTCGGGGCTGAACAGAATGTTCTTTGTGTTGTACCGCTTTCTCACCGACTCCGTATATCCCACAGGCACAGTGGACTTAATCACCATGACAGCCTCCGGGTTTACCTTAAGAACCAGCTCAATGACCTTCTCCACCGCCGAAGTGTCAAAGAAATTCTTGCGGCTGTCATAGTTGGTCGGAGCGGCGATAATAACAAAATCAGCCTCCCTGTAAGCCATATCCCCATCTAAAGTCGCCGTAAGCTTCAGAGTACGTTCAGCCAGATACTCTTCGATCTCCGCATCCTGAATAGGAGAAATTCCTGCATTGATTTTCTCCACTTTCTCCGGAACAATATCTACTGCATAAACCTTGTGATGCTGAGACAAAAGAACTGCCAGGGACAAGCCTACATAGCCGGTTCCTGCCACTGCTATGGTCTTGGGGGAACAAGCGGGTGTGCTTACATTTGTATTCATAATTGTATTATTCTCCTGTAATGAATTTAAATCTACATTTTTATTATATCTATGTTAGCTTTTTATTGCAAGGTCTTCTTATAATTCAAGGTCCGAATGGCATTGAGAATGGCCAGGACAGACACTCCCACATCGCCGAAAACTGCAGCCCACATGGACGCTTGGCCAAGGGCTACCAGGACAAGGACCAGAACCTTCACCCCGATGGCAAAAACAATATTCTGCCGTACAATCCCCACGGTCTTTCTGGCTATTTGGATTCCATCCACGATCTTTGATGGCTCGTCGTTCATAATGACCACGTCTGCAGCCTCCACCGCAGCATCGGAACCGATTCCTCCCATGGCGATTCCTATGTCAGCCCTGGCAAGAACCGGGGCATCGTTAATTCCGTCTCCCACAAAGGCCAGGGTCCGTCCCTCAGGCTTTGCCCTCAGAAGTTCCTCCACCTTCTGCACTTTATCTCCGGGAAGAAGCCCGCCGAACACCTTATCCAGCCCCAGCTTTTCTCCCACGGCTTTTCCTACAGCCTCCTTGTCCCCCGTAAGCATGACCAAATTGGCCACCCCAGCTTTCCGAAGACCGAAAAGAGCATGGGGCACATCCTCCCGGATGGTGTCGGCAATGACAACAGAACCTAAAAATCCGCCCTCATCTCCAAGATAGAGAGTGGTTCCCAGAACGTTGTCCTGCCCCGAAATCCTGATTCCCTGACACTTCATCAATTTCTCATTGCCGATATAAAGACTCTGGCTGCCGGCTGCCTCCAGGGCGCTGCCCTTTTCTCCCGAAAGCTCTACATGCATGCCATGACCCGGAATCTCCTCCACTGCAAGAATTCTCTCCGTCCGAATCTCCTTACCTGGATTCTCCTTATCAAAGGCCTCCTTCACGGAGAGAGCAATGGGATGATTAGAATGGTACTCTCCGTAAGCCGCCAGCTCCAGAAGCTGCGCCCTGCTTACGGATTCCCTCCCCGGATTCACCTGAGTCACCTGAAATCTTCCTGTCGTCAAAGTTCCCGTCTTATCAAACACAACCGTGTCCAGGCTGCCCATGGCCTCCAGATAGTTGCTTCCCTTCATAAGGATTCCATGCTTCGACGCGGCCCCAAGGCCTCCGAAGAAGCTTAAAGGTACTGAGATCACCAAGGCGCAGGGACAGGATACCACCAAAAAGCTGCAGGCCCGGTACATCCACACGGACCACTGCTGTCCCAAAAAAAGAGGCGGCGCCAAAGCCAGAAGCAAGGCCAGGGCCACAACAATGGGAGTATATACCCTTGCAAATCTTGTAATAAAATTCTCTGCCTTTGCCTTTCTGGAGCTGGCATTCTCCACCAGCTCCAGAATCTTGGATACGGTGGAGTCGTCAAATAATTTTGTTACCTGCACCTCCAAAAGGCCGTTGAGATTGATGGCGCCGCTGACTATGGCCTCCCCCTCCGTCACCTCCATAGGAATGCTTTCCCCTGTCAGTGCCTTGGTGTCAAGGCTGGAAATTCCTTTTATGACCACTCCATCCAGGGGAACCTTCTCTCCCGGCTTGATGATAATGGTCTCTCCCGGCTCCACCTCGTCGGGCTCCACCTGCTCTTCTTTTCCCTCCCGGATCACATTGGCATATTCCGGGTTAATATCCATCAGGTTGGTAATGGACTTTCTGGAACGGTTCACTGCATAGTCGTTAAACAACTCTCCCACCTGGTAGAACAGCATAACCGCCACGGCCTCCTCCAGCTCCCCTACGCCTATGGCCCCGAAAGTCGCCACGGTCATAAGAAAGTTCTCGTCAAACACCTGTCCGTTGCGGATATTCCTCAAAGCCTTTAAGGGAATATCATATCCTGCTGACAGATAAGATATGAGAAACAGCACCCAGTCTGCCGGGTGGCTCCCCTCCCAGATCATTCCTGCCGCCAAAAATACGGCGCTTATGCCAAGACGTACTATCATTTTTTTCTGTTTCTTTGTCATGATCTCCTCCTCGAATCTGTTGTTCCATTCATCCTTATTCGCAGATATGCTCCATACCCTGGGCCAGAATGGTCTGAATGTGAGTGTCCGAGAGAGAATAGAACACGGTCTTTCCATCCCGCCTGAACTTCACGAGACGCATCTGCTTTAGAACCCGGAGCTGATGGGAGATAGCCGACTGCCCCATCTGAAGAATACTGGCAATATCACAGACACACATCTCCGACTGGCTCAGCACATACAAGATCTTGATTCTGGTGGAATCTCCAAAAACCTTAAAAAATTCTGACAAGTCCAGTAGCTGCTGTTCGTCCGGCATCACCTTCTCCACTTTTTCCACGATCTCCTCGTGGACATGCATGAACTCACACAGCCCCTCCTGAACCTCTCTCTCAATCTGCTCTTTCTCTGTCATAAAATCCTTCCTTTCTCCGCTTTTCATATGAACAGTTATTCATATGTTTATACTATCATATTCTTACGAAATGTCAATCTTTATTTAACACCAGCAATATATTACAAGAAGCAGGGATCCAGAAGATTCACAAAAACCCATAAATCCTTGACCGCTATATCCATTCCTTTTATAATGGATTTGTTAGAACAACAAAAATGGAGGAGAAGATCATGAAAAAAAAATTTCTCTCTGCCGGACTCTGCCTGACCATGGCCATAAGCCTTGCAGGCTGTTCCTCCGGCAAACCTGCAGAGCCTGCCTCCGCGGCAGAGACTCAGACTCAGCAGGCTGACACTGTCCCTGAGACGACGGCCCCTTCCCCCAATGCTGGAATCTCCGGCACCTTTACGGGTTCCTCCGTGGGCATGCAGGGACCTGTGACCGTGGAGCTGACCATTAACGATGGCGTCATCACCAAGGCAGTGGTGACGGAAAGTCACGAGACTCCGGGAGTCTGCGACGTTGCCCTGGAAAGGATTCCCGCACAGATCGTAGACTATCAGACCACTACTCTGGATTCGGTAACAGGAGCCACCTTTGCCAGCATGGCCGTTTTGAGAGCCGCAGATGCAGCCGCCCAGGAGGCCGGCCTGGATATGGATGTACTCAAAGCCAGAGCCTACAGCGCACAGCCCGGTGTCAACCAGGTGTGGGATACGGATGTTGTAGTAGTAGGCGGAGGAGGAGCCGGCTTAAGCTCTGCAGCCACTGCAGCGCAGAACGGTTCCCGGGTTATTCTCATTGAGAAAAGCTCTTTCCTGGGAGGCAATACCATGATGGCCGGCGGCGCATACAACGCTGTGGACACCGGCGCCCAGGAATCCGCTGTTCTCACCGAGGCTCAAAAGAATACACTGGACGCCTACTTGGCTCTTGATCCCTCTGATGAAGCCTTAAAGCTTGACCAGTTTCCTGAGTGGAAGGAGGTCCTCACACAGCTGCAGACAGATATTAAGGAGTTTTATACTGCCAACGAGGGGAAGACCCCCGGTACCGACATGCCCGGCTTTGACTCCGTGTCCTTACATATGTGGCATATTTACACCGGAGGCCTGCGCCAGCTAAACGATGGAACCTGGATCGCCTCTGACCTGGAGCTGGCCAATACCCTGGCTCAGAATGCCTTAGAGACCTTTGACTGGCTTAAAGACCTGGGCCTTGATGTGGCAAGCGGAACCGACGCCCCCCTGTTTACCGTACTGGGAGCCATGTGGCCCAGGACCCATCCCTTCCCCGCCGGCACTTCCCTGATCAATTCTCTGAAGGATGCGGCTCTGGCTGAAGGTGTCCAGATCTACACGGAGACCCAGGCAGTTTCCCTTCTCACAGACGACAGCGGACGTGTGACGGGAGTTCAGGCAAAGCAGGCGGATGGCACCAGCGTCACCATCAATGCCTCCAAAGGCGTGATTCTTGCCTGCGGCGGATACTGCGCCAATGCACCTATGGTAAAAGAGCATGACAAATACTGGGGCGACAGCCTGTCAGACCACACGCTCACCACCAATGTAGGAACCAACACCGGCGATGGCATTGCCATGGCCATGGATATCGGCGCCGCCGCTACAGGCCTTGAGATTGCCCAGATGATGCCTTCCTCCTCACCCCTAAAGGGCACCATGACCGATGGACTGTGGGGAGATGCCTCTGAGCAGATCTGGATTGATGGAACGGGAAGCCGGTTTGTCAATGAATATGCAGAGCGCGATGTCCTGACCCTGGCCTCCCTCTCACAGGAAAACGGTATTTTCTACATTATCTATGCCGGCACCACCGATGAAAACGGCGTCTGCAAAGGTGTAGGCTACCATGACGCGGCTACCTTCGGAGCCAATGTGGCAGATCTTGTGGAAGGCGGCCATATCTGGTATGGTTCCACCCTGGCAGAGCTGGCAGAAGCCACCAAGACCTCTGCCGGCGGTGCTGCTCCTGCCTTTACAGAGGAAGCCCTCCGCAGTACCATCGAGACGTACAACAGCTATGTAGCTGCACAGAAAGACGATGAGTTCGGAAAGGAAGTACTGGCCGGAGCCATTGACTTAGAAGCCATTGAGGCCGATGCCAACGCAGGCATCTGTATCTCTCCGAGAAAAGCCTCTCTCCACCACACCATGGGCGGCGTAGTGATCAACACAGATGCTGCTGTCCTTGACACAGATGGCAATGCCATCCCCGGACTGTGGGCAGCCGGAGAAGTAACCGGCGGCATCCACGCCGGCAACCGCTTAGGAGGCAACGCGGAAGCCGACATCTTTACCTTTGGCCGGATCGCAGGCTTAAGCGCAGCCGGGGCCGGACAGTAATCCGCGTATTGTTTGGGAATTGACATAAAAAAGGCGATACTGCCTCCCATAGGAGGGCGTATCGCCTTTTCCTCTCTCTGTCTCAGCTTTCCTTCTTCTCTTCCGCCTCCGGCTCCGGAATCCCCTTGCACTCCCGGAAGATCTTCATAAATTCCTTACCTGTTATGGTCTCCTTCTCGATTAAAAACTCCGCAATCTTGTCCATCACATCCCGGTTCTCCCCAAGAAGCCTTTTTGCCTCCTCGTAGGAGTCCTTTAACATGGACATTACCTCCTGGTCGATCTCCGCCGCAGTAGCCTCTCCGCAGTTGAGGACCATGCGTCCGCTTAAGTACTGATCCTCCTGGGTGGCAAGACCCATAAGACCAAATCTCTTTGACATTCCGTACTGAGTTACCATGGCTCTGGCGATTCTCGTGGCCTTCTCAATATCATTGGAAGCCCCCGTGGTCACTGTCTCGAAAACCAGCTCCTCCGCCGCACGGCCTGCCAGGCATCCGATGAGCATGGCACGCAGCTCCTTCTCCGTATTGAGGAATTTCTCCTCCTCGGGAACCTGCATCACATACCCCAGGGCTCCCATGGTTCTGGGCACTATGGTAATCTTCTGCACCGGCTCCGCATCCTTTTGAAGCGCGCTCACCAGAGCATGGCCCACCTCATGGTATGAGACGATCCGCCGCTCCTCCTTGCTGAGAATCCGATCCTTTTTCTCCTTGCCTACAAGAACTACCTCCACTGCCTCAAAGAGATCCTTCTGGTTCACTGCGGCCCGGTTGTTCTTCACCGCCAGAATCGCCGCCTCGTTGATCATGTTGGCCAGATCAGAACCAACGGCCCCTGATGTGGCCAGGGCAATGGCCTCCAGATCCACGGTCTCGTCCAAAGCCACATTCTTGGCATGAACCTTGAGAATATTCACGCGTCCCTTTAAGTCCGGCTTGTCCACGATGATACGCCGGTCAAAACGGCCGGGCCGCAGAAGAGCCGGATCCAGAATCTCCGGCCGGTTAGTAGCGGCCAGAACCAGAAGACCCTTGGAGGAATCAAAGCCATCCATCTCCGACAAAAGCTGGTTTAAGGTCTGCTCCCTCTCGTCGTTGCCGCCGCCGTAGCGGGAATCACGGCTCTTTCCAATGGCATCCACCTCGTCTATAAAGATGATGCAGGGAGCATTGTCCTGGGCCTGCTTAAACAGATCCCGGACACGGGAAGCCCCCACTCCCACAAACATCTCTACAAAGTCAGAGCCTGACAGGGAGTAGAAGGGCACTTTAGCTTCCCCGGCCACGGCCTTGGCAAGAAGTGTCTTTCCTGTTCCCGGAGGCCCCACAAGGAGAGCGCCCTTTGGCAGCTTAGCCCCGATATGGGTATATCTCCCCGGATTGTGAAGAAAATCCACGATCTCCACCAGGGATTCCTTGGCCTCATCCTGGCCTGCCACATCCATGAAGGTGATTCCGGTCTCTTTCTGCATGTGCATCTTAGCCGTGCTCTTGCCCACCCCCATGATTCCGCCGCCTCCCATGCGCTTCATCATGAAATTCATAAACAGAATCAAAAATCCGAACATGAGGGCAAAACTAATGAGATTCTCCAGCCACACGCTGTTGCTTGCATTCTCCTGGCTGCCCTCCACGCCTGCTTCCACGAGCCTCTGGGTCAGCTGGTCTCCGCCTTCCATCCTCACGGAAATATATTCGATCCCCGGCCGGTAGCCCTCCGCGCCCTCCCGGGTCCTGAAATAAACCTCCGCTCCGCTTACCCTTACTTCTTTTACCTTTCCGCTCTCCAAAGCCTGAACGAATTCGCTGTAGGGAATCTCTTGGGTGGAACCCTTTCCCCTCAGATAATCTCCCATTTTAAAAATGCTGACAAAGGTAATCAATGCCGCGATCAATATGATCAGTATGGTCTGCCCCTGACCTCCCGGCATCCTGCCATCGCCTTTGTTATTGTTGTTCTCCATAAATTCCAGTTCTCCTATCTCTGCCCTGCGGCCAGTTTATACCATACCATGCTATATAACACTCTTTCCGGTGCACATACCTTTCTATTATAGTGTCAGTCTCCCCATAAATCAAGGAAAGTGACCTAAAAAAAATATAAATTTTAGGGAAAAAGTCTGGATTTCTTCCAGGCAGGGTTGTATAATAGGTAAATTATTAAAAAATGGAGGAGGAAAAAACCATGTCCGTGAAATATGTATTTGTTACCGGCGGAGTCGTATCCGGTCTTGGCAAAGGCATCACTGCCGCATCTCTTGGGCGTCTTCTCAAGGCACGGGGCTATCATGTTACCATGCAGAAATTTGACCCTTATATCAATATTGATCCCGGTACCATGAATCCTGTCCAGCACGGAGAAGTCTTCGTGACCGACGATGGCGCCGAGACAGACCTGGATCTGGGCCATTACGAGCGCTTTATCAATGAAAATCTCACAAAAAACTCCAATGTGACAGCCGGCAGAATCTATTGGTCCGTCCTGTCCAAGGAGCGCCGGGGGGACTACGGCGGCGGCACCGTCCAGGTAATCCCTCACATTACCGATGAAATCAAGAGAAGCTTTCACCGGAATTCTTCCTCCGGCACAGAGATCGCCATAATCGAGATAGGCGGAACCGTAGGAGACATTGAAAGCCAGCCATTTCTTGAAGCCATCCGCCAGTTCCGGCACAATGTGGGACATGACAATGCAATCCTTATTCACGTGACCCTTATCCCCTATCTGAAAGCCTCCGGCGAACTAAAGACAAAACCCACCCAGGCCAGCGTCAAGAATCTTCAGGGCATGGGAATCCAGCCGGATATCATTGTCTGCCGCACGGAGCATCCTTTAGACGATCATATCCGCGGCAAGATCGCCCTGTTCTGCAACGTTCCCCAGACCCATGTCCTTCAGAATCTTGACGTAGAGCTTCTGTACGAAGCCCCTCTTGCCATGGAAGAAGAACATCTGGCCCAGGTCGTATGCCAGAGCTTAAAGCTTCCTTGTCCTATGCCGGAGCTTGAAGAATGGGGGACTATGATTAACGCCTGGAAACATCCGAAATTCCAAGTGACTATCGCTTTAGTGGGAAAATACATCCAGCTTCATGATGCCTATATCTCTGTTGTGGAGGCTTTAAAGCATGGAGGTGTGGCAAACCGGACCGATGTATCCATCAAGTGGATTGACTCCGAGACCGTCACACCGGACAATGTGGAGGAGCTTCTTGGGAACGTAAATGGAATTCTGGTTCCCGGGGGATTCGGCAGCAGGGGAATCGACGGAAAGATTCTCGCCATCCGCTATGCCAGAGAGCATCAGGTTCCCTTCCTGGGCCTGTGTCTGGGGATGCAGCTTGCAATCGTGGAATTTGCCCGAAATGTTGTGGGATATCCCCGTGCCCACAGCACGGAATTAGAGCCCTCCACCTGCCATCCCGTGATTCATCTCATGCCGGAACAGGATGGAGTAAAAGAGCTTGGAGGAACCCTGCGGCTGGGCTCCTACCCTTGTGTCTTAAACCATGAGTCCAGGGCCTATGAGCTTTACGGCCAGGAAACCATATGGGAGCGGCACAGACACCGGTACGAGGTCAATAATGATTACCGCCAGATTCTGTCCCAAAAGGGAATGCTGCTGTCAGGCATCTCCCCGGATGGCAGGATTGTGGAGATGATCGAGCTTCCTGATCATCCATGGTTTGTGGCAACCCAGGCCCATCCTGAGTTTAAGTCCCGCCCCAACAAGCCCCACCCCCTGTTTTGCGGATTTATAAAAGCCGCCTTAAAAAATCCAACATAACATGGATGTCTGTCCGAATATTTTTGGTTTTCCGGCTCATACTAATCATGAGGTGAAGAACATGAATATTTTTGAAACAGATGAGGATGATTTTCTGGATACCCCGATTGTATCCTCCATGGAATGTACGGGACTGATTCCCGCCCTTCCTGAAACCGATGAGGAACTGGAAGCCTATGAGGAAATGTTCCCATACCTCACTCCCCCTTCCTCCAAGGATCCCGAAATCCCATAGCTTTCCGGATCCTGCAAAGCCTTTTCTGTTACGGGAAAGCTCCAGAAGCTTTCCCGTAACAGAAAACAAACCCCCAAAAGAAAGAGAGCCCTCCTTTATGACCAACCATTCTTTTCCTTATACATATACCGGCTGCCGCCTGTGCCCCCGCATGTGCGGCGTGGACCGCACCTGCAAGAAAGGATTCTGTCAGAGCGGCACCCAGCCCATGATCGCAAGAGCCGCCCTTCACCATTGGGAGGAGCCCTCCATCAGCGGCACCAGGGGAAGCGGCACCATATTCTTCAGTGGCTGCACCCTGAGATGCTGTTTTTGCCAGAATTACAAAATAAGCCATGAGGGCTTCGGAAAAGAGGTGACGCCTCAGGTACTGTCGGAGCTGTTTTTAAAGCTTCAGAACCAGGGCGCACACAACATTAATCTGGTCACTGCCACTCACTATCTCCCCTCTGTGACAGAAGCCCTGAATCTGGCCCGGCCCTCCCTGTCCATCCCCGTAGTCTACAACTGCGGCGGCTATGAAAGGGCCTCTGTCATCAAAGCCCTTAAGCCCTACATTGATATTTGGCTTCCTGATCTGAAATATTATGACTCCGCTCTGTCCCTAGGCTACTCCAAGGCTGAAGATTACTTTGCCTGCGCAAGCCGGGCCATTTCCCAGATGATACAGCAGACAGGCGCTCCTGTAACAGACGAGAACGGCCTGCTGAAATCGGGAGTCATGATCCGCCATATGGTTCTGCCCGGGGCAATGGGCGATTCCATAAAGCTCCTTCACTGGATGAAGGACACACTGCCTCACGGAGGATATAAGATCAGCCTCTTAAGCCAGTATACCCCCTTCTATCTGGCCCGCACCACGTCAGACTATCCTGAGATCAGCCGGAGAATTACTACATATGAATATGAAAAGGTTGTGGATACTGCCCTGGAACTGGGCTTATGTGATGGCTATATGCAAAAAAGATGCAGTGCCAAGGAAGAATACACCCCGCCCTTTGACCTGGAAGGGTTAACGTAAGATTACTGCAAAAATTCACACAGCAGAAGCGGGTATCGTCTTTTTCTTTCCTTACACGATACCCGCCTCTATACTATCTCATCCATTGGACTATTACCTCTCTTTTCCGGTAATTCTTAAAGACCTCTATGCCCCTTTTGGGTCTGTCTTTAAGTTTCTCTATATTTAATTGTTCTTCCCTATATTCCGCTCCCCGTTCTATGTATGTTCCTTTTTCTTCATCTTTCTTTCTAATGTTATACTCCGAAAATCTACTTCGCACCAGCAATACTTTCTCGTCATATCACCAAACGAATATCTTCTTCTGTTAACGATCTTAGAATGCGGAATCCATAGCTTCCATGTTCCGGGTCTGCTTCCTATAGTTCAGGGGGTCCTGGTCTCATCTATCTTCTTTCAAATTCACATCTTTATCTGATAGATGAAACAAATCTTAAGTCTTTGGTGGTCCGTACCTCCTTCTTTCATATTTGTTAGTTCTTCGATCCTCTTTTGTATCTTCTCTAACTTGTTTGTTTCTTTTTGATGTCTTTATTATAGTTCAACTCCTTTGATTTGTCAATGCTTTTTTTGAGATTTTTTTAATATTTTTATTCTATTCTTTAATTGTATAATTTTATTTGAATTATTTGTTTTATTACAACATTTTAGTCGGCTTTTTTTGATTCTAATTATTAATTAACTGAAAATTCTAAAAATTATATAAGCCCGCCTTCGCTCCAGGATTAATCGAGCGAACACGGGCTCTTTGAAGTTTTATTCTCTCGGCCTAAATCTTCTCAAACCGCTCTACATCCGTTACAAATATAGTGGCCCCTCCCAGTTCCACGGTCATGGGCATCATCATATAGCCGGCCGAAATAGAGGAGATATTGGGCGCAGGCACATTGCAGGTAATCTTCTGCCTCTTGCCGCAGGTTTCCTTAATCAGCTCTATGGCATGATCCACCTTCTCGGCCTCTGTACCGATCATCAATGTACAGTTCCCCTTTTTCAAAAATCCTCCGGTAGTCGCCAGTTTGGTCACCATAAACTGATTCTCGTTCAGCACCTCCGTAACCCGGTTGCCATCGTCAGAACTTACAATCGCATAAATAATCTTCATTCTTTTCACCTCACTCTTTACTTATAACCTTTCGGAGCCGTCTATTTGGAATAGCTGGTCACCCGCTTTTCTCCGGAGCTTGTAGTCTCATAGAAAATCTGAATCTTTTCTCCCGGCGCCAATGCAGGAACACTGTCTCCCCATACAAACTGATAAGATGTTCCGTTGCTTGTCTGAACCGTAACGCCTGAAGGATCCAGGGCCGTAACGCTTCCTGTGATGGAGCTGCCCCCGCCGGAGGCCGGCTTGGTGCTTTCCGGAGTTGTACTTCCTCCCGGGCTGGTGCTTCCCGGACCGGTGCTTCCTCCCGGGCCTGCGGCCCCGTTGGTAGTAGGATTAGAGGAACCCCCTGGGCCTGTGGCTCCTCCGCTGCCGGCAGCAGGTGCCGTAGGTCCTGTTCCATGATTTCCTGGACTCAGGGTTCCGGAATTTGTAGTTCCCGGGTTGGACGCCCCGGTAGATGGTTTGTCTGTATTGGTGGTTTCTAAGGCTGTCTTGGGGGCAGTCTCCGTAAGGTAATCCTTGGATACATAGCCCACATTGCCTTTATAATTAACCCGAAGCCATCCGTTCTCCGACTCCCCTGTAACCTCCACCTTTTCATCTTTGGACAATCCTGCCAGTACATCGGAACCGGTGGAATAGCTGGCCCGGACACGAACCGACGCCGTGGCATACATGGTCTTCTTCACATCTTTTACCTTATATACCTTTGCCGCTGTAGTCTCCGGCTGGGTGGCAGCCTGAGTAGCCGCCTTTGTGGTACTGGCAGTCGGCTGGGATGCAGTTGTCTCCGGCTGAATCTGAGCCGGCGCCTGAGTATACTCTTCTGTAGACACAGGCGCTGTCTCCGGCGCCATCGTCGTCTCCCCTGTTATAATCTCTATGGTTGTTCCGGAAGTCGTCTCCCCTCCCGCGCTGTCACTGCCTTCTAACTGAGTACTCTCCGACTCTGCAGCAGTAGTTCCGTTTATCACGATTCCATCACCGTTTCCGCAGGCTGAAATACCTACAGCAGTCATGACCGCCACAAAAGCAATCCATTGTTTTCTCATAATCAATTCCTCCATAACAATCGGTATCAAAGGACACATCTGATATCATAGATTATACACTACCCCGGGCGGTTTTGCTATTTAAGTTTTTATGACGAATTGCGAAACTCAAAGTTCTATGATCTTTCGGATATCTTCCGGGTCAAATTTAAACTGATGGTCTGCCGTCAGCAGTCCGTTCCTCTCCTGCTCCACATCGGTCAGCTGGGTATAACAAAATCCGCAGATGATCTTCGACCCATACACGGCCTCCGTCACCCGGCTTAGGGCTTTTAAGAAGCCGTCCCGGTTCACAGAGGTATAGCCCCAGCCTTCCTCCTCATCAGAGACAGCGATACCTCCAAACTCACTTAGGATCACCGGCTGGCCCTCATATCCGGTTCCCTCAGCAAACACCGGCTTTTCCATAATCAGATGAAGCCCCTCCACGGATTTTAAGGATTCCTGAAACAGCTCCTGCCGCCGTCTGTCTCCCTCCCTGCCGTGCTTGTAGGTATGAAAAGCGCAGATATCCGAATCCGTCATCTCCCAGCCATCATTGGACACTACCAGCCTGGTGGTATCCAGGCTGTGGGCCAGGTGATACAATGCCTTGGCAAATGCCTGATGCTGCCTGTCATGCCCGATTCCTGGCACCCCCCAGCTTTCATTGAGCATTCCCCACACAACAATACTGGGGTGGTTATAATCTCTGTGGATCACATCCATCCACTCTTTCATAAACGCCGCAGCAGCCTGAGGGGTATATACCCAGAAACTGGCCATGGCCTCCCACACCAGAAATCCCATGCGGTCCGCCCAGTACAAAAACCTGGGGTCTTCCACCTTCTCGTGTTTCCTGCATCCGTTAAATCCCATGGCCTTCGCCTTTTTTATATCCTCTATGTAAGCTTCGTCCGACGGAGCGGTTATGAGACTTTCCTTCCAATATCCCTGATCCAGCACCAGCTTCTGATAATACGGCCTGTGATTCAGGTAGATCCTTCCCTCTTTTATCTCGATCTTTCTCATGCCGAAATAGGTCTTTACCTCATCCTCCTTTCCGTCCCGGGATACCACCTTCATAACCACGTCATAAAGGTTGGGCTTCTCCGGGGACCAGCAGGATTCCCCAAAATGATAAAAACCAGTTAAGGCCTTTTTGTGAAATACATCCACGGCAATGGTCTGCTCCCTCTCCCGGCAATCCGTGATTCCCTCAAATACCTGCCGGCCATCCTTTGTAATTACAATCTGAGTCCTGCAGGGCAGAGCTGCTTCCTCTGACATGCAGTAATCAATCCGTACCATCCCCTCGTCAATATCCGGCGTAAAGTGAACCCACTGAAGCCTGGTCTTTTCTACAGGCTCCAGCCATACGCTCTGCCAGATTCCCGTACTTGGAGTGTACCAGATTACCTCTGATTTTTCCTTCCAGAACTGTTTGCCTCTGGCAATCCTCTCATCCTGCAGAGGATCTGTGACACAGACCCTGATGTGCTCCTCTCCCCAGCATAAAACCTCCGTAAGATCAAAGCTGAAGGGGGTATGCCCTCCCACATGGCTGCCCACAAAGAGGCCGTTCACAAAGACCTGGCAGCTGTAGTCAACCGCCCCAAAATTCAGGCGAACCTGCTTTCCCTTCCATGCTTTTGGAACCTGGAACACACGCTCATAAACAACCTGATCCTCCTCAATCCGTTCTCCGATTCCGCTTAGAAGGCTTTGGCAGACAAAAGGCACCTGAATCCTTCTCTTCTCCTCCTTCACATAAAAATCCCATTCACCATTCAAGCTCATCCATTGGTCTCTGACAAAATCAGGACGGGGATATTCATTTCTTCTGTCCATAAGGGATCCTCCATTTTCTGCAGATGTTTTTTGTTTTTGGTATTGTATTTTTATTCTATTTTCATTATAATAAAATAGGAACGGCACGTCAATATTTCTCTTGAGAATATCAGATTTTTTTCATAAAATTGCTTGTCTTTCTACTCTTTTATTATACTATACTTGTAATTAAACAGCTTTTTTCGTACACTTTAATTATTTGACTGAAAGAAAGGACATCCTATGGCTGGTAAAGTAAAAACCCCCGTAAAAATTATTGGAGAGAGAGATATCGAGCTCTACCTGTGCAATCCCAATCATCATGACCACATTACAAAGATAGGGAAAGCGCTTTCTTCCCCTATCCGCCTGAATATTCTGAATCTTTTGAGAAACACGGCCTTGTCCCTCCAGGAAATTGCGGATCTTCTCCACATTCCTGTATCCTCCACTGCTCTGCATATTAAGACTCTGGAGGATGCCCGCCTGATTGTAACGGAGACCCAGCCCGGGCTCCATGGCTCCATGCGGGTGTCCACCTGCAGCCTCCAGTCCTTTCATCTGGAGACATTTGATGCGGAGGCGGATATCGCCGACAACACCATAACCCTGGACATGCCCATCGGCAATTACCACTCCTTTGAGATCGAACCCACCTGCGGCCTTGCCGACGAAAACGGAATCCTGGACGTCTACGATAATATCCGCTCCTTTTACTCTCCCCTGCGCACCAGGGCCCAGCTTCTGTGGTTCCAGCAAGGCTATATCGAATATCGCTTCCCCAATCTCAGCAACCCTCTGCTGCCCCTCCAAGAAATTGCCTTTCAGATGGAGATCTGCTCGGAGGCTCCCGGATTTTTAGAGAACTGGCCCTCAGATATTACCATTTCCATTAACAATAAAGAAATTACTACCTACTGTTCTCCCGGAGATTTTGGTTCCAGGCGAGGCCGTCTCACGCCTTCTGCCTGGCCCAGCGGAAGGACCCAGTACGGACTTTTAAAAATCTTTTCCGTCAAAACCAGAGGCGGATATCTGGATGGCCTGCTGACCAACCCTGAAATCGGGCTTGCTGACCTGAACCTGCAGGATCATCCCTACATCTCTTTAAAAATCCAGATTAAAAAAGATGCCCAACACATAGGCGGAATCAACATTTTCGGTGAAAAATACGGAGATTATCCCCACGGCATCGTTATGAACCTGGTGTACTGACCCCGCAGGGCCCCATGGAGGGGCCTTGTCTGCTGTCTGTCTTACACATACCCCAGCATTCCCGGCAGCCACAGGGAGAGGGAAGGCACATAGGTTACCGCCAGAAGCACTGCAAAAATAGCGGCAAAGTAATACAAAAGAGGCTTTATCACCTCCTCAATCCTGGTATTTCCCACCTTCACCCCCACAAAGAGCGTAGTCCCCACAGGTGGGGTGATGGTGCCGATGCACAGGTTAAAGATCATCATAATCCCGAAATGAACGGAATTCATTCCCAGCTCCTGGCAGATGGGCAGGAAAATCGGTGTAAAAATCAGGCAGGCCGGCGTCATATCCATAAAGGTCCCCACCGCCAGAAGCAGCAGATTGATAATCAGCAGGATGATATACCGGTTATTGCTGATTCCCAGCATAACCGAAGATATGGCTCCCGGAAGCCCTGTGAACGCCATGACCCAGGACATAATGCTGGAGACCCCGATGAGAAAAATAATGATTCCCGTCATCTGGGCACTGTCCACAAAGATGGCAGGCAGATCCCTCCAGGTAATGGAGCGGTAAAAGAACAGCGACAGAATCAGACTGTAAACCACGGCTACCACGGCCCCCTCTGTGGCTGTAAAGATCCCCTTAATGATTCCTCCAATGACAATGACAATCATGAGAAGGCTTGGAACTGCCTGGAAGGAGGTCCGTATCCGCTCTCTCCCGGTAAATCTCTGTTCGCTGCGGTATCCGTGCTTTCTGGCATAAAAATACACTACCGCCATACAGGCAAGCCCCCATAGAATCCCCGGAATATATCCGGCCATAAACAAAGCGGCTATGGAGGTGCCTCCGCTGACCAGGGCATAGGTAATCATCACATTGCTTGGAGGAATCAAAAGCCCTGTAGGCGCCGTTGCAATATTCACTGCGGCAGAAAAATTTTTATCATATCCTTCGGATTCCTCCACCGGCCCGATTATGGCCCCCATGGCAGAAGCCGCCGCCGTTCCAGAGCCGGATATGGCTCCGAAAAGCATATTGGCCACAATGTTGGTGTGGGCCAAAGCCCCGGGAATCCTTCCTGTAAAGAGCTTGGCAAACTGGATCAGACGTATGGCGATGCCGCCCTTATTCATAATATTTCCCGCCAGAATGAAAAAGGGAATGGCAATAAGATTAAACACCGAGATCCCGGAGAAAATTCTCTGGGCTCCTGTCAGAAGCGCCGGTTCCAGCTCCAGAATCGGGAGAATGGCACAGATAGAAGAAACCGCCAAAGCTATGGCTATGGGAATCCCCCCCAGAAGAAGCACCACCAAGACTCCCAGAATAATCAAGCCCGCCGTCCATGCAATATTCATGTGATCTTCCCCCTCTCATCCAGCTCCCTGCCTCTTCTGAAAGCTTCCATCATCTCCACAATATTTAAGATCCCATAAAACAGAATCAGGCCTCCGCTCACAGGCACAATGCTGTACACATATCCCATGGGGATTCCAAGGGAAGCCGTTTTCTGGCTCATGGTCAGCGACGTAATCTGAATTCCTCCATAGATCATAATTACCGCCGCAAACCCGCATGTCAGAAGCTGAGAGATCATTTCCAGCCTCCATCTGGTGCTTTCCTTGGCCTGGTCCGCCGCAAATCCCATGCGCATATGCCCCCTTTTGCCGAACATATATGCCGCCGCTCCGAGAGACAGCCAGGCAAAGGCATAGGTTAAAAATTCTTCTGAGACCGTACTGGGGTTGTTAAAGAGATACCTTACCAGAATCTGGTAGGTGCCCACCAGCACCATGGTTCCGAAAAGAGCTATCTGAAATATTTTCAACACGCCGTCCAACCCTTTTCTCATCTTTTTTATTCCATCCACTGCCTGTTTCCCCCTTTCTCTGCCAGCCTCCACTGCCGGGCTATGGGCCCTGTTTTTCTTCCCAGCCCCATCTCCGGCCCGTATCCCTCCTCCAGCTCCTTTAACGCTCTATTGACCTTCTGAATCTCCTCATAGACCTGGACAATATGGGGATTGGCAGAAAGCATCTCTTCATGAAGCGGCAGCACCTTCTCCTTAAAGGCTTCCACATCCACAGTAAGAAAGGTTACTCCCATATCCTTCTCTGCCATCTCCTTGGCCTTTGCCGTCTGAAGCTCCCATTCCCTTTGCTCCACCTGGCTGGAGATCAGCGCCGCCTCCTTAAAGATCTTCAGCTCCTCCTCTGTCAGACTGTTCAAAAATTTCAGATTGCCTACAAGCATGTCGGGAACCATCTGGTGCATGTTGTAAGTAAAATATTTGGCCACCTCCCCGTGTTTGTTGTTGGTCAGAGCCAGCTCGTTGTTCTCTGCCCCGTCAATAACCCCCTGCTGAATGGCGGTGTACACCTCCCCAAAGCTCATAGGGGAAGCCGCCGCCCCGAAAGCCTGCATCATCTTTACGCTGGCCGGGCTTTGCTGCACCCGGATCTTAAGCCCTTTTAAGTCTTCCGGTGTGTAAACAGGTTTTTTGGCATAGAAATTCCGGGTTCCCGCGTTGTACCATGTCAGCACCCGGAATCCTGCCTGATCCGTGGATTCATAGATGCCGTTCATCATCTCCTCATTCCCCATAACCGTCCGGTAGGCTTCCGGCGAATCGAATAGGTAAGGCATACTGAAAATCTCGTACACATCTGCGAAGGTTTCCAGATTAGCCGTCCCGGCCACCACAAAATCGATGGCCCCCGTCTGAGTCAGCTCCACTGCCTTCTGTGTCGCCCCCAAAATCTCATTGGGGAAGATCTGAACCTCATACTGGTCTCCTAAGTGCTTCTCCACATGCTCCTTAAAAGCCGTAAGCCCAAGATACTCCGGATGACTTTCCGACTGTCCCAGGGCAATCCTTACAATCTTCTTTCCATCTGTCATTGCAGCACAGCCTGCCATTGCCAATACCATCGCTATCTGCAGGATCACAGCAAAAAACAGCCCTGCTCTCCAAAAGATATTCCCTCGTCTCATGGTTTTCCATGTTCCTTTCTCTGCCCTTAAAGGGCACGGATTTCTCTTGTTAGTATGACTGTTTTTCTTAAATTTATGATGTATATTTTTTGGTCAGGGTGAACCCTCTTCCTCTTACCTCATTAACCTGATGGATCACAATAAATGCCTGGGGATCAATATTCTGAACAAGGCGGTTTAACTGGGCCAGCTCCCGATGGTTTACTACAGACATCACCACATACCCATCCTTTTTCAAATGGCCGGTTCTGGAGCTAAACAATGTCACTCCCCGGTCCAGCTCTCCGGCTATGGCCTGGTTGATCTCCTCATAGAATTCCGAAACAATCTTTACCTGCATTCTTGCCTGGCCCAGAAGAAGGACCTTGTTCAGAACGGTGGTGTAGATCAGCACCAGAAGAATGCCGTAGAGCACCATCTCCTTGTCGGAAAATACCATCTGCAGAAGGAGAATCGCCGTATCCATCCCGTTCATAGTGACAGACACCGGCAGCCCCAGCTTTTTATTGAGCACCAAAGGCGGAATATCCATACCTCCCGTGGAGGCTCCCGCCCGAATCACCACCCCGATGCCTCCTCCGATTAAGAGCCCGGCAAAGATCACGGCCAGGAGATTGTCCTTTGTCATGGCTCCCAGCACCGGGATTTTCTGGAATACCGACAGAACCAGGGGATAGTAGAAGGTACTGATCACCGTGGTGAGGGCAAATTTTTTCCCCAGGACCACAGCGCCTAAAAGGAACATGGCCACATTGAACACCGTCACAAATCCCTGAATAGGCACTCCCATCTGATGGTAGAAAAACAATGCCAGGCCCGTGGTTCCCCCTGTAATCAGGCCGTTGGGCAGGATAAACATGGTTACGGCCAGCGCATATGCCGTATTGCCCAAAAGAATCCATAAAATGCTTTTTATATTGTCCCAATGCTTCATTGCTGATTCCTCCCGTTTTCTATGGTAATCATCTAACACTCTATCTTATTAAAGTGTGCAAAAAAGCCGCCTGTGATTTTCTCACAGACGGCTTTTGCAGCCCTTTTGACGCCCCATTATTCTAATTCCTCCAGTATGCTGGTTCCGATGGTTCCCTCTGGCATATCCACCTGGAAATTATGGGCAATGGTAGCTCCGATTATGGCAAAGGTGTCCTTTGCTTCCAGCCTTCCATGGCCCTTCATGGAAGGCGACCAGGCCAGAAACGGCACCTTCTCCTTGGTGTGATCCGTACCTTTATAAGTGGGATCATTGCCATGATCCGCAGTAATGATCAGCAAATCATCTTCTCTAAGTTTCTCAAGAAGAATCCCTAATTTCTCGTCAAAGCGCTCCAGCTCCTGTCCGTAGCCTACAGGATTCCTCCGATGGCCCCACAGAGCGTCAAAATCCACCAGATTCACAAAGCAGAGGCCTTCAAACTCCTTGTCCGCAATCTCAATGGTCTGATCCATGCCGTGGACACTGCTTTTGGACTTATGGCTTTCCGTGATTCCTTCTCCATCGAAGATATCCCGGATCTTCCCTACGCTGATCACGTCGTATCCCGCCTCCTTCAGGGCGTCTAAGGCAGTCCTTCCATATGGCTTTAATGCATAATCATGGCGGTTGCTGGTTCGTTTAAACTCTCCCTTTTTCCTTCCCACATAAGGTCTGGCAATAACCCGTCCCACCTTCCACTCATCTCTCATGGTCAGTTCCCTGGCAATCTCGCAGCAGCGGTACAGCTCTTCCAAGCCGAAGGTTTCCTCGTTGCCGCAGATCTGAAGTACCGAGTCCGCCGATGTATATACGATCATGTCCCCGGTGGCAATCTCATGCTCTGCCAGCTCATCTAAGATCTGGGTGCCGCTGGCGGACTTGTTGCCCACAATCTTGTGGCCGGTCCTTTTAGACAATTCCTCCAAAAGCTCCTCCGGAAAACCGGTGTCTGTAAAGGTCTTAAAAGGCTTAGTAATATGAAGCCCCATCATCTCCCAGTGGCCTGTCATGGTGTCCTTGCCCACACTGGCCTCCAAAAGCTCCCCATAGTAGCCAAGGGGCTTCTCTACACGCTCCACATGCTTTAAGGGGTGAAGGTTGGCGATACCCATTCTGGCAAGGTTGGGAATTTTAAATGGATCCATATGCCGGTCAATATGGCCCAGGGTATCGGTGCCCTCGTCGTCATACTGAGCCGCATTGGGCATAGCCCCGATACCAAGAGAGTCAATGACAACTGTAAATATCCGTCTGTATTTTTTCATAGTCCCGCGCTCCTTATGTTCTATTTGACCCCAGCATCATCCTATATTTATAAGACCTGGCAGCTACTTTCTTATATTACTCAGACAAATACTCATGGATTCCCCTGGCTCCGGCCCTTCCCGCCTCCATGGCAAGAATCACTGTTGCCGCTCCGGTCACTGCGTCTCCTCCTGCATAGACCCCTTCCCGGCTGGTCCTCCCCGTGGCCTCCTCCGCCACGATACACTTCCTCCGGTTCACCTCCAGGCCCTTTGTGGTACTGGAGATCAGAGGGTTAGGCGATGTACCAAGGGACATGATCACCGTGTCCGCATCGATGGTAAACTCCGAGCCCTCCACAGGCACCGGCCTCCTTCTCCCCGAAGCGTCCGGCTCCCCAAGCTCCATTCGGATGCAGGTCATTCCCTTTACCCACCCCTTCTC
>JAAWHU010000034.1 GCA_022796015.1 Hungatella sp. | reverse complement strand
ATATGGTATGATGGCTATCATACTGCAAGCGGGAAGAGAATCTATAATCCTCGTTCGATTGTAAGTGCTTTGGAGGATAATGAACTGGCAGATTACTGGACCGGTTCGGGACCGTATGACGAAATCTTTTTCTATATCAAAAATAATATTAATGATGTCAGGGACGATGTGGTTCTGATGACGGCAGGGGAAGGCGTTAAAGTAGCGATTCAGAATTATGCGGCAGTATCTATGGAGCTGAAGACCAAAGATGAGGTCTATTCCGCTATGGTGGTATATGGGCTTTTGACCTACGAAAACGGAAAAGTTTTTGTACCAAATAAGGAGATTATGAAGCAGTTTCAGAAACTTCTGATGTCCAAGGATTCTCTTGGATATGTTTATCATCTCGCTAAGAAATCTGAAAGAATGCTTGAAGCTACACTTTCAGGAGATACTCAAACCATGGTGGAAATCCTTACATTTGCTCACGATACAGAAGCACCGATTTTTTCTTACAACAATGAAACTGAGCTGTCAGCCATCGTTAACCTTGTCTATTTGTCTGCAAGGGACAGATATCGTATCGAGCGAGAAGATCGGGCAGGAAAAGGATATGTAGACTTTATTTTTTATCCCGAAATTCCCAAAGATGATGCAATTATTCTTGAACTTAAGATAGACAGCACGCCTCAGAAGGCCATCGGGCAGATTCGGGATAAAAATTATGCTCTTCGTTTCAAAGGAAGGCTGGGAGAGAAACCCAGATATACAGGCCGTATTTTAGCTGTAGGAATTAGTTACAGTAAAAAGACAAAGGAGCATTCCTGTAAAATAGAATTACTTTAAAAAGGATGATAAAAGTGGAGGAAGCTATGAGTAATAACAATGTCCAGAGGCTGCCGGCGGAGCAGCTGTTTCAGAAAGAGATTGATGTGTTGATTGCCAATGAGAAATACCCGGTGCCTGCCGGATGGCGTATGTCGCCCAAGTCTGTTCTCACCTACATCTGCGGCGGCAGCTGCGGGGGAATGGAGATTACCCCCAAATACATCGGCCATGAGAGATTGGTGGAGATCGCCATTTCCACCCTTGTGACGGACCGGGCCCTTCTTCTCATCGGGGAGCCGGGAACGGCAAAATCATGGCTGTCGGAGCATTTGACGGCCGCCATTAACGGCAACTCCACAAGGGTGATTCAGGGAACGGCAGGAACCACGGAGGAGCAGATCAAATACTCCTGGAATTACGCCATGCTGATTGCAAGCGGGCCTTCTAAGGAGGCCATGATTCCCAGTCCTGTATACAGGGCCATGGAGGAAGGCGCCATCGCCAGAGTGGAGGAGATTTCCAGGTGTGCCTCAGAGGTTCAGGACGCCCTCATCTCTATTTTGTCGGAGAAAAGGATCTCCGTGCCGGAGCTTGGCATTGAGGTTCCCGCCAAAAAGGGATTCTCGGTGATTGCCACGGCCAACACCAGGGATAAGGGAGTCAACGAGATGTCGGCGGCATTAAAGAGGCGGTTTAACATTGTAGTTCTGCCTTCACCGGAAAGCCTGGAAGCGGAGATGGAGATTGTGAAGACCAGAATTGCCCAGCTGTCGGAAAGTCTGGATCTCAACGCCAAGCTTCCGGAAGAAGAGGTGGTGGAGAAGGTGTGTACCATTTTCCGGGAGCTGAGGGCAGGGGCTACCCTGGATGGAAAGCAGAAGCTAAAGACTACTACAGGAGTTTTGTCTACGGCGGAGGCCATCTCCCTTCTGGCAAACAGCATGGCTCTGGCAGGAAGCTTCGGAAACGGGGATATTACGGACTATGACCTGGCGGCAGGCCTTCAGGGAGCCGTGGTGAAGGAGGACGAGAAGGATCAGAGGGTATGGGAAGAATATCTGGAGAACATTATGAAAAAAAGGGGCTCTGGATGGCTTTCCCTCTATAAAGAGTGCAAGGAGTTAAATCATTGATGGAGAAACAGCCTTTTGTATTTGGAATCCGTCATCTGTCTCCTGCAGGCGCTTACTATGTCAGAGAGTTTCTGGAACAGGCAGACCCTGAACTGGTTCTCATCGAGGGGCCGGCGGATTTTACGGATTTGATGGAAGACCTGAGGGCGGAGGAGGTGAAGCCTCCTGTGGCAGTCATGGCATACACAAAGGAGCTCCCTATCAGAACCGTTCTTTATCCCTTTGCAGAATATTCACCGGAATATCAGGCCCTTCTGTGGGCCGGAGAGCATGGGCGCAGATGCAGATTCTGTGATCTGCCATCCGATGTGTTCCTGGGCATGAGGGCAGTAGGGGAGGGCAAGGAGGAGTCCGGGGAATCCTTTGACGTGTACCGGGCTCTTGACAGCCAGTGCCCTGACAAGGACCATGAGACCTTCTGGGAACGGACTATGGAGCAGGCCGGGGACGCTGCCGGTTATGAGAGGGGGGCCAAGGAATTCGGCCGCTCCTTAAGGCAGCTGGAGCAGAGGAGCGCCGGAGACTATGCCGAGAATCTGGTGCGGGAGGCCTTCATGAGGAGGCAGATTGAGGATGCCGTAAAAGAGGGGACAGCGCCGGAGAGGATCGCGGTAATCACAGGGGCTTATCATGTGGAAGGAATTCTTACAGGCGGCAGTGCCATGACGGACAAGGAGCGAAAGGCCCTTCCCAGCCTTGCGTCCATGAAGACTCTGATGCCCTATTCCTATTACCGTCTCTCGGAGCATTCCGGCTACGGTGCGGGGAACCGGGCTCCCGCCTACTATGAATACCTGTGGCAGGGACTTTTAAGGAAGGAACCGGACTACGGGGCAAGGCGGTATCTCACAGGCCTTGCATCGTTCCAGAGGAACCACGGGGGAATGGTGTCTTCGGCGGAGGTCTTGGAGGCGGCCAGACTGTCGGGGGCGTTGGCGGCCCTTCATGACGGCAGGATTCCGGCTCTTCGGGATCTTCGGGACGCGGCCGTCACCTGTATGGGCCACGGGGCATTTTCAGAGCTTGCCCTTGCGGCGGCGGACACGGAGATCGGCACTAAGATCGGAAGCCTTCCCCAGGGGGTGAGCCAGACCTCCATTCAAAGGGATTTTTATGAGAAATTAAGGGAATTAAAGCTGGAAAAATACAAGTCCGTGACTGCCTCGGAGCTGTCCCTGGATCTGCGGGAAAACTTAAGGGTAAAGACAAAAAAAGCTGCTTTTCTTGATCTGGAAAGGTCTTTTTTTCTCCACCGGCTGAGGGTGCTGGGGATTTTGTTCGCCTCGATTCAGTCCGTGCGCCAGGACAATGCCACCTGGGCGGAGCAGTGGAGCTTAAGATGGACGCCGGAGGCGGAGATCCAGATTGTGGAGGCAGTGCTGAAGGGCGATACCGTGGAGCAGGCGGCGGCCTTCGCATTAAAAAGTAAGCTGGAGGAGAGCCAGGGGATTTCCCGGATTGCAGGAATCGTGGAGGAGGCTTTTTACTGCGGAATGCCGGCTATGGTATCTGCGGCCCTGGACCGGCTTCAGGCAATGGCAGTGGATGGGGCGTCCATAACGGAGATTGCAGATACGGCAGGGAGCCTGTCTGTGGTGATTTTGTACGGGGATATCAGAAGGCTTGACAGGACGCCCCTGATTCCTATTTTGTCCCAGCTGTTTCTGCGGGCCTGTCTGATTCTGCCGGGAGAGTGCGCCTGTGACGATGAAGCGGCAAAATCGTTGGCCGCTGCCGTGAGCCGCCTTCAGACCGTAAGCGTGGCCCATGATTTTCTGGACCGGCAGCGTTTCCTTGAGGTTCTTGGCCGGATTGCGGCCAGAGATGATCTCAATACCCGTCTTTCCGGGCTGGCGGCTTCCATTCTCTTAGAGCAGGGGATCATGGACAGCGAGGAGCTGGGGCGTGAGGTGGAGAGGCGTCTTTCCAAGGGGATTCCTGCGGAGCTGGGGGCCGGATGGTTTGCAGGCCTGTCTTCCCGCAACCATTACGCCCTCATTGCCCGCCTTACCTTGTGGGAGAAATTAAGCGGGTATCTGGATACTCTGGACGAGGAGGAATTTAAGCGGGCTCTTTTGTTTCTGCGCCGGGCTTTTGCGGATTTTTCTTCCATGGAAAAGGATCAGATCGCCGAGAATCTGGGGGAGATCTGGCAGGTGAATCCGGAGCAGGTCAGCGAGGTTCTGGGCGGGACTCTCACGGAGGATGCCATGGAGATGCTGGAGGGATTGGAGGATTTTGATTTTGGAGATATCTGACGACAAATTAAAGGAACGCATGACAAGATGGCGTCTCATCCTGGGCCAGGAGAGCGAGGAAGGCTTTGACAGAATGAACGGGGGAGAAAGCCTGGGACTCACGGAGGAACAGTGGCTTATGGATCAGGCCCTGGCCTGTATCTACAACAACACCTCCCAGGGAGGCTTTGGGCCGGGAGGAAGAGGGGCAGGCCACGGGCCTTCCAACCCTCAGATTACCAGGTGGCTGGGAGACGTAAGGAGCCTTTTTGACAAGGATCTGGTGAAGATCGTACAGGCAGATGCCATGGAGCGGTGCGGATTAAAGCAGCTGATCTTTGAGCCGGAGCTTTTGGAGAACCTGGAGCCGGATATGAACCTGGCTTCCACCATCCTGCTTTTAAAGGATCAGGTGCCCAAAAGGAGCAAAGAAAGCGTCCGGGAATTTATGAAAAAGATTGTGGAGGAGATCAACAAGCTTTTGGAAAGCGATATTAAGAGAGCGGTGACGGCGGCGGTGAATAAGAGGCAGCATTCCCCGATTCCATCGGCATCGGCTCTGGATTTTCCTACTACCATCCGAAGAGGAATCAAAAACTACAGGCCGGAGCTGAAAAAGATTATTCCGGAACACTATTATTTTTTTGACCGCACCTCCACCACGGCGGCCAATAAATACACCATTATTCTGGACGTGGATCAGAGCGGTTCCATGGGGGAATCGGTGATCTATTCCTCCATTATCAGCTGTATTCTGGCAAGCATGGCGTCGGTGAAGACCAGAATCGTGGCTTTTGACACCCAGGTGGTGGATCTGACGGAAAAATGTGACGACCCTGTGGATCTGCTGTTCGGGTTCCAGCTAGGAGGGGGAACGGATATTGACAAATCCGTGGCTTACTGCAGCAGGTTTGTGGAGAATCCTAAGAAGACGCTGTTCTTTTTGGTCAGCGATCTCTGTGAAGGAGGCAACCGGGCGGCCCTTATTAGAAGGCTTGGGGAACTGAAGGAGAGCGGGGTTACGGTGGTATGCCTTCTGGCCATCGCCGATGGGGGGAAACCTTATTACGATGCTCAGATCGCGGAGAAGGTGGCCAGGCTAGGGATTCCATGCTTTGCCTGTAATCCTCAGAAGCTGCCAAAGCTTTTGGAGAGAGCCCTTAAGGGGCAGGAGCTGGGGGAGTTTGGGAAGGAATAATCAGTAACAGCAAGGCTTTGATCTTCTTCGGTTGGAGAATTATGATATATAAAAATAAATACTGCGTTAAAAAATGAAGCCAGAAATCGTTCTCCTTGATTTCTGGCTTATCAATTCTGCTTATGCGCTTCTGTCAGCTTTCAGCTGCTTAACCTCTTCAAGAGAAAGTCCTGAAATATTAACGATTTCCTCTAAAGCATATTTGCCAGCCGTCAACATACGGAGTGCAACTTCTTTCATTCCCTCTTTCAATGTCTGGTTCCTCATATCTTCCATAGCCCGGCACATAATTTCGATTCCCTCCTTACTCTCTTTGAAAAATCTCACCCTGTCCGCCAGTGTTCCATAGTACATATCCCCTGCGTCTGTACAGGAGAAGTCATGCATTAATTTTCCGATTGGCGTATCTCCACGATAAGCGCCATTTACATACAGTATGTGCGAACCGTCCCCAAAGCTTTCCCCAGTTCCCAAAAAGCACCGCTCAACCGGATAGAGCGGCAGCCCTTTTCCCATTACGTCATTTTCTGTGATAAAGATTACCCAGGTTTCCGGTAGCTTGTCAAAATCCTCGCCCTTCTGCAGAAGGTTTGCATCCATCATGCTGGAGTTATACCTTGCTCTTTTTCTCCCAGCTCCTTTGTCGGAGCGCTGTACTTCTACATTCAGTTTTGCCCCTGTGCTGTCGGTAGCCAGAATATCCAGTCTCACTGAACGGTTCGGCAGATTCTCTACAAATACCTGGGTGCGAACGTCCAGCACCTTTAAATCCGGCTTTTCCAGTACAATCTGCAATACCAGTTCTATGCTTGCCGTATGACCATCAAAACACTTTGTGAGAAAATCATCATCAAGCAGGCGAAAGCCTCTTAACCTCTGTAAATCTTCCTGATGTTTTTGGTCTATCTGTTGCGTAACTGTCAATCTCTTCACCAGCTTTCTTTTTAACAATCTAACTCCACCCTTATTGTTCCATATAAAGTGTAACTGCGAATTAACTTGTATTTAATCCTCTTCTTTTCGATAGTTTACCATAAAATTAAAAAAAAAGAAAGTTGCCTACAACCAAAGTTTGAGGACTAAATTTCTGTTTCCGCTTTTTGTCCCACAGATAACCATAAATAACCGTGCCAGCCAGGTGCTTACCACTCATGCCCTTTGCCTTGAATACAGATTTAATCTTGCGGCTGGTATCTCTGGGGGAAAATTCATACATGATATTTAAGAATGGGGGAAAGTCATTATATAAAAAGAAATACAGTATTGATTTATAAAACGATATCTAGTATATTATGTAATAGATTATCTCAGGCCCCCTGGGCTGAAAGGAGAATCACAGTATGATAAAGGTAGCAGTGGATGCTATGGGCGGGGATTATGCTCCCGTGGAGATTGTAAAAGGAGCCGTAGAGGCAGTAAGCAAAAAGGAACAGGTCAGCGTGATCCTGGTGGGCCAGGAAGATAAGATACAAAAGGAACTGGGGAACTATTCTTACCCTGAGGGCCGGGTTTCCATTGTACATGCCTCTGAGGTCATCGAGACGGAGGAGCCGCCGGTGAACGCCATCCGCAAAAAGAAGGACTCTTCCATTGTAGTGGGGATGAATCTGGTAAAGAGGCAGGAGGCCGATGCCTTTGTGTCAGCGGGGAGTTCCGGGGCTATCCTGGTAGGAGGTCAGGTAATTGTGGGAAGGATACGGGGAGTGGAACGTCCGCCCTTAGCGCCTCTCATTCCCACGGAGAAAGGGGTATCCCTTCTGATTGACTGCGGAGCCAATGTGGACGCCAGGCCTTCTCATCTGGTACAATTTGCAAGAATGGGTTCTATTTACATGGAACACGTCATAGGCATGAAACATCCCAGGGTTGCCATTGTCAATATCGGCGCGGAGGAGGAAAAGGGCAATGCCCTGGTGAAGGAGACATTTCCCCTTTTGAAAGCATGCACGGATATTAACTTTATTGGCAGTATCGAGGCCAGGGAGATTCCCCATGGCGGTGCAGACGTTATTGTCAGCGAGGCCTTTGTAGGCAATGTAATCTTAAAGCTGTACGAGGGTGTGGGAGCTACCATGCTTTCTATGGTGAAGGCAGGGCTGATGACAAGCCTGAGAAGTAAGATCGGCGCTCTCCTTGTGAAGCCGGCGCTCAAAGAGACCATGAAGGCTTTTGATGCAAGCCAGTATGGCGGTGCCCCTCTTTTGGGGTTAAAGGGACTGGTGGTGAAGACCCACGGCAACTCAAAGTCCGTAGAAATATGCAATTCTATCATTCAGTGCGTTACCTTTAAAGAGCAGGAGATCAATGAAAAAATAAAGGAAAGCCTGCTGCCAATTAAAGAGCAGGAATAAAAAAGAAAGAGAGGAAGGTTTTGTTATGGAATTTGAGAAATTACAGGGGATTATTGCGGAGGTATTGAATGTAAGTGAGGACGATATCACCACATCCACTACATTTGTAGACGATCTGGGAGCCGATTCCCTGGACATTTTCGAGATTATCGCTGCCATTGAGGAGCAGTTCGATATCGAGATTCCACAGGAGGAAGCAGAGAAGATTGTGACTGTAGGAGATGCAGTGGAGCAGATCAAGAATGCATTAAACTAAGAGCTGTGTACGAAAAAGCCCTGTATAAGGGCTTTTTCATCTTGAGGAGACGTATATGAATCAACGATTAGAAGAACTGGAAGAGAAGACAGGGTATGAATTTCAGGACAAAAGGCTGCTGTGCCAGGCCATGACCCACAGTTCCTATGCCAATGAACACCGGATGGACAAGCTTAAGTGCAACGAGCGGCTGGAATTTTTGGGAGACGCGGTTCTGGAGGTGGTATCCAGTGATTTCCTGTACCACAAATACAGACAGCTGCCAGAGGGCGACCTGACGAAGATGCGGGCAAGTATTGTATGTGAACCCACCCTGGCTCTCTGTGCCGGAGAGTTGTCCTTAGGGGAGTATCTCCTTCTGGGCAAGGGGGAGGAGGCAACTGGAGGAAGGGAGCGGAATTCCATTGTATCCGACGCCATGGAGGCCCTCATCGGGGCAATCTATCTGGATGGTGGTTTTGCTAATGCAAAAGAGTTTATTGAGCGGTTTATCTTAAATGACATTGAACACAAACAGCTCTTTTATGATAGCAAGACTATTTTACAGGAGATGGTTCAGGCCATGGGGGATGAACCTCTGTCCTATGAACTCCTTCGGGAAGAAGGGCCGGATCACAATAAACTCTTTGAGTCCCGGGCTATGATCGGGGCAGAAGAGGTGGGACGGGGAACAGGCCGGACCAAGAAGGCGGCGGAAAGCATGGCCGCATACAAAGGAATCCTAAGACTTAAAACAAAACAGTAGGTGAAATATGTATTTAAAAAGCATTGAGGTACAGGGCTTCAAATCCTTTGCCAACAAGATTCTGTTTGAATTTCACAACGGGATTACCGGCATTGTAGGGCCTAACGGAAGCGGTAAGAGTAATGTGGCTGACGCGGTGCGATGGGTTCTGGGGGAACAGAGGATCAAGCAGCTGCGGGGAGCCAGCATGCAGGACGTAATTTTTTCAGGCACCGAGACACGAAAGCCTCAGGGGTTTGCCTACGTGGCCATTACTCTGGATAACTCCGACCATCAGCTGGCCATCGACTATGACCAGGTGACTGTGGCAAGGCGGATCTACCGCTCAGGAGAAAGCGAATATCTGATTAACGGAAGCGCATGCAGGCTGAAGGATATTAACGAGCTGTTCTATGATACCGGTATCGGCAAGGAGGGATACTCCATTATCGGGCAGGGACAGATCGACAAGATCTTAAGCGGAAAGCCGGAGGACCGGAGGGAGCTTTTCGACGAGGCGGCAGGAATCGTAAAGTTCAAGCGCAGGAAAAGCATAGCCCAGAAAAAGCTGGAGGACGAGAAGCAGAATTTAGTCCGCGTAAACGATATTCTTTCGGAGCTGGAAAAAAGAGTGGGGCCTCTGGCAAAACAGTCGGAGACTGCGAGAGAATATCTGCGGTTAAAAGAAGAACTGAAGTCCTATGAGGTCAATGTCTTTTTAAAAGAGAGCGAGGGCATAAAGGCCCAGCTGAAGGAGATAGAAGCAGACACCCGGGTGGTGTCAGAGGATCTGGAGGAGACCAAGGCGGCGGCGGATCAGATACGCGTCACCTATGAAGAGCTGGACCTGGCATTAAAGGAGCTGGGAGAAAAGGCGGAGGAAAGCCGGGATCAGGCAGGCCAGGCCAATCTTTTAAAGGGCAGCCTGGATGGCCAGATCAATGTACTGTTAGAACAGATTAATACGGAGAACATGAACGCCGAGCACATCCGCGCCAGGATGGATGCCATAAGCCGGGAGATGGAGGAGAGAACCAGCCGGCTTAAGGAGTACGAGGAGGACAACAGCCGTGTTTCCTCTCAGGTGAAGGAAGGAAAAAAAGAGCAGGAGGCTGCCCAGGAGGCGCTGCGCCAGGCGGACGAGAAGATCATGCTCCTTGACCAGAAAATCGAGAATGCAAAGAGCCAGATGATTCTTACCATGAATGAAAAGGCTTCTCTGGCCGCCAGGCAGCAGCGGTATGAGGCCATGCTGGAGCAGGTCCAGGTGCGGCGCTCCGAGGTGGTTCAGAAGCTTCTCAAATCAAAAAGCGATGAATCGGTTCAGGAGGAGCAGAAGAAAGAGGAGATAAAGAAGCTGGAGGAGGTAAAGGACCGGCTGAAGGCTCTGGCAGAGGCCCAGGACTCCTCCACGGGAAGGATCGGGGAACTGGAGTCCGAGGTAAGCAGGCTCACCAGGAATCTGAACTTAAAGCAGCAGGAGTACCGGGCCGACGATACCAAGCTGGAATCCCTAAAGAACTTAGCGGAGCGGTATGACGGATACGGCAACAGCATTAGGCGGGTCATGGAGGTGAGAAGCCGGGTCAGGGGAATCCACGGGGTGGTGGCCGACATTATCACCACTCAGAAGGAGTATGAGATGGCTATTGAGACGGCCCTTGGAGGCAGCATCCAGAATATTGTGACAGACTCCGAGACTACGGCCAAGCAGCTCATCGAATATCTGAAAAAGAACAAATACGGAAGAGCCACCTTCCTCCCTCTCACCAGCGTGGGGGTGAAGGGAGGCTTTACCCAGGATAAGGCCCTTACGGAGCCGGGAGTCTTAGGCCTTGCAAGCAGCCTTGTCCAGGCGGATCAGGTGTATGAAGGCCTGGTGAGATATCTTCTGGGACGGGTGGTGGTGGTGGATCATATTGACCATGCCATCGCCCTGTCAAGGAAATACCAGTATTCCTTAAGGATTGTGACCCTGGATGGAGAACTCTTAAGTGCCGGCGGCTCCATGACCGGCGGCGCGTTTAAAAATACCAGCAATCTCCTGGGCAGAAAGAGGGAGATCGAGGAGCTGGAGAACCGCTGTAAAAAGGCTTTGGCGGCGGCGGAAAAGCTCCAGGAGGAGCTGTCCATGCAGGAGGAGCTTTTGAGAGAGCAGAGGGAGGAGCTGGAGCAGTTAAAGGAACAGCGCCAGAAGGCATATCTGGTTCAGAATACCATGGAGATGAACTTAGCTCAGCTGGACGACAAGATCCAGGAGATTGCAGAATCCTCCCAGGATATGGTTCTGGAGAACAGGCATCTGGAGGAACAGATCCGGGAAATCGAGGAGAACCAGAGAGAACTGGCCCGGGGAGTTATGAACCTGGAATCCCAGAGCAGCCTGGAAGGAAAAAAAGCGGAAGAGATGACTCTGACGCTGGAGGAATCCAGACGGGAGAGAGAGGCCCTTGCCGGAAACCTCTCGGAAGTGCAGCTGGCGGGAGCCAATCTGATGCAGCAGTATCAGTTCATCCAGGAGAATGTGAGGCGTGTCCGCGGGGAGCTGGAGAAGCTGGAGGAAGAAAAGGCCGGTCTGGACGGAAGCAGGGACGTAAGCCGCCAGGCCATTGACCAGAAGAATCAGGAGATCGAGAGGCTGAAGGGTCTGATTGCAGAGGCCCTTGACAGAGCGGCCCAGGCGGAGGAGGAGGCCGTAAGGTATGCCTCTGCCAGAGAAGAGAAATCAAAAGAACAAAAACAGCTGTTTGACAAGCGGGAAGAGCTGGCAGGCCGTCAGGGCCGCCTGGATAAGGAGCTGTTCCGCCTCCAGAGTCAGAAGGAAAAGATGGAGGAGCGGTTGGAACACCATGTGGAGTATATGTGGAGCGAGTATGAGCTGACCCTTACTACAGCCATGGCTCTGCGGAAGCCGGAGTGGAACTCTCTTTCCGAGATGAAGAAGCAGACAGAGCAGTTAAAAGGCGCCATCAGGGGCCTCGGCAACGTCAATGTCAATGCCATAGAGGACTATAAAGAGGTGTCTGAGCGGTACGAGTTTATGAAGACCCAGCATGAAGATCTGGTGAAGGCGGAGGAGACGCTTCTCAAGATTATCGAGGAGCTGGACACGGGCATGAGGCGGCAGTTTGAGGAAAAGTTTAAGGAGATACGCCGGGAATTTGACCAGGTATTTAAGGAATTGTTCGGCGGCGGACACGGGGCTTTAGAGCTGGTGGAGGGGGAGGATATCCTGGAAGCCGGCATTCAGATTATCTCTCAGCCTCCGGGGAAGAAGCTTCAGAACATGATGCAGCTTTCCGGCGGGGAGAAGGCGCTGACAGCCATTGCCCTTCTGTTTGCAATCCAGAATCTGAAGCCATCTCCCTTCTGTCTCTTAGACGAGATCGAGGCGGCTCTTGATGATTCCAATGTGGACCGGTTTGCAGGATATCTCCACAAGCTGACAAAGAACACCCAGTTTATTGTGATCACCCACAGAAGAGGCACCATGGTGTCGGCAGACAGGCTTTACGGTATTACCATGCAGGAAAAGGGGGTATCTACCCTGGTTTCTGTGAATCTCATAGAGGGCAGTTTGGAAGGTTAAGAGGAGGAAGCAGTTATGGCAGAAGGCAAAAAAGGATTTTTCGGAAGGCTGGTGGAGGGACTTGCCAAGACCAGGAACAACATTGTGTCGGGGATTGACTCCATATTCAGCGGTTTCTCGGCCATTGACGATGATTTTTTCGAGGAGATCGAGGAGACTCTGATTATGGGAGACCTTGGAATCCAGACCACCATGTCTATTGTGGAGAATCTCCGCCAGAAGGTGAAGGACCAGCATATTAAGGAGCCTGCCGAGTGCAAGGCCATTCTCATGGACACCATGAAGCAGCAGATGGATCTTGGGGAAAATGCATATGAGTTTGAGAATCGGAAGTCCGTGATCCTGGTAATCGGCGTCAACGGCGTGGGAAAGACCACCTCCGTGGGGAAGCTGGCCGGACAGTTAAAGGACAGCGGCAAGAAAGTGATTATGGCGGCGGCAGACACCTTCCGGGCAGCGGCCATTGACCAGCTGACGGAGTGGTCCAACCGGGCAGGCGTGGAGATCATCGCCCAGCAGGAGGGCTCTGACCCGGCGGCAGTAATCTTTGATGCCATCGCCGCGGCAAAGTCACGGAATGCAGACGTGCTCATCTGCGACACGGCCGGAAGGCTCCATAATAAGAAAAACCTTATGGAGGAGCTAAAGAAGATCAACCGCATTATTGACAAAGAGTATCCCGAGGCCTACAGGGAGACCCTTGTAGTCCTTGACGGCACCACGGGACAGAATGCCCTTTCTCAGGCAAGACAGTTTATGGAGGCCGCCAATGTGACGGGAATCATTCTGACTAAGCTTGACGGCACGGCAAAGGGAGGAATTGCCGTGGCGATCCAGTCGGAGCTTGGAATCCCGGTGAAATATATCGGAATCGGAGAACAGATTGACGACTTACAGAAGTTTCATGCAGACCAGTTTATTAACGCTCTGTTCAATATAACGGAAAGAGGAGAGGACTAAGAAGATGATGACATTAGAGAGTTTTGAGGAAGCGGCGGAGGCGGTCAGCAGGGTGACCCAGGAGACAAAATTGGTATACAGCGAATATTTTTCTGAGCAGACAGGCAACAAAGTGTACTTTAAGCCGGAAAATATGCAGTATACAGGAGCCTACAAGGTAAGGGGAGCCTATTACAAGATCAATACCCTGACGGAAGAGGAGAAAAAGCGGGGGCTGATTGCCGCATCGGCAGGAAACCACGCTCAGGGCGTTGCCTACGCCGCCAAGCTGGCAGGCATTCCATCCACCATTGTCATGCCCACCACCACGCCCCTCATCAAGGTAAACCGTACCAGGAATTACGGGGCCGAGGTGATTCTGGAGGGGGACGGATTCGACGAGGCATGTGCCTATGCCGTCAGGCTGGCCCAGGAGAAGGGCATGACCTTTGTCCATCCCTTTAATGATCTGGCAGTAGCCACGGGCCAGGGAACCATAGCCATGGAGATCATCAAGGAGCTGCCTACAGTGGATTATATTCTGGTGCCCATAGGCGGAGGCGGGCTGTGCGCCGGCATCTCCACCCTGGCAAAGCTGCTCAACCCTAAGATTAAGGTCATAGGCGTGGAGCCGGCGGGAGCCAACTGTATGCAGGAATCTTTAAAGGCAGGCCATGTGGTGGAGTTAAAGAGCGCCGACACCATCGCCGACGGCACGGCAGTAAGGTGTCCCGGGGATCTGATCTTCCCGTATATTCAGGAAAATGTGGATGACATCATTGCCGTGGAGGACAGCGAGCTTATTGTGACCTTCCTTGATATGGTGGAGAACCACAAGATGATCGTGGAAAATTCCGGGCTTCTCACGGTGGCTGCCCTAAAGCACCTGAATGTACAGAAGAAAAAAATCGTGTCCGTTTTAAGCGGCGGCAACATGGATGTGATCACCATGGCCTCTGTGGTTCAGCACGGCCTGGTTCAGAGAGACAGAGTCTTTACGGTGTCTGTCCTGCTTCCGGACAAGCCGGGAGAGCTGGCCAAGGTGTCCGCCCTGCTGGCAGAGGAAAAGGGCAATGTAATCAAGCTGGAGCACAACCAGTTCATCAGTATCAACCGCAATGCGGCGGTGGAGCTGCGGATCACCATAGAAGCCTTTGGAACAGAACATAAGAACATCATAGTCAGAGCATTAAATGAAGCCGGATACCGCCCAAAGCTGGTGAAGGCAAAAGGGACTTATACAGAGTAGGAAGGCCCGGGGAGCAAGAAAGAGATGGAACAATTAAAGGCAAAAGTACCTTTTGGAGCCCAGGTAGATTATTTTGTGAAATGGACTCTGATTTCAACTGTAGTGGGAATCCTAGGGGGGCTTACAGGCGGAATCTTCGGCCGCGCCATCCGTCTTGCGGCCGCATGTTTTCAGACATACCCCTGGCTTTTGTACCTTCTTCCGGTTTCCGGCGTCCTGATTATAGGGTTGTATCATGCGGCAGGCCAGGAGCGGAATAAAGGAACCAACATGGTTCTGGAGGCCATCTCCTCCGGGGAACCGATTTCCTTGTCCACAGGGCCTTTGATTTTTGTCAGCACGGTTCTGACCCACCTGACAGGAGGTTCGGCAGGCCGGGAGGGAGCGGCCCTGCAGCTGGGCGGAAGCCTTGGAAGCCTGGCAGGAAAGGTGATGCGCCTGGATGAAAAGGATGAGAAGGTGGCGGTGATGTGCGGCATGAGTGCCTGCTTTGGGGCGCTGTTCGGCACCCCCCTGGCAGCAGGGATCTTCTCTATGGAGGTGGTAAGCATCGGAGTCATGTACTATGCGGCCATGGTGCCCTGTCTGTTTGCCTCCTTTATAGGAGCCGGAGTGGCCGGCGCCATGGGGCTTTCAGGGGAGCATTTCACCATTGTGGAGATTCCGGAATTCGGAATCGTCCCGGCAGTAATCATTGTCTGCGTAGGAGGACTCTGCGCTATCATCAGTATTCTGTTCTGCCTGGTCCTTCACCAGTCAGAGCATTGGTACCGCCGGTTTTTTAAAAACCCGTACATACGGATTCTCGGGGCCTCTGTCCTTCTCATGCTTCTCACGTTTCTTGTGGGAAACAGGGATTACAACGGAAGCAGTATGGGGCTTATTGAGGAGGCAGTGGAGGGACATGTAAGATATGAGGCGTTTCTGCTGAAAATGCTCTTTACGGCAGTGACCTTAGGAGCCGGGTACAAGGGAGGGGAGATCGTCCCCACTTTATGTGTGGGAGCCACCTTCGGATGTGTTGTGGGAACCCTTCTTAAGTTTTCTCCCTCGTTGTGTGCCGCCTGCAGCATGGCCGCCCTTTTTGTAGGTGTTACCAACTGTCCCATCTCCAGCATTCTTATTGCCTTTGAGATGTTTGGATTTGAAGCGATGCCCTATTTTGTCCTGGCCATCGGGGTGAGCTTTACCCTGTCAGGATACTATGGGCTGTACGGAAGTCAGAAGTTTGTATATTCCAAGATCAGAACAGAGCTTATCAACAGAAAAGCAAATGAATAAGGAGGTACAAAGTATGAAGAAAGGATATTATGTGGGGCTCATGGCCCTGTCCCTTGCGGCAGTGGTGTTTTTCCTGGTTTTGGCAGGCGGCCCTTTTATACAGATGCAGTCCGGCCCTGTGCCGATGACAGGCTCCTTTGGGGAGTATGAAGGGAAATATGGGGCCTATGAGGCAGCCTGGCCTGTGGCTTCCTATGGAGCAGAGTACTATTCCGGGGATCAGGACCGAATCTCCAGATGGGGATATATTATATATGATGAGGAGCGCCAGGAATTTTTAAATGTGATCACCTCTGACAGTGATCACAGCAGGATCGGCAATCTTTTGTACAAGGCCAACAACGGTTCAAAGGTCACGCCTGTGACGGTGAGGGGGACTGTCGTGGCTTTGGATGACGCCCAGGTGGAGAAGCTTTTGAATATTCTTACAGGCAGCGATTCCAAAACCACAAGGGAGATGGATCTGATTGCATTTTCTCAGGACAGATGGTACTCCATAGAGCATAAAAAGATTCAGGGCCTGGGAGCTGTCAACCTTTGGTTCTGCATCATAACGGCAGCTGTCAATCTGATGATATTCCTAATAGCTCTTAAGGGGTTCTTGAAGAAGAAGGAGGGGAAGGAGGATGAACGGGCGATTCTGGAGAAAGATTTTTCCGGCTCCAAGATGGATCAGCTTCTTGCCCTCCAGAAGCTCTGGCTGAGCCCCTGGCATGATTACCTGAAGAAAAAGGGCACAAAGACGGTGATTGGGGGAATGCTTTTGGGAGCCGTCATCCCTGTGGCTTTGGGATTTTTTGTAAAGGCTTCTTTGACTACTATCATGACCATCCATCTTCCCGTAGGGCTTCTCATGGGAGATCTGCTCTTGTGGGTGCAGTGGATGTCCCTGAAATTCAGCCTCAATACAGATAAGATCTTAAAAAGCTTCCGCAAACAGATTGGTAAGGCTCTGCCGTCAAAGGACGACCAGGAGGAGATGGCGGCAGATATTCTGGAGGGGGCAAAGGATAAGTCTTACAGAGAGCGGAGCAGCCAGAACATGAGCTGGGTGGCAGTGGGGAAACGGTACTGGATCGTGTTCCACAGCCTTGGAGGAGTAAGGCTTGTAGACTCGAACCGGGTGGCAAGGGTGGAGACTGCCACGGAGACAGGTCAGTATTACACCGGAAAAGTGCGGATCACCTATACCACTTATGTGGCAAGAATCTACTTTAAGGATTCCGCCAAGAAAAAAGGGTGTGATTATGAGCTGGGGTTTGACGGGGAGGATACCCTGGGATTCCTTATTGCCCAGATTAAAAAGAATCTTGGAGACTCCATAGAGATTACGGCGGTGTAGGCAGGAAAATGCCGGAGGGGAAGGGTAAAATCATGATTAATAAATTACAGATGAAGGAACTGATGTCCATTGTTCTCTTTGTGGTGGTATTCGGAGCAATCAGCGGATTTTTGTTTTCCAAAGTAGGGCTTTCGGCTGTAAGCGCCTTAAGGGGCAGTGTCGCCTTGGAGGCGGAGGACAATCTGGAGGACATGGAAGGGAAATATGTTTCCTATCAGGTGAACTATCCTTTAGGAGAATATCTGGAGACAACCAAGACTACCAAGGTAAACGGCGTGAGCAGAGGAACCGTGAAGGAGAGCTCTTCCTATGTGGTTCTGGATGAGAACCGGGGAATCTTCATGTCCATCCAGGTTCCGGCAGACAGATGCAAAGAGATGGATCAGCTGACTGATGAATTTTATGAGGCTTTGGAGAATGACACCGAGATACAGGGGGAAGGCCTGGTGGTGAAAGGATCTCTGGATATTCTGACCGGGGAGGATCTTGACTACTTTTTAGACACCATGGAATCTGCCCAGCTTCCTGTGGAGAGCGTGGTGTATCACATCAGTGACGGCAGAATCCGAGGCAACACCATGGGCAATGTGTATGGCCTGAGCATTCTGGCTGCTGCCATGGGATTCTTTGCCATGCTTTTCATCATTATGACCATGAAGGACCCGGTAAAGAAGAGAGTGGGCCGCTACCTGGCCGCCCATCCCCAGGTAACCCTGGGCCAGCTGGAAAACGACTTTGCCTCCGCAAAAAACATAGGCACTGTCTGGGTGGGAAAGGACTGGACATTTATCTCGGGATTAAAAGAACTGCTTTTTGCCAATGAAGACATTGTGTGGGTCCATACAGGGAGAGAACGTTCCGGGAGAACCGTCTCTTTCCTGGTGTACTTTAATCTTGTAGATGGCGCCGTAATGCGGGCCTCCATGTCTTCTGCGAAAAAATGCGAGGAGGTTATGAACATGTACACCTCTTACCCCCATATCCTTACAGGCAACAACCCGGAATACGGGTATCTGTATCGGAGCGACAGACAGGCTTTTCTAAATATGAAGTATCGCCGGCAGGACAGTGAACATTAATTGGCAGGAATCAGCCTCTGCAGGGGAGCCCCGGGCTCCCCTGCAGGCGGCCTTTCGGCGGGGCCTTCTCGTTCCTTATGACTCCTGCTTTACCATGCTTATTACAGCCGCCGCCACGCCATGTCCCAGCCGGACATGGCTTTCTTTTGTAAAATGAGCTCCATCAGAGTCATCCGGGCAGGCAAAGAGTCCTGCATCTAAAAATCCGCAGCCATATTCTTTGGCGATTTCCTCATAGACAGAAGCAAACTCATGGGAGAGATGAACGCTTGTCTCATCTATGGCGCCGGGCACCCTGGGGGGAACCTGGGGCAGCTTAAGAGGCGTGGGAGCCAGAAGGAGAATCTTCGGAGGCTGATTTCCCACTCCGCACTGCGGCTGTGCCAGGATCAGATCCAAAAGACGCCGGGGACCTGCATACATCTGCTCCCTGGTAAAGGGCTGCTCATGCATCCGGGGCTGAAGGTCATTGCTTCCAAGCATAAGAACAATGCAGTCCAGGGGCCGATGGCTTAAAAGACAGGGAGTCAGATACCAGTCTCCCCGGCGGTAGTCTTCGCCGGGAATCTGATACATAGTAGTCCGTCCTCCCAGCCCTTCCTCGATCAGTTCCCACTCCTGTCCTAAATCCGCAGCCATAACCTGAGTCCAGCGTGTCTTTTTATCATAGCGCTCTGATGGAAGAGAAGTAGTCTCCCAGCGGGGAATCACCCCCCATGTGTTGGAATCACCGTAGCAGAGAATTTTTCTGGTCATTTGAGATACCCTACCTTTCCTTATGTATTGGATTTCCTGTTATGCGGGAAATCATATCACCCTCAAAGAGAATTGTCAAGACCGGGAGAGAACAGTCCATTTCAGGAAAATATAAAGTCTATTGTGCATTTATTTATATTTTTTTGAAAATTACTATTGTGCTATTGTGTAAAGTGTGGTAATATATAATCACTTTAATAAAGATATATTTAAAAGTATTAAAAAAAGGAGGATATACTATGAAAAAAGTGATGTGTTCACTGTTAAGTACTGCCATGATTCTCTCCCTCACCGCATGTTCCGGCGGGAGTTCTGCACCGGCCCCTTCAGATGGTTCTAAAGCGCCTGAGACCACAGCAGCAGCATCGGAGACTACGGCGGCTTCAGGCGGCGGGCAGGAGGCTCCCACAGGGGATCCGGTGTACATCGCGCCTAATGCGGCTGACATGACAGGTACGGTTCGATTCTGGACTGCATTTGACGGAAAGTACGGGACAGCGAAGCTGATCGAAGATTTTAACCAGTATTACCCCAATATAAAAGTTGAATACGATGTATATTCCAACAACTCAGAAGGCAACCTGAAAGCGGATACTGCCATGATGGCAGGGGAGATTGATGCCCTTCTCAGCTTCGGAGCCTTTAACACATCCGCCCGCTGGGAGAATAACATGCTTCTTGATATTACCGACAAGCTGGCCGCAGACAATCTGGATCTGGACGAAGAGTGGGCCGGAGGCGGCTACCTCTATAACGGAAGATCCTATGCCATTCCATCCGGCGGACTTTCTGTGTTTATTGCATTGAACATGACCAGATGGAACGCGGCAGGACTGGGAGACATTCCAGAAGAGTGGACTTGGGATGAGTATATTGAGGCATGCCGGAAGATGACAGAAAAGGACAGCGCAGGCGAGACCCTGGTATACGGAGGAACAGACTTTAACCAGAGGGATTACTGGACCTACGCCGTCCGCCAGACAAAAGGCAAGGATGTGTTCTACAACGAGGAGGGTATGGCCGACTTCGATAATCCTCTGTGCGCAACTATCCTTCAGAGATATAAAGACTGTGAGGATGAAGGCATTTGGTTCAAGAAGATGGATTTGATCAGTAACGGACAGAAATCCAGAGACCTTCTGTGGAATGAAACCGTAGCAAGCTGTGTGGAGTCTATTATTACACGTTTCGTAACTGATACGGAGAAATATCCTCATGACTTTATCCTTGGATATGCTCCTTATCCCATCAATGCGCCGGGAGAGACCAACTATGCCCAGGGCAATATGCCTAACTCCTTCTTCTGTATTCCAAAGAATGCCCAGGATCCAGACGCTGCCTATGAATTTATTAAGTTTGCGTCTACTTACGGCGGCAAATATCTGTACATGGCAGGTCATACCACGACCTGGACCAAGACCAATCCGGATGAGATCGTAGACTTAATCTTCGGCTCTGCAGAGGAAGCGTCTAAGTGGATCGACGTGGATTCCTATATCGCCAACGTACTGGCAGTAGGCGCTCCGGCTTACCATGAGGAACGAATTGTGGCATATGCCGAGATCCAGACGATTTTACAGGAGTATACCGATTATATTCTCAACGGAAGCATGTCCATCGAAGACGGACTGGCGGAGATGAACGAGCTTTGCAACGAAGCCATTGAGGAGAAAATGAGATAACATGAACCAGGAGGTTTGCGAATGAGGCAAAAAAGAGAGACTCTTGTTGGATATGCGTTTCTTGCGCCGGCTCTGGTCATTTTCTTTGCATTGGTTGCTTTTCCCATCTGCATGTCCATCTATTTATCCTTTACAAAATGGAATTTCCTTTCAGGATGGTCGGGAATTTCATGGATTGGTCTGGATAATTTTAAAAGACTGTTTACCAGAGACCGTTCCTTTAAAGTTGCGCTGATCAATACCTTTGTTTATGCGGTTTCCATCGTTCCGATTACCGTGTTTATGGCCCTTTTGCTGGCCCATGCGTTTAATGGAAATATTTTCTGCAAAAAGTATTTTCGCTTTGCTTTTTTTATTCCATACATATCCAACATGGTTGCTCTTGGCTCCATATTCCGCTTCCTGTTTCAGCTGGACGGACCCATTAACGAAATTTTAAGAAATGTGTTCCACCTGGCGGAATCGGAACTGCCCAACTGGCTGGCGGACAATTCCCTGTGCAGGATCCCCATTATCTGCGTGATGATCTATTCCGGCCTGGGGTACTGCCTGCTGATCTATACCGCTGCCATAAAAGATATTTCCGAGGACTTGTATGAAGCGTCCGCCATCGATGGGGCCTCGCCTCTGAGGCAGTTCTTCTCCATTACGGTTCCGCTGATCTCGCCTACAACCTTTTACCTGCTGATTGTAAGGATGATCAACGTGTTCCAGATCTTCTCTGCCATCAATATCATCAATACCACAGGAAGATCCGGAGGCAATGTAAGCCTTGTGCTTTTGATCTATAATGAGGCATTCCAGCATTATAACTTTGGATATGCCAGCGCCGAGGCTTGGGTTCTGGTGGCGATTATTCTGGCCGTAACCGCAGTGCAGATGTGGGGGCAGAAGAAGTGGGTTAACTATTAAAGGAGGCATGGATGACATATGAAAAATAAGAAACAGACTACATTTAAGGTGGTGTGGACAGTCTTTTTCCTGATGCTATCCGTGGTGTTTTTTATGCCTCTTTTGTGGATGCTGTCCTCTTCCTTTAAAACATCCCCGCAGATATTCGAATCGCCTTTCCGGTGGTTTACGGATCGTCTCCACTGGGAGAATTATGTGGAGATCTGGACCTCGGAGGATTTCCCGTTTCTCCGGCTGTATGGGAATTCTCTCTATGTATCCATAGCTTCGGTTGCGGGGCAGATTATTATCTCGTCTATGGCGGCCTATGCGTTTTCCATTGTGGACTTTAAAGGACGGAATTTTTTCTTTATGCTGTTTTTGGTGACCATGATGATTCCCGGCCAGGTGCTTTTGATTCCGCGCTATGTGTTGTTCCGCGGCATCGGTATTTATAACACGCTGTGGAGCATTATTCTGCCTCATTTTTTCAGTATTTCATCGATTTTTTTATTCCGGCAGTTTTACCTGTCCTTCCCCAGGGAGCTTTTGGAGGCAGCCAAGATTGATGGCGCAGGCCATTTCTATATATGGTCCAGAATCCTTCTTCCGCTGACAAGAAACGTGATGATCTCTCTGGCTGTGCTGGGCTTTATCAATACATGGAACGAATATTTAAATCCCCTGATCTTTCTGGCCAACAAGAAGCTCTTTACAGTTACCCTGGGTATCCGCTGGTATACCACCAATACGGCCAGGGATTATAATCTGATGCTGGCAGCGGCTTCCAGCGCCATTATTCCGGTAGTGATTCTTTACGGCGTTGCCCAGGATTACTTTGAACAGGGAATTACCAAAAGCGGAATCAAGGGATAATAAGAGGAACTATAAATATGAAAAGACCAAATATTATTTTTATACTTACTGACGACCAGGGTTACTGGTCCTTAGGGTGTGCGGGCAATAAGGAGATCCGCACGCCCCATATCGACAGCCTGGCCCGGACAGGGGTGCGCTTTGAGAATTTCTTCTGTGCTTCCCCTGTGTGCTCCCCGGCAAGGGCATCCCTTCTCACAGGCCGGATTCCCTCTCAGCACGGGATTCTGGACTGGCTGAGAGTGGGCAACGGCGACTCCAAGGCAGATAGCACTGACATCGAATACTTGGAGGGCATGACAGGGTATACGGAGCTGTTAAGCCAAAACGGATATATCTGCGGGCAAAGCGGCAAGTGGCACATGGGATGTACGAGCCGGCCTCAGAAGGGGTATTCCCACTGGTTTACCACCACAGGAGGAAGCGGCACCTACCATGACGCCCCGGCATACAGAGGAACGCAGCGGGTGGAGACCAAGGGCTACTTGACGGACGTGATTACCGACGACGCCCTCTCGTTTATTGATGAGTGCTGCGAGGAGCACAAGGACCAGCCTTTCTATCTGAATCTGGCCTATACGGCGCCTCACAGCCCCCATGTGGATCAGCACAAGGAAGAGTATGTGAAATACTATTACGACAACTGTACTTTTTCCGATGTGCGCCAGGACCCCAGAAGTGCCTGGAGCTTAAAGCATCCCATTGATATCCAGTACAGTGAGACCTTCTGCTCTAAGGAGAGAGAGTACCTGACCATGAGAGACCTTCTTTCCGGATACTACGCGGCGGTTCAGGGGGTAGACGACGGTGTGGGACGCATCCTTGACAAACTGGAGGAGAGGGGGATCCGGGACAATACCCTGGTGGTCTACATGAGCGACAACGGATTTAGCTGCGGCCAGCACGGCATCTGGGGCAAGGGCAACTGCACCACGCCCCTAAATCTCTTTGACACCTGCGTGAAGGTTCCCTGTATCTTTAACTGTCCCGGGTATATTAAGGAGGGCGTGGTCAGCGCCTCTCTCATGAGCGCCTATGACTTTATGCCCACCCTCCTAGACCTTGTGGACATTGAGAATCCTGACAGCGCCGGCCTTCCGGGTAAAAGCTTTGCGGACACCCTCTTTACAGGGAGGGAAAACAACTATCATGAGAGCATTATGGTATTTGACGAGTACGGACCGGCCCGCATGGTCCGCACCAAGGAATGGAAATACATTCACCGCTATCCGGAAGGACCTAACGAGCTCTATGACCTGGTTCATGACCCGGAGGAGCTGTTTAACCTTCTCAACGAGAACCGGTATTTCTACTACGGCCCAAGGTTCATCGAGGAGAAGGCCCAGGAGATGAAGCAGGACATGGAGAGATGGTTTGACACCTACGCAGACCCGGAACGGGACGGAAAGGGAGAGCCGGTCTTTGGAAGGGGGCAGCTGTGCAAGCTGGCTTTCGGAGCCCACGGCACCCAAGCGTTTTATCCCATGGTTCAGGTGGAATATACAAGAAAATAGCAGTCAGAGATACCGATGGGTCCATAAGGCATAACGGCCTGAGGGCCCCTCCGGCGCTGGGAGTAAAAACAGAGTCAGAAGGGAACGAGAGGTTCAAAAGATGATGGGAAGACGATTGCTGGATGTGGATTTTGAACACATAGAGGAAGGACAGGTTAAATCTTTAAAGGGAAACTACGGAAAGATCCATGGCAGTATCCCTGTTGTGAAGGGGTATGATGGCAGAAAGGCCCTGTATTTTGCCAACAAGGCGGGTGAGCCGGCGGCCCAGTATATAGATTTCGGAAAGTTTCCTTTTGGAAAAGAAAGCTTTACCGTGAATCTGTGGATTAAGACCCACAGGGATGGGTGCAACGGATGGCCTCATCCTGACGAGCTTTTAAAGGGGGCGGATTTTAAAGAGGGGAAAGGCCGCAATGGGTGGCAGAAGCGCTACGGCGGAGTCCTTCTGGCCAACACAGGGTACAGCGATCTCTTTGACAAGGGGGAGACCGGATTTTCCCTGGCCAATCTTCAGCCCTCCGTATATTTTAACACTTGTGTTCAGGGGAGCGAAAGCACTGCCCCTGTCCGCCTGTGGGGGATGAAGGAGCCGGACGACGACCGATGGCACCTGTTAAGCGTCGTGTTTGACAGGAAGGGAAAGCTTCAGGTTTATGTGGATGACACCCTGTTAAAGGAGACGGATATCCGCTTTATGGAGGGAGAAAGCTTAGACTGGGGACACTTGATGCTGGGGGCGGACGGACACGGCCTCATGGGACTTGGGGAGATGGCCGTAAGCAGCCTGTCTATCCGAGAAGGGGTCATGGGCCCATGGGAGATCAGCTGCCTGTTTGCGGCAGGAGACATTAAGAGAATCCGGGAGGAGCTTAAGGGGCGTGTGCTGCCTGGGGACATCTATAAGCCGGAAGCCGCAGCTCATATGGTTTCTAAGGCCGGGGCCGCCGTGGAGAAGGTTCTTGAGATGGAGGAGGCCTGGAGATCCCTGGATGGGGATTCGGATCCAGGGGAAGATGTGTGGAGAGACCGATACCAGTCTGTCCGGAGCCTTCAAGAGGACTTGGAGGAGAGCTACGAATCATTTCTTTTAGATACCAAAAAGCCTGACGCTGCCTTTCTTCTCCTGTCAGACGCCCATGTGGAGGGGCAGGACAGCCCGCGGGCCATGGCCTACAGAAAGGCTCTTTTGTGGGGCCGGGAATTGGGTATGGATGCCTTTGCCGACTGCGGGGATTATTCTAACTACGGAAAAGCCGCGGAGCTTGACGGCTACTGGAACATGGTGAGAGACAGCAGAGGGACTATGGCAGCCCTGGTGGCCCTGGGCAACCACGAAACCCTGGAGAAATCCTGCTCTGAGTTGGTAGCCTACCACACCGGCAGGCTGGCAGAAAACGGCATGGTGCCTGAGGGATATGGGGAGCTGTATTTTGAATACGCCATAGGAGACTGTCATTTCCTGGTGCTGTCCCAGTACAGCGATACCTATGAGGTGACAGGCTACAACATTATGTGGGCCCATGCGGCGGATCTGAAAAAGAAGCAGATGACATGGCTGGAGGACCGGTTAAAGGCCTACAGCGGCAAGGGGCATCCGGTCATGCTCTTTATCCACAATGCGGTCAGGGAGGTTTTAGCCCGGCAGACCGACGGCAATTACAGAGAACGGGCGGTTATACTTTCCACCTGGGCCGATAAATTCTACAAGCTGCTGGAGCAGTATCCTGATGTGGTGATCTGCACCGGCCATGTTCACCACGGCTTTGGGGACAGCTGCGGAGCCTGGGGCACCCGCTTTGGCTATCATGTCATCGACGTGCCCTCTTTCTGCAAGAATAATAAGGGGTACGGCATGTCGGAGGAATCCGGCCCCGTCACGGTTCATACCGGTTATGCCGTCTATCTATTCGGAACCCGGATCCTTGTAAGGGCCCTGGAGTTCGAGAACCGGAGATGGCTTACATCCTATGACCAGATCATAGAGATCCCCTGCTGATTTACAAATGGCCTTGATTTCCTGCTCAAAATCAGATATAGTTAAACTACTTAAATAAATTACTTGAATTAAGAGGGGAGGAAATATTGTGCCTTTGTTAAAAAATGTAGGTTCCACCAACTTGGATGTTAAGAAAACCAACAGGAATTTAATTCTAAAGTACATTTTTTCCAAAGAACATACTTCGCGCCAGGATATTGCCGCCAATCTCCACATGAGCATGCCTACGGTTCTGGTAAATATCAACGAGCTTCAGGACATAGGAATCGTGGCGGACAACGGACTCTACGAATCTACGGGAGGACGGAAAGCGGCAGTGATCTGCGCCGTGCCGGATTACCGGTACGCCATAGGCATTGATATTACAAGAAAGCATATTAAGATCGTGCTGGTGAACCTGGGAGGCGAGATCAAAGCGGAAAAGCGGGTGCAGGCCGAGTATGAGGACAGGGATCAATATTACGGATATCTTCAGCGCCTTGTGCGGGAACAGGTACGTGAATTAAAGATAAAGGAAGACCGTATCCTGGGGATGGGTATTTCCTTCCCGGGCTTTATCGGTGAAGATGGGCAGATGGTCACGGATTCCTATGCCCTGAAGGTAAAAAATATTCCTTTCACCAGGATTGCAGGAAGCCTTCCATGGCCAGGTATCCTGATCAATGACGCCAGCGCCGCGGGGGTGGCAGAGCTGGCCTTGTCCGACCCGGACAGGACTATGGTTTACCTTTCTCTAAGCGACAGCGTAGGCGGGGCAGTGATTATACACGGCAATCTATACAAAGGCATGACCGGCAAGAGCGGGGAATTCGGCCACATGCGGATTGTCCCCGGAGGAAAGCAGTGCTACTGCGGGCAGAAGGGGTGCCTGGACGCCTACTGCTCCACACTGCAGTTTTATCGGTTCTCCGAGGAAAGGCACATCCGGGCATTTTTCGAGAAGATGCAGGCCGGGGATAAGGAGTGCGTGGGGCTGTGGAATGATTACAAACACCATCTTGCCATGGCCATTATTAATTTGAGAATGAATTTTGACTGTGATATTGTACTGGGCGGGTATATGGGCGAATGGTTAGAACCCTATCTCAATCAGATTAAGGAGGAAGTGCGGGGGATGAATCCCTTTGAGGAGAGCTGTTCCTATGTGAGTATTTGCCGTTTGAAAAAATACACCAGCGCCATCGGCGCCGCACTGCAGCCCATATACGACTATATGGATCAGTTTTAAGGAAAGGAGGCTGCATGATTCGCAATGTGATTTTTGACCTGGGCGGAGTTCTTCTCTCCGTGGACTGGGAGGTTCGTTTCAGACACTGTAATCTTTCTGGGGAGAGGAAGGAGAGGGTCAGAAAGGCTACCATCGCCAGCAGCGACTGGCTTCTGCTGAATCAGGGGATGGAGGAGGAGGCGGTCTTTAAGAAGATGGCCGCAGGAGACCCGGAGATGGAGCCTGAGATCCGGGAATTTTTAAAGAGCTTTGCGGGCGTGGTCAAAGCAAGGGATTATGCACGGGAATGGGTGCGTATCCTGAAGGAGGCAGGTCTTAAGGTCTTTATCCTGTCTAATTTCAGCCGCCGCTCTGCCGCAGACAACCGAAGGGAGCTGGAATTTCTCTCCGAGACGGATGGTGTGGTATTCTCCTTTGAGGCCGGCACGATCAAGCCCCATAAGGAGATCTATGACCTTCTTCTTTGCCGGTATTCTCTGGTTCCTGGGGAATGTGTGTTCCTTGACGATAGAAGGGACAATCTTGAGGCCGCCAAAGCCCAGGGAATCGAGGGCATCCTTTTCACCTCCCAGGAGGAGGCGGCCGCAAAACTGCAGGAGCTCCTTTCCATAGAGCTTCCTTATATTTATACAAAGGACAGCCGGAAGAGGTCTTCTGACAGCGAGTCCATACTTTGACAAGATAGTTAAGAAAATGATTATAACAGCAGGAGGATAGCAATGAACCGATATTATCATGAAATACCAGCCAGTTCCCAGAACCCGCCGGTGAAAAAGCATTATGACGTGATCGTGGTGGGGGGAGGAATGAGCGGTATCTGTGCGGCCATCGCTTCGGCGCGCCACGGAGCCAGCACGGCTCTGATCCAGGACCGGAGCGTGTACGGAGGCAACGCCAGCTCCGAGACAAGGATGCATATATCAGGCGCGTCCTGCCACTGGGGCAAGAAGAATGCGGCGGAGACAGGAATCCTCATGGAGCTGCAGCTGGACAATAAATACTTAAACTATAATTATAACTTTTCCATCTGGGACGGCGTTATGTGGTCCAAGGTGAAGGACACCGAGAATTTGGACAGCTATATGAACACCACCATGGACAGGGTTATCTCCGATGGCTCCCAGATTCAGGCCCTTCAGTGCTATCAGATGACGACGGAGACGCGCTACGAGATGACGGCGGACATCTATATTGATGCCACGGGCCACGGGACTCTAGGGTATTTTGCCGGGGCGGAATATCGGATCGGTCGGGAGGAGAAGACGGAGTTTAAAGAGAAGGATGCGCCGGACAGACCTGATGGGGAGACCATGGGCAACACCATCTACTTCTGTGCCAGGGATACAGGCGCTCCCGTAAAATTCGTAAAGCCCAGCTGGGCCAACACTTACGACGAAAGCTTTTTCGCTCATCGCTATCACGGGGATATTGTGGTATATCATGATGCGGATTCCGTGGTGGTGCTTAAGCCGGGAGAGGACTATGAGGATCACGCGGACCAGCTGGTGGAGAAATATGACGTGGAGAGCGGCTACTGGTGGATCGAGCTGGGCGGAGACTGGGATGATATTATCAAATCAGCCGAGGATATCCGGTATGAGCTTTATAAATGTGTTTACGGCGTCTGGGACCACATCAAGAACGGAGGAGATCACGGCGCAGAGAATTATGAGCTGGTGTGGGTAGGCAGCACTTCAGGCTCCAGGGAAAGCAGAAGGCTGGAAGGCGATTACATGCTGACGGAGAATGATATTATCAACAACCGGATCCATGAGGACGGGGTGGCCTACGGCGGCTGGCCCATGGATGAGCACACGGCAGGAGGCTTTGCCGCCAAGGGGGAGATTCCATCCAAGGTGAGAAGCTTCCCGGGATTCTATTCCATTCCCTACGGATGCTACTGTTCCAAGACCATAAAAAACCTGATGATGGCAGGGCGTGATATCGGCGCCAGCAAGCTGGCTATGGGCTCCACCCGCGTCATGGCTACCTGCGCCGTAGGAGGGCAGGCGGCAGGGACCGCGGCGGCCATGGCTTCCAAGGCAGGCTGTACGCCAAGAGAATTTGGGCAGAAGTATATCCAGGAGCTTCGTCAGGAGCTTTTAAAGGACGACTGCTATATTATGGGCCTTAAAAACCAGGACGAGAAGGATTTTGCCAGGAAGGCCGCTGTAACCGCATCCTCCCAAAGAGAAGGTTACGAGGCAGAGAAAGTAATCAACGGCGTGGCCAGGAATGTGGATGAGGACATTAACCTGTGGTGTTCCCAGGGTATAGGCCCCCAGGGGGAGACCTTGAGCGTAGCCCTCAAAGAAAAAGCCCTGATCAGCCAGATCCGTCTCACCTTTGACCCCAATCTTTCCGAGGAGCGCTGCATCTCCGTGTCAAAGGCCTTTATTGACAAGGAGCCTTTAGGAGTGGATAAGGAGCTGGTAAAGGATTACCGGATTGTCATCAGCTGTCAGGGGAAAACTGTATGGGAGACCCAGGTAAAGGACAATTACCAGCGTCTCAATATCATCGACTTGCCCGAGAAGATGGAGGCGGACCAGGTAGAGCTTGTGGTGACAGCTACCAACGGCGATTCCGATGCCAGAGTATTTGAGATTAGAATCTATTAATGAAAAAGAAGAAAGCGCCCTTAATCTGCGGCGCTTTCTTTTTCGTTGACTTCCAGTCTCTCAGGCTCTCTTAGAGAATCTTTTTTTTGGCGGAAGAGCCTGCAGCCCAGCCAGATAAAGAAGACGGCGGCGGCAAGCTGGGGGATGGCCATAATCCAGTAATGGATCAGGGAAAACCATACCGATGAAATACCTAAGAGCGCCAGGAGCTTCTGAAATCCGCCGTACAGATATCTCCAGATGACGCAGAGTCCCATAAGGATCATGATGGCCGCCAAAGGCTTCTGATAGTGGGTTACGAGAAACTTAAGGTCTCCCGGCTGCAGATGGAACAGATAATCATCCTCCAGGGCATAAAATTCATCGTCAGGAAGGTTATTCAGGTTATGGGTGTGGAAAAAGCTAAAAAACCAGGGAATGGGGAGAAAATAAACCACAGGGGGAAACAAGGAGCCGAAAAAGACAACGGTTCCCCAGAACAGCAGCATAATGCTGGCGCCCATTTTATAAAATCCAAGATACATTTCGCCTGCCCCGGGAATTAATGAAATTATAAAGGTAAATAGTTTATTTTTTTTATTAGTCATAGAAGGTCACCTCCAGATTTAATAATGTTTTGGACAAATTGTTGATTTTCCCATTCCATTCCTGGAATTTTTCGTACAGTTCCATGTGAACCGCCATATCGGTGTCTGTCTGCAGTTTGAAATGCCCGGCCGGCAGTCCGGGGGCCGCTGCCACAGCCGCAATGGAGCATGCCACGGCGAACCCTACCTTTAATCCATAAAAGAACAGCTGGGTTTTTTTGGACAGCTGGTTGGTGCCTGCCACGAGCTGAACATCCAAATGGCGGCTTCTCTCCAGAATAGAAGATTTCAAGTTGGAGGGGGCTTTTAGGAGCCCTCTGTCTTCCAGATAATCTGCATATTCTTCCGCAGCGGAGGAATCCAAGGCCATAGTCTCTAAAGAGAAAATTTTGTAAGAAATGTTATCCATCAAATAAATCCTCCTTTCGGTAAATCTTTTGCAGCATGGCTTTGGCCCGGTAAATCTGGGTCTGCACAGTCTTTAGGTTCTTTTTGTCTTTCTGGGCGATCTCCCCTGCGCTCATCTCATGGTAAAAGTAGTCCAAAGCGATATTCTGGTAGGGGGGCTTCAGTTTCATGCAGCAGCTGTATAGTTCCTGCTTAAGAGCCTCCTCCATAACCTTTTGTTCCGGGGCAGGTTCTGGCTGTGAGCAGGTAATAAGGGTCTGACTGTCTGTAGGGATCTGCCTTCTGCCGGAGTGCTTGAGATAGTCCAGACATTTGCGGGAGGCGATCTTGCACAGCCAGGCCCGCTCGTTGGCGCCGTCGAATCCGGCCAGGTTCTTGTATGCAGAGAGGAAGGTCTCCTGGGTCAGATCCTGGGCATCAAAATAGTCTTTAGTCAGTTGGAAACAGATGGAATAGATCAGATTCTGATACCGGTCGATCCACTGCTCCAGTTGTGTATCTGCGTTAATCCTGCTCACCTCCTCACTTACCTATTATAACGTCTTGGGACTTTCCATGTCTTCAAAAAAAATGGAATTCTTTTTTAGAATGTGGTATACTGTAACCAAGCAGCTTACAGTCGGCGTATGAAAACGTTGGGAGGAACGATTATGATGATTGAATTAGGAAAAACAAAGCGTCAAAGCATCAGACCTATCTGTGAAGGCAGCAGCGAGGTGCTGGTGCGGGGAGCTATGGATGGCAATCTGGGGCGAATCTGGGTTCCCGATCTGACCGTCTCTCCATACTGCCTGATTGTAGTGGGAGGCTTTGGGTACCTTTTAGGACTGCCTCCCAAGGGAGCAGGAGCCCTTGATCTGAAAAGCCAGATTTACGAATCCGCAGCCGCAGGCTGCCTCTATCCCCAGAATGAGCGCTGGAGAGAGTGGCTGGAGGGCGAGTTTAACGGACATCTGCGGACTGTGACCCGGTACGCCTTAAGGCAGGGAAAAGAGGGATTTGATCCGGAGCGGTTGAGACAGCATATAAAGTCCGTGCCTCAGGGATTCCGCATAAAAAGAGTGGATGAGAAGCTTTATAACATGGTGATGAAGGAGGAATGGAGCCGGGACCTGGGTATGGGATTTGAGACCTACAAGGAGTTTGAACCTCATGGCTTTGGGTATGGTGCCGTAAAGGGGCAAAAGCTGGCGGCAGGATGTCTGGCTTACGGCGTCGGGGAAGGCGTTATGGAGGTTCAGGTAAAGACGAAGAAGGAACACCGCAGACAGGGACTGGCTCTGGCATGCAGCTCCGCCTTTGTGCTGGAGTGTCTGGAGAAAGCCGTGATCCCCAACTGGAACGCCACCAATCAGCAGTCCGTGGAGCTGGCCTTAAAACTGGGATATGTGTATGAGAGGGAGTATCAGGCTTATGAGATTTTGGAACCGGAGGAATCGCTGTAACCTGTAAAAGCCATAGGTGATGGAGAACCTGAGAGCCAAGAGAGCATTCAGAAGACAGAAAGAGAGGGAATGATGATGGACAAAGAAAGGATATTGGGGGCAGTGGACCACACACTTTTGGGGCAGGAGGCTACCTGGGCCCAGATTCAGCAGATTTGTGACGATGCCATAAGGTATCACACGGCGTCCGTGTGTATTCCGCCATCCTATGTGGCGGCTGCAAAGTCCTATGTGGGAGAGCGTATGAAGGTGTGTACTGTAATCGGCTTTCCTAACGGCTACAATACCACGGCTACCAAGGTCTTTGAGACAGAGGATGCCCTGGAAAGCGGGGCAGACGAGATTGATATGGTAATCAATATCGGGGATTTAAAGGATAAACGGTACGACAAGATCCTGGACGAGATACGGTCCATAAAGACAGTATGCGGGGATCATGTTCTGAAGGTAATTATTGAGACCTGTCTTCTCACAGAGGAAGAGAAGATTAAGATGTGCCGGCTGGTGACGGAATCCGGCGCCGATTATATCAAGACCTCCACAGGATTTTCCAAGGCCGGCGCTTCCTTTGAGGACATCGCCCTGTTTGCCCGCCATATCGGCCCCGGCATTAAGATGAAAGCCGCAGGAGGAATTGCCTCGTTTCAGGACGCGGACCGGTTTTTGGAGCTGGGAGCAGAGCGTCTTGGAACCAGCAGGCTTGTAAAGCTGGCAAAGGAGGAGGAGCATGGACAGACAAACCCTGATACGGACGGCTATTGAGACGCTGCCAAGCTCTTATGTGCCTTATTCTCATTTTCATGTGGCGGCGGCGCTGCTGTGCAGAGATGGCACGGTTTATACTGGTATTAACATTGAGAACGCCGCCTATACTCCTACCATATGCGCGGAGCGGAGCGCGTTTTTTCGGGCAGTGAATGAAGGAAAAAGAGAGTTTGATGCCATAGTGATCTGCGGAGGAAGGGAAGGGGTCATAACGGACTACTGTCCGCCCTGCGGTGTGTGCCGGCAGGTCATGAGGGAATTTTGTGATCCCAAAGCCTTCAAGATTATTTTGGCCAAGTCAGAGACGGAATATAAGGAATTTACCTTGGAGGAGCTTTTGCCTCTGGGATTCGGACCGGAAGACTTGGGGAGAGGGAACTGATATGCGGATGTATGATCTGATCGAGAAAAAGAAGCATGGGGAAAGCCTGGAGAGAGAGGAAATCCGCCGCATGATCCGGGGATTTACGGCAGGGGAGATTCCTGACTATCAGATGGCGGCCATGCTTATGGCCATTTATTTTAAAGGGATGGATGAGGAGGAGATCACGGGGCTTACCCTGGAGATGGCGGCCTCCGGGGATATGGTGGATCTTTCCGGGATAGAGGGAATCAAGGTGGACAAGCACAGCACCGGCGGAGTGGGAGATAAGACTACTCTGGTCATCGGACCTCTGGTGGCATCCCTGGGCGTGAAGGTGGCAAAGATGTCGGGCCGGGGGCTCGGGCATACAGGAGGAACCATTGACAAGCTGGAATCCATACCGGGTTTTCAGACCGCCATTCCTAAAGAACGGTTCTTTGAGATCGTAAACCAGACAGGTATTGCGGTTGTGGGGCAGTCGGGCAACATGGTTCCGGCAGATAAAAAGCTTTATGCTCTTCGGGATGTGACGGCCACTGTGGACAGCATTCCCCTTATCGCATCGTCCATTATGAGCAAGAAGCTTGCTGCCGGAAGCGATGGGATCGTCCTGGACGTAAAAACAGGAAGCGGGGCGTTTATGAAGGACATGGAAGACGCCATTGCTCTGGCAAAGGAGATGGTGTCCATTGGAACCAAGGCCGGGCGAAGCTGCTGTGCCCTGATTACGGATATGGATGTGCCTTTAGGCCGGGCCATCGGCAATGCAATGGAGGTAAGGGAGGCTGTGGAGACCCTTAAGGGCCGGGGCCCCGAGGATTTGACCGAGGTGTGCCTCTGGCTGGCCGCCCACATGCTTTACCTGGCAGGAAAAGGGGAGCCGGACGCCTGTTATCACATGGCGCAGAAGGCCTTGGAGGATGGAAGCGGCTTAAAGACCCTGGCAGCCATGGTGGAGGCCCAGGGAGGAGACCCTGCCTATGTCCTGGAGCCGGAGAGATGGGAGCGGGCTGCCTTTAGCTGCGAGGTAAAAGCCATGAAGGATGGATTTATCACCCGGATCGATACGGAGGCGTGCGGTATTGCCTCGGTTATGCTGGGAGCAGGCCGCAGCCGCAAGGAGGACAGCCTCGACTACAGCGCCGGCATCTGCCTACATAAAAAATACGGTGATTTTGTAAAGGACGGGGATGTGATCGCCGTACTCTACGGAGCCGGAGAAAATCTTTTTGATAATGCTTCTAAAAAACTGCTGTCTGCGTATACTATAGGGAGCGAAGCGCCAGAGAAAAAGCAATTAATTTATGGACGGGTTACAAAGGATGAGGTTGTCCGGTTTTAAAAGGAAAAGGTTACATTTCCATACAGCATATGGGTTACGGCTGGAAAGGAAAACCTAGAAAGTAAAAAAATATAGGATTGAAAAACCGGACATAGTATTGTATAATGGAAGCACATGAGAAAGCAGGTTGTAATTCCTGGAATGTTCGATAATCTTACTTATCTTTGAACCTACATTATGACATAAGGGATTCCGATATTTTCTGGCGGATGTCAGGCCTCCGAAGAGTGGAAGGCAGAAGCCAGAGTGAGGTCACCCACCTAGCATGGCTAGGCGTCAAATTGTAAGAACCGGCATTTTGGGATTACAAAAGATGAAAGCAGCGAGCAATCGCTGCTTTATC
>JAAWHU010000148.1 GCA_022796015.1 Hungatella sp. | reverse complement strand
CAATGAGCCCAGGAAAGCAGAACCCAGTCGGGGTTAGTCCCTCCTGTGTTCTATGGTCTCATTTCCATGGTGCAAATGTCTTTTCCTGCAGGGTATGGTCAGAATACTCAGCCGAGTTTTGAATTTCGCAATTACCTAGGGAAGCCATTGGAAAGAAAGGAGAGAGTAAGGGATGGAGCAGAAGCTGTTTACAAAAAATTTTACACTCCTTGTACTGGGACAGGCAAGTTCTTTATTCGGCAATGGTATCCTGCGTTTGGCCCTGTCTATGCATGTTTTGGAAGTGACCGGTTCGGCGGCTGTGTTTGCAGGCATTTTATCCATTGCCGCAATCCCGACCATCCTGTTATCGCCTGTTGGAGGGATTCTGGCTGACAGGGCAGACAGGAGGAGTGTTATGGCGGCCCTGGATACTTTAACGGGAATGGCTGTTTTGTGTGGGGCAGCCTTTATGTCCGGCAGCAATGCGGTCACAGTGATCAGCGTGCTTCTGGTAATACTTTCTGTTCTTGGAGCATTTGAGACTCCCACCGTCCAGGCATGTATCCCCCAGATGCTGACAGGCCATAACATTATTAAGGGAAATGCGGTTGTGAACCAGGTGGCATCTGTCTCTTATTTGGCGGCGCCTTTGCTGGGGGGAATCCTATATGCTGCAGCTGGTCTAAAGCCTGTAATGTATGCCAGTGTGGTCTGTTTTTTTATTACGGCCTTATTTGAATGCTTTATAAAATTAGGTGCTTCGGTTAGGGATTTCAATGGAAATATGTTGTTCATGATAAAAAATGATTTGTCCGACAGTATTGGTTTTATCACGAAGGAACAGCCGGATATCATGAAACTGCTGCTGCTGGCGGCATTTTCACGCTTTTTTGTCATGGGTGTTACACTGGTGGGGCTTCCTTTTATTGTGCGGACCGTACTTGGCCTGGACGCAAAATTTTATGGCGGGGCAGAGAGTGGGTTGGCGGTGGCCACTATTTTGGGAAGTATTGCCGCAGGGCTTCTTACAAGGAAGCTAAGAACCGGCAGATTGCCATATGTGCTTGCGGCAATGGGTGTCTGTATCATTTTGGCAGGAGCCGTATTTCGTTTCTTTCATGGCGCATTGGTCAAGTATGCCGTGATACTTGCTTCATTCTGTGGTATGCAGGGTGCAATCAGCATTTTTTCTATTTTTGCAGTATCTATGATCCAGCAGAATACGCCGAATGAGCTCATTGGGAAAATCATGGCTTATACATCTGCTGTTACCATGTGCGCTCAGCCGGCTGGACAGATGGTATATGGCTGTTTGTTTGACAGGTTCCGTGGGTCGGTGTATCTTGTACTAATTCCTTCGGGGGTGGCGGTATGTTTCATGGGTCTGCTTGCCACAGGCTTTTTCAGGAAACTGGAAGAAAGGCAGGAGGCGCAATAGACTCATAGTCCGGTAAGTCTTAAGCGCTGGCCCTGGGAAGACGAAGAATCCATTGCTATAAATTAAAATTATAGCAGATTGCAAAAAGGGCATTGTACTTTACGGAAAATCTGCCTTATAATCATGCCCATACAGAAAGCCAAAGAGTTTGATTCAGGCGAAGAAAGGATGACAGGGAGGTTTTATAAACATGAAAAAGACATGGTTGATAACAGGCTGCAGTGAGGGAGGAATCGGCGCAGGGATTGCAAAGGCTGTTTTGGCAAGAGGATACAATGCCGTGGTGACGGCCCGAAGGCTGGAATCGGTTCAGGGGATTGTGGAGAAATACCCGGATAGGGCTCTTGGGGTGACCTTGGATGTAACAGACCCTGCCGGCATTGAGGCGGCAGTTTCGGCGGCCAACCAACGCTTCGGCCGGATTGATGTGCTGGTAAACAATGCCGGATACTGCTATCGCTCGTCTGTGGAGGAGGCAGATTGGGTGGGAGTGAATCAAATGTATGAGACGAACCTGTTCGGAGCCGTCAGACTAATTCAGGCGGTTCTGCCTCAGATGCGGGCAAGGCATGAAGGCGCCATTGTCAACATCAGTTCCATAGGCGCCGTGCATACCGGTGCGGCCTCGGGATATTATGCTTCCACGAAGGCAGCTCTTGAGTTAGTGAGTGAAGGACTGGCTGCAGAACTTACCCCCCTGGGGATTAAGGTGCTCATCGTTGAACCGGGAGCGTTCCGTACCCATTTTTACGACTCTTCCTTAAAGGGCGCGGCTATGACGATCCATGATTATAAGGATACGGCGTGGAGACGTTTTCCGGAAAATGCCGTAAACCAGGGGAATCAGCCCGGTGACCCGGATAAGGCCGGAGATGTTCTGATTGACGTTCTGGAAAGGGAGAATACACCTTTGCGTCTTCTGCTGGGAAGTGACGCGGTAAAGGCGGTACGTATGGCCTTAGAGAAGCGGCTGGAGGAATTGGAGGCATGGGCAGAGGTTTCTGCACGGACAGATTTTTAGATTCTGCAAAGCCTACAGCTGTGTAAACAATGCCGAAAATTCTTTCTTTGTATCATTCCGGCATACAAGATAATAGGTTACGAACGCCTCCTCATCTGAGATGGGGACTGTCACACGGCTGGAGGCTGTTTCGATGTATTTTTCCGAGAGATCCGTGATAAAGGAGGGCAGGGTGGAGGACTGCACCAGCTCGTTAAAACTGAATCGGTCATACTGGATGAGAAAATGGGAATCCGGCATTTTTTCCCTGTGGAGAAAGTCCCAAAAACCGATGCCAGACATAAGGAGCATGTTTTCTCCGTTCATTTCCTGAAAGGACAGGCTCTTTCTTTTGGCATACTTATGGCCTTTAGGCAGGGCGAAGGAGAGCCTCTCCCTGCCGCATTCCTTCACATAATAAGGCCCGTCTTTGGGCCGCTTGTGGACTACGACAAGATGGTAGACATGATTTTCCAGGTCTTTCATCAGCCGTTCTTCGTCTTTCATCTCGGTCTGCAGGGTCATATGGGGATAGAGATTGGAGATCAGCGGTGTAAGAAGCCAGGCCGGGGCGGGGGCGCACAGCCCCATGGTGATGATGCGGTTTCTCCTGTCGTAGTCTCGGGCTTTTGCTACCAGCAGGTCTGCGTCTTCCAGAAGTTTCCTTGCAAGTTCCAGCACATATATTCCATTTTCATTGAGCACCAGCTTGTTTTTCTGGCGGATAAAGAGGGCAATGCCCAGATCTTCCTCCAATTTTTTCATATTGCGGCTTAAGGCGGGCTGGGAAAGATGGAGCATTTCGGAGGCTTCCGACAGCGTTCCGGTCTTTGCGAAGGCTAAGAACTGCCGAAGTTCATAGAGTTCAATCATAGTTATGTCCTTTCTGTATAAGGATAATTACTTTTTAGAAGACCTATTGCAATCAAGAGATACAAGGAAAATACTGTGAGAGGATAGGTGTTAAACATCAGTTATAAGCATAACAGAAATGTAGTTGGTTTTCAATATCAGGAAGAATGGGTTATTAGGTTATAAATTATTGTGAATGAAGGAAATAGAGATGAGGAAAGAGGTAATGATTGTAACCGGCGCAGGTCAGATCGGCATGGCAATCGCCAGGAGAGTAGGTTATGGAAAGAAGATCATTCTTGGGGATAAGAAGCTGGAAAATGCAAAGGCGATTGCCCGCATTATGAATGAGGCCGGCTATGACGCGCTGCCCATGGAGATGGAGTTATCTTCCAGAGAATCCATCCGGACTTTGATTGCAGAAGCAAAAGAAGCCGGTGAGATTACCATGCTGGTCAATGCTGCCGGTGTTTCACCCAGCCAGGCGCCGATTGAGGCTATCCTAAAGGTTGATCTTTACGGGACAGCAGTGCTGCTGGAGGAAGTGGGCAAAGTCATAGGCTTCGGCGGTGTGGGCGTGACAATTTCCAGTCAGTCGGGACATCGTATGGAACAGTTGTCTTTGGAGGAGGATGAACAGCTTGCTCTCCCGGTATCATTGTTACGTCCCTGGCCATTGACGAGTTTAACGGGCCTCGTGGGGATTTTTACAAAAATATGTTTACAAAGTGTCCGGCAGGCCGTCCGGGGACTGCGGACGAAGTGGCAAATGTGGCGGAACTGTTAATGAGTGACAAGGGGGCGTTTATTACAGGCGCGGATTTCCTTATTGATGGCGGTGCAACGGCCTCTTATTTCTATGGGCCCTTAAAGCCGTAGGGTATGCAGGTTTTTTGTAATAGAATGGCTGTTTTAAGAGTCAGCAGCCATAGTACTGAAAACCAGCCAAAGGCTGGATCGGTTGGCAGGAACCAAATTCATCGTGGAACATAAGCTATAATAAGCCAAGCAGTTGAGGAAGAGGTTTCAGATATTTGTCCATTGAGGGCAAATTTAGGAAAAAGCTCTGAAAAGATATGGCGGTTTTATTATCAGCAAGGAGGATATTATGTTTCCGGATGAATTAAATGGATATGATCGTGGAGATCATTGCGGGTGTGAAGATAGAGATGGTTTGGAACTGGACGAGGAAAGCTTCAGTCCTTTGGCAGGAGAGAATGATTCGTTTTGTCAGAGGAAATGCAGCGGTACCTGTTGTTGCAACGGTCCCAGGAGGCCCATAGGATATTTTGGCCCTCCAGGCCCCAGAGGGGTACCAGGCCCTATGGGCCCCCAGGGTCCGGTAGGTCCCCAAGGCCCGACAGGAGCCCCAGGAGCAGTAGGTCCCACCGGCCCTCAGGGTCCAGCGGGAGCAGCAGGGGCCCCGGGAGCAGTAGGTCCCACCGGCCCGACAGGAGCTCCAGGAGCAGTAGGCCCTCAGGGTCCAGCGGGAGCGACAGGAGCCCCGGGAGCAGTAGGCCCCACCGGCCCTCAGGGTCCAGCAGGAGCGACAGGAGCCCC
>JAAWHU010000147.1 GCA_022796015.1 Hungatella sp. | reverse complement strand
GTCCAAGGCATACTTTCACATATGGGCGTGTAGCTCAGGCGGTAGAGCACTTGACTTTTAATCAAGTTGTCCGGGGTTCGAATCCCCGCACGCTCAGGATATGAAAAGCCGGAAAATCCTTGAAAAATCAAGGTTTTTCGGCTTTTTTGTGTAAGCAAAAGTAAACCAAAGTAAGGAGTTATAGATGCCTATTTCATGTCCATGGTGTCCATAATGTCCATTTCGTGTCCATGAGACTTCACAGTGCGATAGCATCATTTACCACCATTTCCACATTTTCTCTTTCTTCTTGCACATGGTTATAAACATTAAGAACAACCGTCTCTGTGTCCCCCATAAGTTTTGCAATTTTTTTTATTGATATATTAGGTACCTGATAACATAGATTGGTGCAGTAATTATGTCGGAATGTATGAGCACTAAAGCCATAGATTACCTGTAGTTCATCTGTTCCTCCTGCCGCAAGGTTCATTTTTTTCTTGATCCGCGCCCACATTTTATCATAACTGGACTTAGATATCATATTACCATCTCTTCCATGTATCAGATAAGGCCCAGTTAGTGTAGGAATATACTCTTTGAGAAAATCTGTCAGGAAATCCGGCATTGGTATCTGACGAAACCCATTGTGGCTTTTAGGATCCTTGATTCCAGGAGAATTACCATCAAATCTTATGGATGTCTGTACATTTAAGATTTTTTTCTTTACATTGACATGGAAATCTTTGTTGAGTGCCAGCGCTTCTCCTCTTCTTAATCCACAGCCGTATATGAGATAGACAAAACAGCGTTCCATGGGAGAAAAGTCGGCATTTTTTATTGCATCCACTTCTTCCGGATACAGAGCTCTTTTTTCTTTGGCCTTATAATGCGGAATATCTATTCCTTCACAGATATCATCATAAGCCCCAGCATATAGCCGTTTTTCTCTGACAGCCGTTTTTATGATCTGTCGAAAAGTTAAGGCAATTTGTTGACAAGTACGAGATTTATCTCTGGAATTGTTAATAACCAACTGAAAATGGATTCGTTTAATATCTTGGAGTTTTATTTTGTCCAATATAATTAAATGTTTTTCAATGATATTATCATACATTCTTAAGGTGTTGTCTTCTCTTATTTTCTTATATGCCTTTTTCCACTCCCTGGCATAATCAATAAACAATATTTCAGTTTGCTGGATGACTTCACCGTTGTTTACTCTTGTCTTCAATTCATTAACTTTCTTTTCCAGATCAGCGCTGGATTTTTTGGAGCTAAGGATGACACGATGTTTAGATCCATCGATATTATAAGTCCCATCCCATATCTTTGTACGAAAGAAACCATCTTTTCCCCTGGCATATTTTGCTTTTGCCATAAGGCACCTCCTTTTCGGGTATAAAAATAACAGCCAGCGGATTTTCCGCTTGCATGGCTGCCTCAAAGATGGTACAATATTTTTGTATGATATGTGCCATCTTTGGTATATCTAAAGCCGTTCGGTGGTGGTAACACCGGGCGGTTTTTTTATTGACAACTGCTTGAATTGAAGATATAATATACTTAACAAGACAGTCGGAAGGTGAGTGCAGGTCACCCGTCCCGGCGAAATTTAACTAAAAAATAGCTGTCTCCTCCGCCAAGAGCAGGACGGCTATTTTTTATTTTTCAAATTCAGAATTCCGACTATCAAAAGACCAACAGTCAATATAACCATGAATTCTTCATATGTACTCATAATGATCACCCCTTTCACAAGACTCAGAATGGGTGAGAGCACGTCCCCCGGCTGCCCAGGTAAGGATATTATTCTATTATCATCACCTGTAAGCGGTGGGTAATTCAGATTAAGGGAAATCAAATCCCCTCCGATTTTGCCAAGTAATTTACCTGGACTAAAGCAATTTGCTTATATTGATAACAAAGTCATTATAAATGCACACAGGAATATCATCATCAAAATTGTATTGGTTAGAGAACTGGTCTTTTTCAAAGTCATAAACCATTACCGTCTTTTTAAGAGGATTAACAATCCAGTACTCACGCACGCCTGCAGTACGGTATTTAAACAATTTAATACCATAATCCCGTTGAGGATCCGAAGGAGATGTTATCTCAATAACCCAATCAGGAGATCCATTGCACCCGCGGTCGTCCAGTTTATCTTTATCACAAACAATGGAAATATCTGGTTCCACATAGTTTTTGTCATCTGCATTTAAAAAGACAGCAAATGGTGCAGGATAAACCTCGCATTGACCGTTATGAGAATCAATGTAATTTCCTATAATTTTTGTAAATTGTGATACTAATTCCTGATGCAAACGACTGGGGGGAGCCATGCTGTAAATCTGTCCGTCAATCAATTCGGCTCTCTGACCTTCTGGAAGTTCATAAATATCTGCTATTGTATAAACTTTTTTTTGCAATAATGCCATGCAGAATGCTCCTTTCGATGTACAAATCATATTAAAAATAGTAAAAGATGTATTCGTATTTATATGTCACCTGTTCTTTTCATATTCAGCTATTAAAGAACCAGCCTTTCATGCTGTTCTTAAATGAAAGTCAAAGAAAGGGAGGAACTTTCATGAGAGTTTAAAGAAAGAAGCTCCAGAACGACCCAGATCCCAATATTAGTCAGGGGATATCATCACTAGTAGCGATCCAAACCCCCGCTTCTTCATCCCAAGTGAAATGCACAATATATTCCATAGCAACGCCTCCTATTTTTTTCAAATATTTAATGGTCAATTCTCCTCCGCTTTCCCCAATACCATAATCCTATCACCGTCAGCGGTATGCGGCGGGTAGTCTGGGTTTACAGAAATCAACCCATCTTCCCTAGCTTTCTTGATTCATAAATCCAATTCCTGAAAGTCAATCCAGAAATCCTCATATATATTGACTTTTATTTTATCTTGAAAGGTATAAGCCTTTACCCCAAAATCTTTTTGCTCAAGGTAGTATACCAGAATATTATGATTGCGAGGGTCTACAACCCAATATTCTCTTACACCTGTCCTGGCATATAGATTTAGCTTATATATAAGGTCATGCCCAGGGTCATTTGGAGAAATAATCTCTATGATCCAGTCAGGAGCCCCAGAGCATCCCCGGTCTGTCAACTTATTAGGATCACATACAACACTAATATCTGGTTCCACCCAATCCTTATCATTCCCATCCAGATTAACTGCAAATGGAGCTGGATAGATGCGGCAGGAACCGCCTTTGGATTTCAAATAGGCATGAATGGCAGCGTGCAATTCACTTAAAATGGTTTGATGCATTCGGCTGGGGGCAGCCTGGTAATAAAACTGTCCGTCAATTAGTTCTGCTCTTACATCTTCCGGAAGATTCCAATAATCTTCTGCGGCATAGGATTGTTTTTGTGGCAATGCCATAATAGTGACCTCCTTTGGTTTAATTTTCCTCCGCTTTCCCCAGCACTTTGTCATGGGAACATTGCAATTTGTTTTGATGTTTATCAGCAATAGTAACTAATTTGACTAAAACAAGAGTACCAGCATTCAATAATCATATTACTGTTAGCTTCTATAATTTTTATGAGTTTCCGTAGCTCATAAGGAGGTATTCGAGAAGTATTATTACATAAAATAGCACGCCCGGTTTGGGTTATCCATACTTTAGTTGCATTTGCCCGGGGCTGTCCCTCTACAACATGTACATGTATAGGCTCCAAAGGGTCATTTTCATTTGCCCAGAAATAGATCCGATATTTTCCGGATTTAAAAATTTGAGGCATCAGTAAATCTCCCTTCTTGCGAAAATTCAATAATCACATGTGCGTTATTTCGGATTAAGTCCCGAAAGAAATCCATTTCTTTGTCTGAAAAACCGTAGATATCTACCCATTCATACTTGGGGAGGAAACAGGTAGCATGATGGAATCCATCTTTCTCATCAGGCTTTTCAATGTATACTTTTACTCGTCCATCTTCAGACATTTCAGAATGGACAATTTCTGTATTATCATTTAAGGTCATATATGGATACATCATAGTATCAATCTCCTTTACCATTTTATTATACGATATCCAGATTCAAATTATATTAATGGTCAATTCTCCTCCGCTTTCCCCAGCACCTTTCCCAATACTATAATTCTATCATCATCAGCAGTAAGGGGCGGGTAGTTCGGATTAAGGGAAATCAGTCCGTTTTCTCCGGCCTTTTTGATATAGATATTATTGCCTTTCTGGAAGATGCCTATGTCCCCGGTTTCTATATGATCGGTTTTCTGGACATAGACGATATCCCCATTATAATATTCCGGCTCCATGGAATCACCGCTTACGCCGATAACGTAGTCGGCCTTTTTGTTTATCTCATTTTCCGGATAGGCTCTGACTCCCGCGGCAATATCGGAAAACTCCACGCTGGTGCCGGCGGCAGCTATCCTGCCATAGTAGGCGAAAAAGTGAGGAGGGATAGGGCGTATGGATAACCGCTTTTGGAGGTGTTCTATGGTGTCGGCGGCTCCTTTGGCCTGGGTGGTGCGTTCTAGTTCTCTATCAAGGATGATATCTATCGTTTGCTGACCATGGGGATCGAGGGAGCGGTATTTCTCTACCATATTCCATTCATTGTTTGTAAATAAAATATCTTCGACTGTTTCGGAAAATGTTCCCATTATGTTATTACATTTATAAATTTTGCATAATGCTAAAAACATGTCTGCATTAGCTGAATTTCTGCCACTTTCATAACCATAAAGAGTTTTATCAGAAATATCTATCCCTAAACTTTTTAGCTTGTCAGCAGCATCTTTCCTGGTCATTCCATTTTCTTCACGGAGTTTTTTTAATGTGTCACCTATATTCTTCAT
>JAAWHU010000146.1 GCA_022796015.1 Hungatella sp. | reverse complement strand
GTGGTGGCTCTGGTGAACTATATGTCCCAGATTCTGGTGGAGCTGGTAAAGCTGGCCAACCTGATTATCAATATCTCCAAATCCTTGGCCTGCGCCAACCGGATCAATGCAGTCTTTGACGAGAAGAGCAGTATTGTGGAAAAAGACAGAGCCTTTGGGGCCGGAACCTCAGAAGAGGCCGGACAGAGGGTGAAGGTAGAATTTAAGGACATGGATTTCTGCTATGGGGGAGCCAAGGAGCCCTCCTTAAGCCATATTTCTTTCAAGGCTCTAAGAGGCCAGACCATCGGCGTCATCGGCGGCACCGGCTCCGGTAAGTCTTCCCTAGTGAACCTGATACCCAGATTTTATGATGCGGCAAAAGGCTCGGTTCTGGTGGACGGCGTGGATGTGAAGGACTATTCTTTGGATGGGCTGCGCCGGAAAATCGGAGTGGTGCCTCAGAAGGCCGTGTTGTTTAAAGGAAGCCTGCGGGACAATATGAAGTGGGGCAAAAAAGACGCCACGGATGAGGAGATCTATAAGGCCCTGGACACGGCCCAGGCCAGGGAATTTGTGGACAGCAAGGAGAAGGGGCTTGACCTTAAGATCGAACAGGGGGGAAAGAATCTGTCCGGAGGACAGAAGCAGCGTCTCACCATCGCAAGGGCCCTGGTGCGCTGCCCGGAGATCCTTATAATGGATGACAGTGCATCTGCCCTGGACTTTGCCACAGATGCCGCTCTCAGAAAAGCCATAAAAGAAAATACAAAGGATATGACGGTATTTTTGGTATCCCAGAGGGCAACCACCATCAAAAATGCAGATCAGATTCTGGTGCTGGACGATGGAAAGCTGGTGGGCGCAGGAACCCATAAGGAACTGCTGGATACCTGTGAAGTATACCGGGAAATCTGTCTGTCACAGCTGTCAGAAGAGGAGGTGCGCCAGTGAAAAAGCATCAGTCAACCATAAAGAGGATTCTTGATTATATCGGACATTACAGGTGGGGGGTCCTTGTGTCTCTGTGCCTTGCTGCAGTAACCGTGGCGACAACCTTATATGCCCCCATTCTCATCGGTGATGGGGTGGATGTGATTCTGGGGCCCGGTAATGTGGATTTTCAGGCACTTAGGACGGTTTTAAAGAAAATGGCAGTGGTGATCTTCATTACAGCCGTATCCCAGTGGCTTATGAACCACATCAACAACAAGATCACCTACCGGGTGGTAAAGGATATCAGGACCAAAGCCTTTGAACACCTGGAGGTACTGCCTCTTAAATATATAGATTCTCATTCATCGGGTGATATAATCAGCCGGATTATCGCAGATATCGACCAGTTTTCCGAGGGCCTTCTCATGGGCTTTACCCAGCTGTTTACAGGGGTTCTGACGATTCTGGGCACACTTGGGTTTATGTTCTATGTCAACGGCTGGATTGCCCTGGTGGTGGTCTGCGTGACGCCGGTCTCCCTTCTGGTGGCCAGCTTCATAGCCAGAAAGACCTACATCATGTTCAAACACCAGTCGGAGACAAGAGGAGAGCTGACAGGCCTTATCGATGAGATGCTGGGCAATCAGAAGGTGGTTCAGGCCTTTGGCCATGAGGAGGAAGCACAGAAGCGTTTTGAGGAGATCAACGAGCGATTAAGGGGCTACAGCCTGCGGGCCACCTTCTTTTCCTCCATCACCAATCCCTCCACCCGTTTTGTCAACGGCCTGGTCTATGCCAGCGTGGGAGTGGCAGGGGCCTATGCTGCAGTTTCCGGTCTTCTTTCCGTGGGCAAGCTGTCCAGCTTCTTAAGCTATGCCAACCAATATACCAAGCCCTTCAATGAGATCTCCGGCGTTGTAACAGAGCTTCAGAACGCCTTGGCATCTGCTGCAAGAGTCTTTGCCCTCATCGACGAGGAGCCCTTGAAGCCGGAGGATGAAGACGCAGTGGACTTAAAGGAGGCGGATGGCAACGTGAATCTGGAGCAGGTGTATTTCTCCTACAATCCCAAGGTGTCCCTCATTGAAAATTTCAACCTGTCCGTAAAGCCGGGACAGAGAGTTGCCATAGTAGGGCCTACAGGCTGCGGCAAGAGTACAGTGATCAATCTGCTTATGAGGTTCTATGACGTGGATAAAGGCTCCATCGAAGTAAGCGGCAGCGATATCCGCCATATGACAAGGAAGAGCCTTCGGGCTAATTATGGTATGGTTCTTCAGGAAACCTGGTTAAAATCCGGCACCATCCGGGATAATATCTCATATGGAAAGCCCGACGCCACGGAAGAAGAGATCATACAGGCAGCCAAGGAAGCCCATGCCCACAGCTTTATTAAGCGTATGCCAAAGGGGTATGACACGGTGATCTCTGAGGACGGAGGCAATCTCTCCCAAGGGCAGAAGCAGCTGCTGTGTATCGCCAGGGTTATGCTGTGCCTGCCTCCTATGCTGATCCTGGACGAGGCCACTTCTTCCATTGATACCCGTACCGAGATTCGGATTCAGAAGGCATTTGCCAAGATGATGGAGGGAAGGACCAGCTTTATTGTGGCCCATCGTCTCTCTACCATAAAAGAGGCGGATGTGATTCTGGTCATGAGAGATGGACATATTGTGGAGCAGGGCAGCCACGAGGAGCTTTTGGACCAGAAGGGATTCTATGCTCAGTTATACAACAGCCAGTTTGCAGTGTCCTAGACAGAGCGTGAGGTTTGTGCTATAATTCATGGTTGGCGGACCTTGATGGCCGGATTATAGATATCCTTGTTTAAGTCCGGCTGCAGCAGAGCAAAGAGGCGGCGTTAAGACAGACACAATAAGCCGCAGCATCATAGTATGAGGAGGACAGAAGAGATGGAGATTACAGATAACATTATATATGCAGGGGTGAAAGACAGGAGCCTGGACTTATTTGAAAGCCAATATCCGGTTCCAAACGGGGTTACTTACAATTCCTATGTGATTTTAGACGATAAGACGGCAGTTCTTGACACCGTGGATAAGCGGGCGGGAAGTCAGTGGTTCGATGAGCTTGAGAAGGCCTTAGGGGGAAAGCCGGTGGATTACCTGATCGTGTCCCATATGGAGCCCGATCACGGAGCGAATGCCTCCCGTTTTTTGGAGCTTCACCCGGAGACCGTGGTAGTAGGCAATGCCAAGACATTTCCCATGATGCAGCAGTTTTTCAGCATAGATTTAAGGGGCAGAAGCCTGGTGGTGAAGGAGGGAGATACCCTTTCTTTAGGCCATCACACCCTGCAGTTTTTCATGGCTCCCATGGTTCACTGGCCTGAGGTTATGGTGACCTATGAGCAGACGGAGAAGATTCTGTTTTCCGCCGATGGATTCGGTACATTCGGAGCAGATGAAGGTTCTAAGGAGCAGTGGAGTGAAGAGGCAGCCAGATACTATCTGAATATTGTGGGCAAATACGGCGTTCAGGTTCAGAACCTTTTAAAGAAGGCTTCCGGCCTGGATATCCGAATGATCTGTCCTCTTCACGGCCCTGTCCTCAAGGAGGACTTAGGCTACTATCTGGACAAATACAAAACCTGGAGCAGTTATAAGCCGGAGGCACACGGTATCCTCATAGCAGTGGCCTCCATCCACGGCGGCACCATGGCCGCAGCGGAGGAGCTGGCGGAGTTCTTTAAGAAAAAGGGTGAGAAGCTTGTGGAGATCGTGGATCTGGCCAGAACCGACGTGTCCTATGCCGTGAGGAAGGCATTTTTCTATGATCGGATGGTGCTTGCCGCCGCCACATACGATGGAGGTGTGTTCCCCTGCATGGAAAGCTTCCTTCTCCACCTGAAATCAAAGAATTATCAGAAGAGAACCGTTGCCGTCATGGAGAACGGTACCTGGGCTCCCGGAGCCGCAAAGGCGATGAAAGGGATTCTGGACACCATGAAGGTGGAGACAGCAGAGCCTGTGGTGACCATACGGTCGGCTCTGAATGACGAGTCACGGGAGAGTATGAAGGAGATGGCCCTGGGGTTACTGTCATAAACCATGGCTGTTTGGTGATAAGCAATCTGTACGGAAGTGTGCAGGCCGGTTGGCATGGGCATGTTTCCGTGCAGATTTTTTATGTTATTTGGCAGAAACAGCCGTCAATCTGCCGGGCTGTGGTTCCGGCCCGCTAAAAAAAGCCATATTGTTGTTTTGGGTGACTTATGGTATAATACCAGCGGTTGAAAAATTTTGTTAAACCGGTATGACAGAAAGGGAAGAGAGTCAAGAAAAATGTATCAGGAAATTGATTTAGATAAAATAGATGTTAATGCAGAGCCGCCCATAGAGGAACCAGCCAGGCAGTACTATTTCATGGCAAAATGCCGGAAGTGGGCCCGGGCGTTTGAAGCGGAAAAAGGCCGTATTCCCACAGCCTGCATCCAGACCTTTGGATGTCAGATGAACGCCAGGGATTCGGAGAAGCTTATGGGGATCCTGGAGGCCATAGGCTTTGAAGAGGCAGCAGATGAGAACGCGGATTTTGTCCTTTACAACACTTGTACCGTCAGGGAGAACGCCAATCAGCGGGTCTACGGCCGTCTCGGATATCTGAATACTCTGAAAAAGAAGAATCCGGATATGCTCATCGCTCTGTGCGGATGTATGATGCAGGAGCCCCACGTGGTGGAGAAGCTAAAGAAAAGCTACAGGTTTGTGGACATTATCTTCGGAACCCACAACATCTTCAAGCTGGCGGAGCTGATCCTTTGTCGTCTTGAGAAGAAACAGATGGTGGTGGATATCTGGGAAGATACCAGGCAGGTGGTGGAAGAGCTTCCCGCAGAAAGGAAATATCCATTCAAATCAGGCGTGAATATTATGTTTGGCTGCAACAATTTCTGCAGCTACTGCATTGT
>JAAWHU010000033.1 GCA_022796015.1 Hungatella sp. | reverse complement strand
ACCAAAAAGTACGCATTTTGGAACACGATTTCTGGACAAGCCAACAAAGTTTGCCCCCAATAATTATAGAAAGGGGAGGTTAAGAAGAGAAAAAGGTGGTGAAAAGGGGCAAAGAAAGATGCAGAATAAAAGTGTTACCGAAGTCGGCAGGGGGATGCTTGCAGGCTCATAACAGGAGGAGGGTTAATCATGAAATTAATGGACTTTTTAGAGAAATACCTGACACCGGTGGGGGCAGCGCTGGGCAATAACCGGTACTTAAAGGCTGTCAGCAGCGGTCTTGTGGCAGTTGTTTCAGCTACCATCGTAGGTTCCATCTTTACACTCTTAGCCAATCTGCCGATAACGGCCTATACGGAATGGCTGAAGGCCACAGGTTTCAATACGGTCCTTTCTATTCCCGGACAGTGTACCACAGACCTGATTGCACTTTATGCCGTATTTTTCATTTCCTATAATCTGGCAAAGTCTTTTAAGAAGGACGGTGCAGGAGCCGGTCTGGCAGCCCTGGTCAGCTTTATGATCGTTACGGGCCGGACAGGCTTCTTTAACGCAGAAGGCGGAGCGGTTGCCGCAGTTGCTGTTGACTACCTGGGAGCTAAGGGACTTTTTACCGCCATGCTGATTGCATTGATTGGTACAAGGCTCTATGTATGGGTGATTGATAAAGGCTGGGTTATTAAGCTGCCTGAGTCGGTTCCGCCGGCTGTGGCCAATTCCTTCAGCGCATTGATTCCCACAGCGTTTTCCGTAACCCTGTGGCTGGTTGTGGCAGGAGCCATGAGAATGACATCCTTTGGAAGCCTCCATGCCATGATATTCGGAGTAATCCAGTCCAACCTTATGAAGTTTATGGGCAATAATATCTGGTCCTTTATGTTCTTCAATTTTGCAACCAATATTCTGTGGTTCTTCGGACTCCACGGCGGCAATATTGTAGGCGCTATTACCAATCCTATTTATACGCCTCTGGCCCTGGAAAACCTGGCTGCATTCCAGGCAGGAGAGACCGTGATGCCCAATATTATCTCCGGCGCATTTACCAAGACCTTTACCTCAGGAGGAGTAGGGTCTATGTTTGGCCTGGCCATTGTTATGTGTATCTTTGCCAAATCAAAGCAGATGAAGACCTTGGGCAGGCTGGCTCTGCCTACCACCATGTTCTTTATTAACGAGCCTCTGTTATTCGGAATCCCGGTGGTGCTCAATCCTCTGTTCTTCTTCCCCCTGCTTTTGCTGACACCGACGCTGGCATTTATTACATATAACCTGATGCGCATAGGGATTGTGCCTATTCCTCACGGAATACAGCTTCCCTGGACCATGCCGCCGGTGATCAACGGCTTTCTGCAGGGAGGCATAGGGCTTGCCATCTATGAAGCCCTGACTGTGGCCGCCGCAGCTGCCGTATGGTTCCCGTTCTTTAAGATTGTTGACAATCAGGCCCTTAAGCAGGAGCAGGAAGGCGGAGAGGAGTAAACATCATGATAAAAATTTTAGTGAGAGCCGATGATTTGGGATACAGTGAAGGCGTCAACTACGGCATTGCAAAGTCCGTGAAGGAGGGGATCATAAGATCCGTGGGAATCATGCCCAATATGGAGGCAGCCGCCCATGGGGTGAAGCTTCTTGAGGGAGTCGACGTGTGTCTGGGACAGCATACCAATATCTGTATCGGAAAGCCGGTGACAGATCCCAAGCAGATCCCCAGCCTTGTCCAGGCCAACGGGGAGTTTAAGTCCTCCAAGGAGTACCGCAGTGCAAAGGAAGACTTTGTGGTGTTGGACGAGGTTGTCATGGAGATCGAGGCCCAGTATCATCGCTTTGTGGAGCTGACGGGAAAACAGCCGGCATATTTTCAGGGCCATGCCGTAGCCAGCGACAATTTGTTCAAGGGACTGGCTATTGTGGCCGAGAAATATCATCTGAAATCCGAGACGCGCGCCCAAGGCAAAAACAGCATGATGGTAGGCAATACGGAAGTATGGATGCATATGGACAGTATGAATCCCAACGGATATGATCCTGTGGCCTTTTTGAAACAGATTGCTGAAAATGCCCATGATTACGGATGCGAGATGATGGTCTGCCATCCGGGATATCTGGATGATTATATTCTGAAACATTCCTCCCTGACTATTCCGAGAACCGTGGAAGTGGAGATGGCATGTGACAAGGAACTGCAGCAATGGCTGAAGGACAAGGGCGTACAGCTGGTGTCCTATGATGATCTGTAAAGAATAAAAGAAACTCCAGGGTTTGATGACCCTGGAGTTTAATCGTTTTCACTTAAGCTCTTTCAACTAAGCCGGAACGTAAGCAAGAAGTACATACATACATCTTCTTGGCGCCGCCGTTTACTTTTACTTTGACAGATTTTACGTTAGCTTTCCACATCTTGTTGGATCTTCTATGTGAATGGCTCACTGCGTTACCAAAGTGAGCAGCTTTCTCGCAAATTGCACATTTAGCCATGATTTGCACCTCCTTCAAAGCTACTTGGCTCCCTCTCTAAGGAACCACAACACTGCTATAATAGCAGATTGTGCTATATTTTGCAAGAGAAATTTAAAAAATCTTTGGAATAGACACAATATCTTGTATGTGGTATACTTATTTACATAGCCATATTATGGAATGAAGCAGGAAAAGAAGGCATACATGGGGGATGCCTGGGCAGAATAGGAAGTAACAAATACAATATCATGATGGGAGGTCTTCGTTCATGAAAGGACGAATCAGCAACAAGTTGGGTGAGATCCGGATTAATCCGGAGGTGATTGCCATATACGCCGGCACTACGGCAGTGGAGTGTTTCGGCATCGTGGGAATGGCGGCCATCAGTATGAAGGATGGCCTGGTAAAGCTGTTGAAGAAGGAAAGCCTGACCCACGGAATCAATGTGGAGCTGGAGGATAACCATATTATACTGGATTTCCACGTGATTGTGGCATATGGTGTCAGTATCTCTGCGGTTGCGGACAACTTGATCGAGAATGTCAAATACAAAGTAGAAGAATTCACCGGTCTGAAAGTCGACAAGATCAATATTTATGTCGAAGGCGTCAGAGTGATTGATTAAGGAGGAGCAACCCGTGGGTATGAATACGATTGATGCGAAAGATCTTCAGAAAGCTTTTCTGGCAGGAGCAAAAAGCCTGGAAGCAAAGAAGGAGTGGATTAATGAACTGAATGTGTTCCCTGTTCCGGATGGAGACACAGGTACCAATATGACAATGACCATTATGTCAGCCGCAAGAGAGGTAGCGGCTATTGAGAATCCAACTATGGAGAATCTGGCGAGAGCCATCTCCTCTGGGTCTCTCAGAGGCGCCAGGGGTAACTCCGGCGTTATTTTGTCCCAGTTGTTTAGAGGATTTACAAAAGAGATCAAGCCTTTGGACGTGATTACCACCACTACCTTGGCCAATGCGTTTGTGCGTGCCACAGAGACAGCCTACAAGGCGGTCATGAAGCCCAAGGAGGGCACCATCCTTACGGTGGCCAAAGGTATGGCGGATAAGGCAGTGGAGTTAGTGACCGAGACTGAGGATATTCTGGAATTTGCAGAGAAGATCATTGCACACGGCGATTATGTGCTGAGCCAGACTCCGGAGATGCTTCCCATCCTGAAGCAGGCGGGAGTGGTAGACTCCGGAGGCCAGGGACTCATGCAGGTGATGAAGGGATGTCTGGATGGACTCTTAGGCAACGAGATCGACTTTGCCGTGGAAGAGGGGACAGCAGGAAGAAGCCAGACGTCATCCCGGACCTCAGCTGTGGAGGAAGCGGAGATCAAGTTCGGTTACTGTACCGAATTTATTATTAACGTGGAGAAGGCCTACGGCGATAAGGAGGAAAGAGAGTTTAAGACTTATCTGGAATCCATAGGGGATTCCATTGTGGTAGTATCTGACGAGGATGTGGTAAAGGTTCATGTCCACACCAATGACCCGGGACTGGCCATTCAGAAAGCCCTGACTTACGGTCCTCTCTCCAGAATGAAGATCGACAACATGAGGGAGGAGCATCAGGAGCGCCTCATTATGGATGCGGAGAAAAAAGCGGCCCAGCAAAAGGCCCAGGATACTTTAAAGGCAGACAATCAGGAGCAGGAGCCGAGAAAAGAGTACGGATTTATCGCCGTATCCATCGGGGAAGGCTTTGGGGAGATCTTTAAGGGTATCGGAACCGATTACCTCATTGAGGGCGGCCAGACCATGAACCCCAGCACCGAGGATATGCTCAATGCGGTGGAGCAGATTAATGCAGATACCATCTACATTCTTCCCAACAACAGCAATATTGTCCTGGCGGCAGAGCAGGCGGCCTCTCTTGTGGAGGATAAGAAGATTGTGGTAGTGCCCTCAAAGACGGTGCCTCAGGGAATCACGGCCATCATTAATTTTGCTCCGGAACTGTCGCCGGAGGAGAACAAAGAGGCCATGATGGAGGAGATGAGCCGGGTAAAGACGGGGCAGATTACTTATGCTGTGAGGAACACGGTCATTGACGACAAGGAGATTAAACAGGGCGATATCATGGGCCTTGGCGACAAGGGAATCCTCTGTGTAGGCCAGTCGGTTATGGACACGGCTCTTGACACGCTAAAGGCCATGGTGGATGAGTCCTCAGAGCTGATTACCATCTACTACGGAGCCGATATCAATGAAGGGACTGCTCAGAAGCTGCTGGAGAAAGCCCAGGAGGCATTCCCGGACCGTGAGATCGAACTGCACAGCGGCGGGCAGCCCATCTATTATTATCTCATGTCTGTGGAGTAGAGCGGAGAAAACAGGAGGAGGCCATGAAGATTCAGGCGAATTTGCCGGGGATTCCGTTTCGTGCTATGGAGACGGCGGGGCAGATAAAGGATGCCGGGAAAGGGAAGACCGTGAACAAGCTGCCGGAAGGCATGGGGAATCCTTTGGTAAAGGTGACCATCTCCCGGGAGGGGATGGATGCTTACCGCAGGATGGCGGCAGAGAAAGTGGAATCCTCTAAGGGGATGAGCTTGGAGGAGGTTAAGAATTCTACCATCCACATGGAGCAGGTTTACGGCTCGGTCTCGTCATCCGTCCGGTATTTTGCCACAGAGGAGGAAGTTCTGGAAGGCAGGGATATGACAAAGAATATGGTCTCTCTCTGGTTTTCCAGGGAAGTGGATGGCTTAAAGGAAAGCCAGGGCGGCAATACCTGGAGGGACCGGGCAGCCAGGCTGGCCCAGGCCTATACCACCCTCTATAACGAGATTGTACAGGGATATGAGAACGGGACAAGAGAAGTCCGGGTGGTTGAGGAAGGCGCCACAGTGTCGGATCTTGCCCAGGGCAGAGGGTACCGTGTCCTGACTATGGAGGAGGAGCTGGCCCAGCTGGATAGGGTCTATGAAAAGCGGGTGAATCAGCTGGAGAGTCAGGCCAAGGAATGGCCCAAGCAGCTGGAGATCTTATGCCGCATCGATGAATCCAGGAGCAGCAAGATGGGCAGGGAGCGGTATTATACGGAGGAGAAGGTAAAGGAGCTGGAGGATGATTATAAGACAGTTCCCGACAACCTGGCAGAGAGGATGCTCACGGTGCGGGATATCTGGAAAAGCGCCGGACTGAATCTGTCAAAAGGCCAGGCATGGGAGAACGTGGTGGAGATGATCAATACCATGTTCCGGCCCAGGTGAGGCCCCAAAGCCTGAAGGTGTCATTCTTACGGCATATAAGTGAAAATATGGGAAGACGGCCTTCGCGGGCAAGGTTCTGCGGAGGCTGTCTTTGCGTTTCGCAATTAACTAAGAAAGATTAGGGTGTCAAAAGCCTGAATCAAAGTGTTTGGTGTCAAATTGCCCAAAAGAATTGGTTCACGCTCCATTGCACCAAGCATTACAATGAGCCTCTTAAGACGAAAATCGTGTTCAGCAAAGGCTTCCACGATTTTTGAGTCTCATCTTCATGGTGCAAAAGTCGTGTTCCCCAATTTCTTTTGGGCAATTTGCCAGGCATTACTTATGGGCAAGGCTTTTGACACCTGAATTCTAAGGAACAGAAAAAGGAAAGGAACACACAGCCATGGCCAACAATCAGGAACCCATCCGCACGCTGAAGGGGATCGGGGAGAAGACCGGAAAATTATTTGAAAAGCTGGGAGTTTACAGGGTGGCGGATTTGCTTATGTATTATCCCAGAGCCTATCATATCTATGAGCCGCCGGTGAGTATCAGGGAGCTGAGAGAAGGTACCATAGGGGCTGTGGGAGGAATCCTTCAAAAAACCGCCTCTGTCAGGAGCTTTCAACACACCCAGGTAATCACCGTATCCCTTCGGGATGGCACAGGAAGCCTGCAGCTGACCTGGTATAATATGCCTTTTCTCAGAACCACTCTCCAGGCGGGAACCTACCATATTTTTTACGGAAAAGTTACAAAGAAAAATAACCGGCTCACCATGGAACAGCCGGAGATCTATACCAGAGAAGGCTATGAGACCATGATGGAGACCATGCAGCCGGTCTACGGCCAGACAAAGGGACTTGGCAACAAAGCCATCACCAAGGCAGTGGCCCAGGCCCTTGACATCCGGCAGATGGAGAGGGAATACCTTCCCTTGTATATTCGGAAAAAATACGAGCTGGCGGAGTACAACTATGCCGTGGAGCATATTCATTTTCCGGAAAATCAAAAGGAGCTTCTTTTTGCCAGAAAGCGGCTGGTGTTCGATGAGTTTTTCTTGTTTATCCTGGCAGTGAGGCAGCTTAAGGAGAAGAGGCAGGACAGACGCAGCCGGTATGTTATGAAGAAAGCGGATGAGGTGGAGAAGCTGGTAAAGAACCTTCCCTATGAGCTTACCCATGCTCAGAAAAAGGTGCTGGATGAGGCGGAGAGGGACTTAACCGGGGGCATGGTCATGAACCGTCTGGTTCAGGGAGATGTAGGCTCCGGAAAGACTATTATCGCGGTCCTGGCTCTTTTACTGGCTGCCTATAACGGATATCAGGGAGCCATCATGGCGCCCACGGAGGTGCTGGCAAAGCAGCATTATGAGGGCATGAGGCAGCTCTTTGAGGAGCAGGGGATCGGCAAGGTGCCGGTGCTCATAACCGGTTCCATGACGGCTAAGGAGAAGCGGGCTGCCTATGAGAAGGTGAAAAACCATGAGGCGGATATTGTGGTGGGAACCCATGCCCTGATTCAGGAGAAGGTGGTCTATGACAACCTGGCCCTGGTGATTACCGACGAACAGCACCGGTTCGGAGTGGGGCAGAGGGAGCTCCTTGGCCGCAAGGGTGAAGAGCCCCATGTTATGGTTATGAGCGCCACGCCGATTCCCAGGACTCTGGCCATTATTCTCTACGGCGACCTGGATATTTCCGTCATCGACCAGATGCCGGCCAGCCGTCTTCCCATAAAGAACTGCGTGGTGAACACGGGATATCGGAAGAATGCCTATTCTTTTATTCAGAAGCAGGTGGATCAGGGACATCAGGCCTATGTGATCTGCCCCATGGTGGAGGAAAGCGAGATGATCGAAGCGGAAAATGTGCTGGACTATACCAAGGTTCTTAAGAAAGAGCTGCCTGATGTGGAGATTTGCTATCTTCACGGAAAGATGAAGGGGAAGGAAAAGAATCAGATCATGGAGCGTTTTGCCGCAGGGGAGATCCAGGTTCTGGTGTCAACCACTGTCATCGAGGTGGGGGTCAATGTGCCCAATGCCACAGTAATGATGATCGAGAATGCGGAGCGTTTCGGCCTGGCCCAGCTTCATCAGCTTCGGGGCCGGGTAGGCCGGGGAAGGCATCAGTCCTACTGTATTATGGTGAACTGCGGGGACCAGGAGGGAACCCAGGAACGGCTTGACATCTTAAACCGGTCAAACGATGGTTTTTACATTGCCTCGGAGGATCTGAAGCTTCGGGGGCCGGGTGATATCTTCGGGATTCGCCAGAGCGGGGATATGGAATTTAAGCTGGCAGATATCTTTACGGATGCCAGTCTTTTAAAAACCGTGTCCGAGGAGGTGACGGCGCTGCTTGAAAGGGATGAAGAGCTGGCTCTGCCGGAGCACCAGGACTTGAGGCGCCGCATGGATGAATATTTGGAGAAAAGTTATGACAAACTGAATCTGTAGCCTTGTCCCCTGAGGCAGGCAAAAGAAGACCCCCGGTCAGCTTAAAGCCAGCCGGGGATTTTCTTTTTCATTATTAATTTTTACTTACCGGCCATCTGCTTTTCCTGGGCCTCGATCATCTTCTTAACCATATATCCACCTACGGAACCGTTCTGTGCAGAGGTCAGGTTGCCGTTGTATCCGTTGGTTAACGGTACGCCGATTTCACTTGCAACCTCCATTTTGAATTTGTCCATTGCCTCTCTTGCCTCTGGTACATTTGTGCTGTTAGAAGATTTGTTAGACATATAAAACGCCTCCTTGTTCTCTGTAATGGTTTGTTAATTGCTACACTCCTATTATGTGCCCAACAAAAAATAATACCCTAGAAGGTTTTGCGTAATCTGTCATTTTTTTACAGAGAAATCCCTTGTACGGATAAAAGAATCATATTATACTGATAATGATAATAGGTGGTTGAAAAACTCAAAGCTAGGAGAATATTCAGATCATATCTTCTATACAAAGCCGGTTACACCAGACATTCCATAGAGCCCAGTAAAGCAGAAATCAGTCGGGGTTAAGCCCTCCTGCTTTCTATGGTCTCTATTTCATGGTGTAAATGGCTTTTCCTAGAAGATATGATCCGAATATTCGGCTAAGGTTTGAGTTTCACAATTACCTTATAGCGAAAAAACATAAGGAGAACATTATGAGAGTAATCGCAGGGAGTGCAAGACGGATTCAGTTAAAGACCATAGAAGGACTTGACACCAGGCCTACTACGGACCGGATCAAGGAAACCCTGTTTAATATGATACAGAACCGCTTGGTTCAGAGCTGTTTTCTTGACTGTTTTTCCGGAAGCGGGGCTATGGGGATCGAGGCCTTAAGCCGGGGCGCAAAAAAGGCGGTCATGGTGGAGCAGAATCCAAAGGCAGCGGAGTGCATCCGCCAGAATTTAAAAGCCACGCATCTGGAGGAAGGGGCGGAGGTTTTTGTCTGCGATGTGCTGGAAGGATTAAAGCGCCTGGAGGGCAGGGGATATTACTTTCATACGATTTTTATGGATCCGCCTTACAATATGGAATGGGAAAAGCGGGTTCTTGAATATCTGAAGGGCTCGAAGCTTGCGGATCAGGAGACTTTGATTATCACAGAGGCTTCCCGGGAGACGGATTTTTCTTATGCAGAGGGCATGGGCTATCAGATCGTAAAGAACAAAGAATATAAGACCAACAAGCATGTATTTTTGCAGCGGACAGGAGGAGATTATGGCAGTAGCAGTATATCCGGGCAGCTTTGACCCGGTTACATTAGGACATCAGGATATTATTGAGAGAAGTTCCAGAATTATGGACAAGGTGATCGTAGGGGTTTTGAAGAATAATTCCAAATCTCCGTTGTTTTCTGTGGAAGAACGTGTTAATATGTTAAAGAGTGTTACAGGGCATCTGTCCAATATCGAGATACAGGCGTTTGACGGACTTTTGGTTGATTTTGTGAAGCAGTGCCATGCTGACGTCATTGTCAGGGGGCTGCGGGCTATTACGGACTTTGAATATGAATTACAGATGTCTCAGACCAACCGTGTGATTGCATCTGAGGTTGACACTATATTTTTGACTACGAATTTGAAATATTCTTATTTGAGTTCCAGCATTGTTAAGGAAATCGCCATGTATCATGGAGACATCAGCGCATTTGTACATCCGAAGATTGCCGCAAAGGTTCAGGAAAAGGTAGGGGGACAAGAATGCCTGCAGTCTGCCGGCGAAAAGCCGGATTAATTTTTAGAAAAGGAGAGGATACATACTATGAGCAGAATTGAACAATTAATCGGCGAAATCGAAGAATATATCGACAGCTGCAAGTATCAGGCACTGTCTAACAATACAAAGATCATTGTGAACAAGGAGGAGTTGGAGGAGCTTTTGGTGGAGCTGCGCCTGCGTGTGCCGGACGAGATCAAGCAGTATCAGAAGATTATCAGCAACCAGGACGCCATCTTAAGCGAGGCCAGGTATCAGGCCGACAACATGATTCAGGAGGCCACGGCCCAGACTAACGAGCTGGTGAATGAGCATGAGATCATGCAGCGGGCCTACTCTACGGCCAATCAGATCGTGGAGGAAGCCCAGGTCCAGGCTCAGGCTATTATCGATGCGGCGGTGGGGGATGCCAACAGCATCCGCCAGGGAGCTATCCAATATACAGATGATATTCTTAGGAATCTGCAGCATATTATTTCCGGCACCATGGAGGATGCCAAGGGGCGGCTGGGCGCATTTCTCTCGGCCATGCAGGCCAACTATGATGTGGTGTCAAGCAACCGGAATGAGCTGGCGCCTGCGCCGGGAGTCAATGACCCGGAACGAGGAGCGATGCCAGAAGGATAAAGGTTCCGGCGGAGGCAGAGGCGTGGAGCAGTTTCCATAACAGGTAGTGGGATGCAGAAAGACAGGGGCTTTTTATGACGCTTCTGGTCTGGAAAAAACCGCAGAAGCCGCCGAAGGCAGTGACGAAGCACAGAATCATCCCCTGGGCGGTTTCTGTAAATACATGGGACACTGCCTGGATTCCGGTGGTGATCTCAATGAGGCCCAGAAGGACGGCCTGAAGGGACGAGGAAAGAAAAGGGATCTGGCCGATAAACTCGGCGAGAATGGTAAACAGCATAATGTAGCCTCCGATTTTTATCATAACTTCAAAGGAATTCATCATGGACTGGTCGAAGGAAATATGTTGTCTGTCCTGGGGCAGAGAGGAGACACAGGGGCCATGAATTCCATAGACAGACCGGGCCAAAAAGGCCAGGGGCAGAACGGGAAGGTATATGGCGGTTAAGACGAGGGACATGGGGATGGAAGAGTCCAGTACAGCAGATACATAGCCAAGAAGAAACATAGGGCTTGGGTGGTTGCTGATGGAGAGAAGATAAGCACCCTCCCTTTGGCTGATTCTTCCCTGCCAGGTGAATTCGCTGCACGTCTTTGCGCCCATGGGATAACCGCAGAGGAGGCCTGACATAAGGACATAGCATCCGTGGTCAGAGAGGCGAAGGAGGCCTTTTAAGAGAGGGCGGACAGGGGCAGTCAGAAGGGGAATACCGTTTACAGCCACAATCATATTGGAGCAGATCATAAAAGGAAGCAGGGTGGGGAGGACTGTCTGATACCACAGCAGCAGTCCCCGGCTGGCTCCCTGGAAGGAAAGAGCCGGGTGGGTCAGCAGAAGCAATAGAACCACAACGGACAGGAGGGGAAAGAAGGATTTTTTCATAGTCACCGGAATATGATGTTTTATACCACTATATGAGAGAGGTAGAAGAGGATATGCAGGTGCTTTTGCTGATTCTTCTTGCAGTGTTTCAAGTGACGGTGACGGATTATCTGATTTCTAATCCGGATTTTTATCAGCTGGACGCCTACACATGGGAGAGCGACCAGTTCAGAGCCATGAACCTGGGGGAAAGGCTGGCCATGGAGCAGCAGCTGGATCTGGATGTTCTCACCTCCATGATGATAGAGGAGGAGTATGATTTAAGGGATTTAAAGAAGGGGGAAGCCATAAAGAGCAACCCTCTTATCTCTAAGAGGAGGCCCGTAGAATACAGGAAGCTTCTTCACGCCTATGAAGCAGTGTTCGGGGATCTGCAGTATTTTCCTGTTCCCGCCAGCAGCCGGCCGGAGACACCGGATGTAGTCTATGAGAACGGATGGATGGACGGCAGAACCTATGGGGGAGAGCGCAGGCATGAGGGCTGTGATATTATGGGTATGGAGCGGGAGCGAGGTTTTTATCCCGTAGTCAGCATCACGGATGGAGTGGTGGAGAAGGTGGGATGGCTGGAACAGGGCGGATGGCGTATCGGAGTGCGTGCGCCGAAGGGTCTGTATCTTTACTATGCCCATCTATATGATTACAGCAGGGAGTGGAAGGAAGGAGACCAGGTAAGGGCCGGGGAGCTTCTGGGATTTATGGGGGATACAGGGTACTCTGCCGTGGAGGGGACTGTGGGGAATTTTCAGGTTCATCTCCATATGGGGATGTATCTGAGAACCGATCATTATGAAGAGATGAGCATTAATCCTTACTGGATCCTTAGGTATCTGGAGAAGAGGAGGCTGGTGTACCAATATTAGGGGGAGCGTGGACAGATAGAAAAAGAAGGGAGGGAGCAGGGTGGAGCTGCCGGAAGCATTTCGGGAAGAGATGAAGGCTCTTCTTGGGGATGAATATGATGAATATGAGAGGAGCTTTGAAGAGCCCAGAAGCTATGGCCTGCGGGTGAATACCCTAAAGTGGAGTGTAAAGGAGTGCCAAAGGAAGCTTCCGTGTGAGACGGAGCAGGTGCCCTGGGTGGAGAACGGGCTTTTTTACGACGGGGAAGAGAGGCGGCTGTCTAAGGATCCTTATTATTATGGAGGGCTGTATTATCTTCAGGAACCCAGCGCCATGACTCCGGCATCCCTTCTTCCTGTGGAGCCGGGGGATATGGTGCTGGATCTGTGCGGGGCGCCGGGAGGAAAAAGCACGGAGCTGGGGGCTAAGCTAAAGGGAAAGGGAATGCTGGTGGCCAATGATATCAGCAACTCCAGGGCAAAGGCTCTTCTTAAGAACCTGGAACTCTTCGGCGTGGCCAATCTCTGTGTCACCAGCGAGACCCCTGAAAGGCTCTCCGGGGAATTTCCGGAATTTTTCCATAAGATTTTGGTGGATGCGCCCTGCTCCGGTGAAGGGATGTTCCGCAAGGAGCCGGAGATGGGGAAGGCTTGGCTGGAGAAGGGGCCGGATTATTACTGTGAGATCCAAAAGGGGATTCTAAAAGAGGCAGTAAAGATGCTGAGGCCGGGAGGCCTGCTCCTCTATTCTACCTGCACGTTTTCCGTAAAGGAAGACGAGGATGTGGTTCGATGGGTGTTAGATGAATTCCCGGATATGAAGCTTCGCCCCATTCCCCTTTTTGAAGGAGCCAGTGACGGCATGGGATTGTCAGGCTGTCTCAGGCTTTTCCCCCACAGGATCCGGGGGGAGGGACATTTTATGGCTCTCCTTGAAAAGGATGGAGAGAGACAGAGGCACCAGGCTGAAGACAGGACGTTGAAAGCCGGGAATCGGGCTCCCGATGGCCTGAAGCCGGAGAGGGGGCTCTGGGAGTTCCTGGAAAAGACCAAAATCCCCTGGGACGCTTCCAGAATGGTGAAAAAGCAGGACATGGTCTTCTATCTGCCCCAGGGATTTGAGGAAGGAAAAAGGCTTCGGTATCTTAGGACAGGCCTGTGGATGGGAACCATAAAAAAGGGAAGGTTTGAACCCAGCCAGGCCATGGCCATGGTGCTCAATGAAGCCCTGTATGACAACTGTATTTCCTTTGGAAGAGAAGATCAGCGGGTGATCCGCTACCTGAAGGGGGAGACCATTGCCCTTTTAGAAGGGGAGGGGCCTGTGTCGGGGTGGTGTCTGGTATGTGTGGACGGATTCGGCCTTGGATTCGCCAAGGGCAGCGGCATGACCTTGAAAAACAAATATTATCCGGGTTGGCGGTGGCAGTGATGGAAAAAAAGATGCGTTTGGATAAGCTGCTGTCGGAGATGGCAGTGGGAACCAGAAGCCAGATTAGGGAGCTTGCAAGGAAGGGAAGGATCCAGGTAAACGGTGAGATTGTAAAAAAGCCGGACAGTAAAGTGGATCCGAAGAAGGACAGGGTGGTCTGCGACGGAGTGCCTGTTATTTACGCTGCCATGGAATATTATATGCTGAACAAGCCTCAGGGAGTGGTGTCGGCCACAGAGGACAACCTGCATAGGACCGTGGTGGACTTAATAAAGAGCTCGTCTCCTAAAAGGAAGGATCTCTTTCCTGTAGGGAGGCTGGACATTGACACCGAGGGCCTGCTTCTCATTACCAATGACGGGGATTTGGCCCACAGCCTTCTGTCCCCCAGGCGCCATGTGGACAAGACGTATTATGCAGAGGTGGAGGGCGCTCTTCCAGGAGACGCCGGGCAGCGCTTGAAGGAAGGGATCACCCTTCTTGATGGAACCCCTGTCATGGGCGCCAGGCTGGAGATTTTGGGCCAGGGGACAGCAGAGGGCAGGACAAAGGTAACCCTTACGATTCAGGAGGGCAAATTTCACCAGGTGAAGAGGATGTTTGAGGCCCTTGGATGCAGAGTGGCCTATCTAAAACGCCTTTCCATGGGAAGCCTTAAACTGGATGAGACTCTGAAGCCAGGAGAATATCGTTCCCTTTCCTTGGAGGAAGTGGAAGGTTTGAAAAAAGGAAGGGGATCATGACAGATGAGAGAGATTTTAAAGGGCAGAAAGGCATTTCTGTTTGACCTGGATGGAACCCTGGTGGATTCCATGTGGATGTGGAAACGTATTGATATTGAATTTTTGGGGAGATATGGGTACGAGTGCCCCAAGGGGCTCCAGAGGGAGATCGAAGGCATGAGTTTTTCGGAGACAGCCGTCTACTTTAAGGAGCGGTTTTGCCTGCCTCTTACCCTGGAGGAGATCAAGGCTGAGTGGACCAGAATGTCCATTGACAAGTACCGCCATGAGGTGCCCGCCAAAAAGGGAGTCATGGAGCTTTTGTCCTATGCAGAGGAACATCATATCCCCTGCGGCATCGCCACCAGCAACGGGCGTGAGATGGTAGATGCGGTTCTTGACTCCCTGAACATAAAACCTTTCTTTCAGGTGGTGGCCACAGCCTGTGAGGTGAAGGCCGGAAAGCCGGAGCCGGATATCTATTTGAAGGTGGCAAAGGAGCTGGGAGTGGAGCCTAGGGACTGTCTGGTGTTCGAGGATGTGCCGGCAGGGATTCTGGCAGGAAAGAGGGCGGGAATGACCGTGTGCGCTGTGGATGATGAATTCTCCAGGCATATAGAGGAAGAAAAACGTTCTCTTGCCGATTATTTTATTCATGACTATTTTGATATCCTGTGACGGAGGAGGTGAAAAGATGAAGCCGGATTATTTGCCCATAAGCCGGGCGGACATGAGTATACGGGGATGGAACCAATGTGATTTTGTGTATGTGTGCGGGGATGCCTATGTGGATCATCCCTCCTTTGGCCATGCCATTATATCCAGGATTCTGGAAGCCCGCGGCTACAAGGTGGGAATCATCGCCCAGCCGGACTGGAGGGACAAGGGAAGCATTGCCGTTCTGGGGAAACCAAGGCTTGGCTTCCTGGTATCTGCAGGCAACATGGACTCCATGGTAAATCACTACTCCGTGTCAAAAAAACGGCGGGGGGAGGATTCCTACACACCGGGAGGCATTATGGGTAAGCGCCCCGACTATGCGGCGGTGGTGTACTCCAATCTTATTCGGTCCGTGTACAAGGACAGTCCCATTATCTTAGGGGGAATCGAGGCAAGCCTGCGCCGCCTGTCCCATTATGACTACTGGTCCAACAAGCTGAAACGGTCCATCCTTCTGGATTCCCAGGCGGATCTCATCTCCTACGGCATGGGGGAGCGGTCTATTGTGGAGATTGCCGACGCCCTTGACAGCGGTATGGACGTGAAGGATATTACCTTTGTGGAGGGAACCGTGTACCGGACAAAAAGCCTGGACTCTGTCTACGATTATGAGCTTCTCCCTGATTATGAAGAGCTTTTAAGGGACAAAAAGGAGTATGCCAGAAGCTTTTTTATTCAGTACAGCAACACAGACCCATTTACAGGCAGGCGTCTCGCAGAGCCCTATGAGAAAAAGGTTTATGTGGTGCAAAATCCGCCGGCAAAGCCCTTGTCCACAGAAGAGATGGATGAGGTCTACGGACTTCCCTATATGAGAAATTATCATCCCTCCTATGAGGAGGCAGGGGGAGTTCCTGCCATTCGGGAGATCAAGTTCAGCTTGATCAGCAGCAGGGGGTGCTTCGGCGCCTGCAGCTTCTGCGCCCTTACGTTTCACCAGGGAAGGATTATCCAGGCAAGGAGTCATGAATCCCTGATAAATGAGGCCAGGATGCTGACAGAAGAGCCGGATTTTAAGGGCTATATTCACGATGTGGGAGGGCCCACGGCCAATTTCCGCTATCCGGCCTGCGAAAAGCAGATGACCAAGGGGGCATGTAAACATCGTCAATGCCTTTTCCCTGAGCCCTGTAAGAATCTGAGGGCAGACCACAGCGACTACACGGAGCTGCTGCGAAGGCTCCGCTCCCTGCCGAAGGTGAAGAAGGTATTTATCCGTTCCGGAATCCGCTTTGACTATGTGCTGGCAGATTCTAAGAGGGCTTTTTTAAAGGAGCTCTGTGAACATCATGTAAGCGGACAGCTGAAGGTAGCCCCGGAGCACGTGGCGGACCCGGTGCTGAAATGTATGGGAAAGCCGGGCAATCATGTGTACCGCCGGTTTGTGAAGGAATATAATGAGATGAATGGAAGGCTGGGGAAAAAGCAGTATCTGGTGCCCTACCTTATGTCCTCCCATCCCGGTTCCACCATAAAGGAGGCCATCGAGCTGGCGGAGCATCTGAGGGATCTGGGATATATGCCGGAGCAGGTTCAGGATTTTTATCCCACGCCTTCCACCATCTCCACCTGCATGTACTATACAGGCTATGACTGCCGTACCATGGAGAAGGTCTATGTCCCTGTCAACCCTCATGAGAAGGCCATGCAGCGGGCCCTGATTCAGTACCGGAACCCGAAGAATTATGACCTGGTTCTAGAGGCATTAAAGATAGGGGGAAGGACGGATCTGATCGGATACGGAAAACAATGTCTGATCAGGCCTAAGGATGGGAACCCTTATGGAAGGCACACGGGGGTCCCGGCCGGGAAAGGGGCAGGGAAGGGCCCTGCAGGCAGAGACGCCGGAACAGAGAAGGGCAGGCCGAAGAAGACCATTCGGAACGTGCATAAAAAGAAAGAAAGGAAAAGCCTATGAAAATCGCAGTAGTTACCGGAGCCTCCTCAGGCATGGGGAGGGAAGCGGCGGTTCAGATCGCGGACAGATTTGCAGGGATCGAGGAAATCTGGCTCATAGCAAGAAGAGGAGAGCGCCTTGAGGAGCTTAAGGGGCGTCTTCCGGCAAGGGTGAGATGCTTTGCCGCAGACGTGACAAAGAAGGAGGAGCGGGCGGTATTGGAGGAAGCCCTAAAGCAGGAGAAACCTGACGTGAAGATTCTTGTAAATTCCGCCGGGTTTGGCAAGATCGGGCGGGTAGGAGAGGTGGATGAGCATACGGAGTGCGCTATGGTCCGTTTAAACTGTGAGGCCCTCTGCGCCGTGACCCACATGGTACTTCCCTTTATGAGCCGCAACAGCCGGATTGTGCAGTTTGCCTCTGCGGCGGCGTTTCTCCCTCAGCCCGGGTTTGCCATCTATGCTGCCACCAAATCCTTTGTCCTCAGCTATTCCAGAGCCTTAGGGGCAGAGCTTAAGGGGCGGGAAATCTACGTGACAGCCGTGTGCCCAGGGCCTGTTGACACGGAATTTTTTGATATTGCAGAGACCGGCGCCCAGATTCCGCTGTACAAGCGCCTTGTCATGGCAACCCCCGGAAGTGTAGTGAAGAAGGCCTTAAGAGACAGCTATATGGGGAAATCCGTGTCAGTCTACGGGCTTACCATGAACCTGTTTTGGGTTCTCAGCAAATGGATTCCCCATGAAATATTGATTCGTATGTTAGGGACAGAGTGATGGCATATGGGTACGCATAAGGAAAAGGGGCAGTACGGCTACCGGGACCGCCGCCGAAGGGTTCAGCTGGCCAAGGTGCTTTTCGGGGCGGCGATGATACTTGTCCAGGCAGGGGCCAGAGGATTTACGGACAGCGAAGCGGCCAGGAATATTCTGACGGTTATGGCTGTCTTATCCGTACTTCCCACAGCCAATGTGGCCGCTCCGCTCCTGGCATCATGGAAGTACAGGACTCCCCCGGCAGATTTTTACGAGAGGGTAAAAGCCCGGGAGGAGAGAGGGCTGCTCCTCTATGATCTGATTGTCACGTCCAAAGAGCAGATCATTCCCATAGAGGCTGTTATGGTTCATCAGCAGGGGGTATTTGTTCTGTGCACTGTGGAGAAAACCCATGGGAAAAAGGCGGAAAAATATCTGAACGACACCTTTAAGGCCCAGAGGCTGGATCCTAACGTGAAGGTGATCCAGGATGAAACCATGTTCCTGAAGCGTCTGGACTCCTTAAAGCCGGTTCCGGAATCAGAGGACGACGGAAGTGCGGACTATGCCGCCCGCCTTCTTAAGAGCCTGTCTATGTAGACAGACGTCAGGCCGCAGGTTTTGGGCCGGAAAGGCAGTCAGGGGCAGAGGGTGAAGGATGAAGCCAGAAGGGGGCAGAGCATGAAGGCGATTCACATAACGGAAAAGGAAGCAGGGCAGCGCCTGGATAAGCTGCTGGGAAAATATCTGAACCTGGCAGGGAAGGGCTTCCTCTACAAGATGCTGCGCAAGAAGAATATTACCCTTAACGGCAAAAAGTGTGATGGCACGGAAAGGCTTAAGGCGGGAGATGAGATCAAGCTCTTTCTCTCTGACGATACCATAGAGAAATTTTCCCAGGTGACCGTGCAGAAGGTAAAAAAGACCAGGCTGGATCTGATCTATGAAGACCAACACATTATCCTGATTAATAAGCCGGCAGGGATGCTGTCCCAGAAGGCAAAGGAGGGGGATGAATCCTTGGTGGAGTATGTGACGGATTATCTGATGGACACAGGGGCCTTGACCAAGGAGGACTTAAGGACCTTCCGTCCCGGCATCTGCAACCGCCTGGACCGGAACACCAGCGGCCTTGTGGCGGCAGGAAAGACTTTGGCGGGACTGCAGATTATGGCGGAGGTATTCCGGGACCGGAGCATCCATAAGTATTACTACTGCGCCGTGAAGGGAGAGCTAAAGGAGACCAGGACGATAGATGGATTTCTTACAAAGGATGAGAGATCCAATGTGGTTACGGTCCACAAGACCCAGATGCCGCACAGCGTGCCCATCTCCACAAAATATGAGCCTGTGGCCTGGAAGGAGGGGTATACCCTTCTGAAGGTTCTCTTAATCACCGGGCGAAGCCACCAGATTCGGGCCCATCTGTCTTCCATAGGCCATCCCCTGGTGGGTGACAGAAAGTACGGAGACGAGAAGGTCAATGAGGAGGCAAAAAGAAGATTCGGTATCCGGCATCAGATGCTTCACTCCTACAGAATGGAATTTCCAGAGCTTCAGGCCCCCTTAGAATATTTGTCAGGAAAAAGCTTTGAGGCCCCGGCGCCGAAGGAATTTGCCGGAGTCTTCGGAAAGGAATGGGAAGTATGAAAAGAGCGGGAATATTAGCCTGTATCTTCATGGTGTTTGCTATGGGGGCAGGAGGGTTCCTTTTTTTGAGGAGCCGGAAGGACATAGGAACGGCCATAAGGCCTGAAGGAGAGTATGAACCGGGAGAGGTGGTTCTGTACGGCCAGAAAAATGAGGCCTGGAAGGACGACAAGCTGGGCACATCCGTCTATGCCATGGGAGGCTCCGGGTGTCTTACCACCTGCATCTCCTCGGCACTGTCCACAGAGCATGAACAGACCGGCAGAGGGACCGGCGGTTCTCCGGGGGAGCTCAACGAGCTTTTCGGAGAGTATCAGGTCTACAATGAAAGCGGAGATATTGTGTGGGCTCGTTTGAAAGAGGCTGTTCCCGGTATCGAGGTGATGGTGGCTTCTTCCGTTGAGAACAAGGAGATTGAGGAGCTTTTGTCTAAGGGGCATTATCCCATTGTCAAGGTAAAGGTGGGAGGAGGCGGAGCCGGACACTGGGTTCTCGTGGTGGGAAGCAGGGATGGAGAATATCTCTGTATGGATCCCCTGTCGGAGAACGGAGAGCTGGTTCCATTGAGCAGGCACGGCGGTGTGGCGTACCGCATGAGATGCGTGTACTGGCAGGAGTGAAAAGAGGCGGCAGAGGATGAAGCTGGACTATGATCGATTTCTTACGGCGGCAGAAAAAATACATATCCGCATGTTAGGATGCCTGACCGTATTTCTGACTCTTTCCATGTGGCTTTTGGTGCTGGAGGGAGGCTTTGTGCTGTGGCGCATTAGGGCATATGGCGTTCACCTCACGGAAATTGCCCTGATCCTTCTTTTCCTTCTTTTTTACGGAGGGTTCCAGTTTCTTCTGGTCTGGATGTGCCTTCTGTGCCGGCGCCTTCGGATCGCCAAACGGATTCTGGTGTGGTCCTTTATGTGGATTCCCGGAGTGAATATTGCTCTGGCTCTCTATGTGAGAGGGCTGGCGAAGCAGGAGATCGATCATACCAGATATAAGATCAGGCTTGACGATGTGAGGCAGGAGAGGCAGCTCTGCCATACCAGGTATCCCCTTCTTCTGGTTCACGGCGTGGGCTTCCGGGATTTTCACTATTTTAACTATTGGGGAAGGATTCCGAGAGAGCTGGTGCGCAATGGAGCAAAAGTTTACTACGGACACCAGGAGGCATGGGGGACCGTGGAGTCCAACGGGCAGATCTTAAAGGAGAAGATCCAGGAGATCATAAGGGACACAGGATGCGGCAAGGTCAATATCATCGCCCACTCCAAGGGCGGGCTGGACGCCAGATATGTGATCAGCGGCCTTCATATGGAGGACAGGGTGGCCACCCTGACTACCATAAACACGCCTCACCGGGGCTCCAGGCTGGTGGATTTTCTAAAAAAGCTTCCCGACTGGGTGTACCGCATGGTGTGCCGCTGGATTGACCTCTACTTTGGCCGACTGGGGGATGTGAACCCCCATGCCTACCGGGCAAGCACTCAGCTTTCCCCGGCCTATGCCAGAGAATTCAACCAGGCTTATCCTGATGCACCAGGAGTCTATTATCAGAGCTTTGCAAGCCTTATGAGATCGGGATTCAGCAGCAAGCTGCTGTGCATCCCTTACTGGATCTTGAAAAAACTGGATGCCCCAAGCGATGGCCTGGTGACCGTGGAGTCTGCTAAGTGGGCGGATTTTCGGGGAGTCATAACCAACTCCAGGCTAAGAGGCATCTCCCACGGAGACATGATCGATTTGACAAGAGAGGATTATGAAGGGTTTGACGTGCTGGAGTTTTACGTGAAGCTGGTGGAGGAGCTGAAGAGAAAAGGATTTTAAGAAGGAGAAACCATACATGGGAACATGGAACAGCCGGGGCCTGCGAGGCTCCACCCTGGAGGACATGATCAACCACAGCAACGAGGTGTACCGGGAGAGAAAGCTGGCTCTGATTCAGAAAATCCCCACCCCCATTACCCCCATCACCATCGAAAAAGAGACCAGGCATATTACGCTGGCCTATTTTGACCAGAAGAGCACGGTGGACTACATAGGGGCGGTTCAGGGAATTCCGGTGTGCTTTGACGCCAAGGAATGTGCCGTGAACACATTTCCTCTTCACAATGTCCATGAACACCAGATACAGTTTATGAAGGAGTTTGAGGAACAGGGCGGAGTGGCGTTTATCATCCTTTACTGGACCGGGAGGGATGAGATTTACTATATTCCCTTTGACGAGCTGAAGGGCTTCTGGGACCGGATGCAGAGGGGAGGACGCAAAAGCTTTACCTATGATGAGATGGATAAATCCTTTAGAATCGGCCGGCAGAGGGATGTGCTGGTCCACTATCTTGCCATGATTCAGAAAGATCTTGAGAGAAGGGAGTAAACAATGAGGATCTTGATTGTGAATGACGATGGAATCCAGTCAAAGGGGATTTGCCGCCTGGCTTCTCTTGCCAGGGAGTTGGGAGAAGTGTGGGTGGTAGCGCCTCACAGCCAGTGCAGCGCCATGTCCCACAAGATATCTGTCTTCGGAACCATGGAAGTCATAAGGGAGACGGAATTTCCCGTGGAGGGCGTGATGGCCTACAGCTTAACCGGTTCCCCTGCAGACTGCGTGAAGGTGGGGCTGGATTACCTGCTTCCCTGGAAACCCGATCTGGTATTTTCCGGGATTAACCACGGATTCAACGTGGGGTATGATATTTTGTACTCAGGAACCGTAGGCGCCGCCATGGAGGCCCTTGTCAACGGCATACCTGCCATGGCATTTTCCAATGACACCAATGAGGACTGCCGGGTATCGGACCGGTATCTGATTCCCATTGTAAAAAGCCTTCTAAAAAAGGACATTGCCCCCCATGCGATCTGGAATGTGAACTTTCCTGCCGGCGACCCGGAAAAGGTCAGGGGAATCCTTGAGGGCCGGTTTACTGCCTCTATGTCTGCCTACCGCACCCTGTATCATGCGGGGAAAGAGCGGGAAGGAAGGGTGGAGCTGGAGATCGGCAATGAGAGACAGAAGGGCCCGGAGGAGGGCAGCGATATGGCGGCGGTGTTCGCCGGGTACATCTCGGTGGGGAAGGTGGAGAGTGCGGTGTTAAGGAATTAGGGCAGTCTGAAGTGATGGCCCAGGAAGTCCTTATTTCCACACTTGAGAGTCTCTGCTTTTTGCTGCAAAGCCCCTAAAGCGTTCTGCAGCAATCCGAATCAGATCCCGGCTGCCTCTCTTGAAGGATGCGCTTCGTGGATAAGCCAGTACCTGGTGAAAGATGCAGGGGGGAGCAGCCTGAAAGGTTATGAGCTCACGAATCACATCATCAGGTATACGGTCTTTGGGCACAAAGGCGCAGCACTGGGAGTGACGGATCCATTCTAGAGTATTCCGAAAAAGATTGCTTTCCACTACAATATGAGGGGAGATTCCAAGGGAGGACAGCCAGGTATCTTCCATCAGACGCATGGCCGTGCCGGGGGAATGGAGACAGAACAGGCAGTTGGTTATATCCGGCATGTCCGGCCTTAAAGGCTGCTTTTTATAAGCATTCTTTGGGAGGACTAAAAGCAGTTCATCACGGGCAAGGGATATATATTCCAAGGTTTCGCTCTTTAGTCCTCTCGAAGTAAAGACAGCCAGCTCTGCCTCCTGGGAAGCTAGCTTTTCTTCAATCTCCCTGATCTCGGCCGGGCGGATATCAATGGAAAAGTCAGGATGCTGTTGGCGAAACTTAGGAAGGATGTCTTTCACCAGAAATCCCATATAGTGGGGTTCCACCAGAAGCTTGAGGGAATCCCTTTGACTGTTTCTCATAGCTTCCAGATTCTTCTCCAGCCGTCTTTGGACATGAAGGATGGCTTGAGCATTATTGATAAAGAGGATCCCGGCGTCAGTCAGCGTTAGATGTCGCGCCTCCCTCACAAAGAGGGGGGTCCCCAGTTCTTCTTCTATTTTTTTTAAATGGCGTGACAAAACAGGCTGGGCCAGATAGAACCGCTCCGCCGCTCTGGAAATGGATTTTTCTTCTGCGATGGCAATGATATATTCTAAAGTCTTTGTGTTCATAAAGATGTTTCTCCCAGATAAGAAAGGTCATGTGTATAGTCAAATTCCTGAATCAGCTCCTGGATAAAAGGTTCATCCCAGGTAACCTGATAGTCAGGAATTTTGGAATTATGCTGCAGATGCAGAAAGATAAAAAAACGCTCTTCCTTGGAAAAAATGTGGCTGGTGCGGCACAGGATGCCGGAGGTAAGAAATGCCGGGCTTGGAAGGCGGAAGTAGGTAAGCCCTGAATCCTTTTTCATATAGGAAGCAGGAAGAAACCCTACACCGGCGCCGGAGCGGATCATGGCTTCAGCCAGTACAATATTGGGAGAGGAAAAAGCAGTCAAAGGATGAAAGGCAGCCGCAGCAAACAATGGTTCCGTGGCATCTGCCAGGGCGGAAGGAGTCTCTGTCATAATAAAAGAAGAATCTCGAAAGTCTTCCAGGCTCAGGAAGGGAAGGGAATCTGTGCCATGAAATTTTTGTGCCAGACGGTGAAAAGCAGGAACTCCCAGGACGATTTCTTCGTGAAACAGAGGGATAAAGCGCAGCTCTTCCTCCAGGCGGCCGCTGCAGGAGGTCATGGCAAAGTCAAGGAGCTGATTCTGCACCATGTCTTTCAGCTCAAGGGCATATCCCTCATGGGGAATCAGACGGATCTGAGGGCAGTACTGCATAAAGGCAGGAAAAATATGTGCAGTCATAAGAGCTCCGCGATGAGGAGAGATTCCAAGGTGCAGTTCTGCAATGTCCGGGGAACCTAAAAGACGGATAGCGTCTTTGGTTCTAACCATCAGACCTAAGATTTCCCGCGCCGCCTCGATATAGAGTTTTCCCGCAGGAGTGGGGTAAAGCCTTTTCTTATAACGCAGGAACAGATCCATTCCCACCTGCTGCTCCAACAGGGAAAGATATTTGCTTAGGGCCGGCTGGGAGATATGAAGCTGTCTGGCCGCTTTTGAGAGGCTTCCTGTGGAAGCGATGGCCAGAATGTAGGGAAGCTGCTGAGTATTCATAGGATCCTCCTTGGTATGAAGTATAACTTTTAGGTATAGCATATATAAAAAGGTGAGAATTGTCAAATCCTTGCTTTAAGACTATAGTTAAAGTGTGATCACAAAGGCCTGATACCTGAAAACTTCAGAAGGAGGATTACTATGGATCCCACAATTAAAATGTATATTATTCTGGCAGTTCTTGTGCTTTTTGTAGTCATGATGCTGTCGGGAAAGTTCAGTTTCCCATTGATTGGTATAACTTGTGTGATTATTATGGTTATGACCGGAGCCATAACTTTGTCAGAAGGCTTTGCCGGTTTTGCAGACAAAAACGTGATTATGCTGGCAGGTATGTTTCCCATTGCAGGACAGTTGGGGAGGACCGGCATGGTGGACAAGATCAAGACAAAGCTTTTGTCGGCCAAAGGCGGAGGGGATTTGAAGGTAGTATTTCTGCTTCTGGCTATCTCCGCAATCCTGGCCCAGTTTATCCCCAGCCAGACATCCATTATTATGATTATGATGACTTTTCTCATGGCTATGGGAACGGACGGGGAGGTAACCCTTTCACGGATGATTCTGCCCATTACCTTTACCCTGACTGCATGGTTTGGCAAATTCCCCATAGGGGGACTTGGAGTTACGACTTACATGATGTTAAATCAGTTTATTGAAGCTGCCGGAGGTACAAAACTTCTCGATCTTTTCAGTATTATGAAATGTACTTTGATTCCTGGAATTGTCTGCATCATCTATTGTATGTTTACTTACAAATGGCTACCCAAACGGGAGGTGGATACCAGTGCCTATGAGCGGAGAGGCGCAGTCGGGGAAGCCCCTAAACTTTCTAAGCGGGATGAGGCCATTACCTATATCGGATTTGTGACAGCGGTTTTGGGGCTGGTTCTGTCAGGGCAGATGGGAGAGCGGTCTTTCATGATTCCTCTGGTGGTAGTCATTCTTATGATCTATTTGAAGGTTATAGACGGAAGACAGTTTCTTCAGACGCTGGTGGCAGGTCCTGTGCTGATGTGTGCTACGATCCTGGCAGTGTCCAGTGCGGTTACATCCAGCGGAGCAGGCAACTTAATCGGAAGCGGAGTATTAAGCCTTCTTGGCGGCAGCCCTTCTCCCATTCTTCTGGTAATGGTATTTGCCTTTGCTTCCCTTCTGGTGACTACTTTTGTGTCCAACACAGCTGCCTTTATGGTGCTGGTACCGATTGCCTGCAATGTGTGCATGACTGCCGGCGTGGACCCCAGAGCCAGTGTTATGGCCATCTTTTACTGCTCCGTGCTGTCAGTTCTGACCCCTATGTCTTCAGGCGGTGCGGCTCTGGCCTATTCGTCCTGCAGCTTAAGTATTAAGGAGACTTTTAAATGGGCATTTCCGCTGTCTATGATCGGTCTTGTGACAACGGTAATCAACTGCCTGATTGTCTATCCTATGTAGACAGAAAGGGAAAACGATTATGACAATGTTGGAAGATTATACTGCATATATGGAGCGCCGCCATGGGCTCATGGAAAATAAGATGTTTGCCAATCTCTGCACCCGACAGGGAAAGCTGTATCACAAACCGTTTTGTATGTTCGGAAACCTGTATTATGTAGGTGACAATTACGTGTGTGCCCATCTGGTGGACACAGGAGATGGTCTCCTTCTCTTTGATGCGGTCAACACAGGACAGGGCGGTATGCTGATCCAGGCTGTCTGGGAGATGGGATTTAATCCGGCGGACATAAAATGGGTTGTTCTGTCCCACGGCCATGTGGACCACATCGGGCAGGCACAGTTTTTAAAAGATATGTTTGGATGCAAGGTTTATCTGGGGGCTCCTGACGCGAAAATGTTTAGGGAACATCCGGAGCGCTCCTATATCCAGGGCAGCAACATGCTGTGCGATACTCTTTTTGAACCAGATGTGGAAATCTACGACGGAGATGTGATTGCTTTCGGCAATACAAAAGTGAGATTCGTCATGACCCCCGGTCACACGGAGGGCGTCATTTCCGCCTTCTTTGATATCACGGATGGCAGAGAGGTTAAGCGCGCCGGGTATTTCGGCGGCTTTGGATTCAATACCCTGGCAAAGGAATACCTTCTGGAAATCGGAGACAAGGAATACTTCATGCGCCGCACCTACCTGGAATCCCTGGCAAAGGTTCGGAATGAGCATGTAGATGTCTTTATGGGCAATCATCCGGTGAACAATGATTTGATCCGCAAATATGAGGACATGATCTCTCATCCGGGGACCAATCCCTTTGTAGACGACTCCGCCTGGGGAAACTATCTTGACCAGAAAAAGGAAGAGATGATAAGATTTATGGAAGACCCGAAAAATAATTAAAGGGGGGGAAACTGTCATGAGAAAAGTAATTGACCCCGGAAAAGAGAGACGGAGTATTAACTTTATTGATAACATTTGTTATTCTCATGTGACGGATTTAAATGGGCGGCCTCTGGATCTGTACCTGTCTCTGATGGTGTGCAACGGTAACAGCGAGATGCGCCTTGCTGACGGGCGGGATGATGAGGTGAGCATAGGGAGGCAGCCCCTGGTGGTGTGGATTAACGGTGCCGGCTGGAGAGGATGTGACAAGAATCTCATGGCTGCAGAGGTCCACTATCTGGCGGAGCATGGATTTGCTGTGGCCTGTATCTATTACCGCAGCAGCGCTCAGGGACATTTTCCGGCTCAGCTCATTGATTGTAAGACGGCAGTGCGTTTTCTTCGGGCTCATGGAGACGAGTACGGCCTTGACACGGAACATGTGGGGGTCATGGGACGTTCCGCAGGCGGCCATCTGGCGGCGTTTATGGCTATGAACCTGGAGGGGTATGACAGCCGGGAATGGCAGGGATATTCCTCTGAGATTCAGGCAGCAGTGGACTTGTTCGGTCCGGTGGACATTCCCCGGCTTAATGAGATCAGCGAGAGACTTATAAAAGAACCGGGATACCGCTGGCATAAGATGGAGGAGACTCATGAAGGCGCTCTTCTGGGCGGGGACATGTCCACTGTAAAGGAGAGGGGCAGAGATGCAAGCCCGATCTATTTTATAAACGACCGCATGTGTCCTATAGTGATTATGCATGGGGATCAGGATCCTCTTGTCCCCTGTGAAGTCAGCGAAGATTTTTACAGGCGCCTTACAGAAGCAGGACTGGAAGACCGGGCAAATCTCTACATCCTGAAAAACGGCGGACACGGAACCAGGGAATTCTTCCAGCCTGAGACGAAAAAGATCATTGCGGAATTTTTTGACAGGCATTTAAAGATGAGGACATGTACGGAATTTTTTCTCAATAACCCTTGACCTCGAGCTGCTCGAAGGTGTTACACTTTTGTTACATCAGGGCCATAAAGGCCCCGGGATAAGGAGGAAACATATTATGGGCTACTTGGGTAAGGACATTAAAAAATTAGGATTCGGCCTTATGCGTCTGCCGAAGAACGGAGAAGTCATTGACGTGGAGCAGACCAAGGAGATGGTTGACCGGTTTATGGAGGCTGGCTTTACCTATTTTGACACGGCGTGGGCCTACGCAGGAAGCGAGGATGCTATCCGCCAGGCATTGGTGGAGCGTTATCCCAGAGATTCCTTTCAGCTGGCTACCAAGAATGCGGCGTGGATCAACTGCAAAACCAGAGAGGAAGCCGCTGCACAGTTTGACACTTCCTTAAAGCAGACGGGAGCGGGATATTTTGACTTCTATCTGCTCCACAATCTGGGGGAGCACAGAACCCGTTTCTTTGATGATTTCCAAATGTGGGATTTTGTTCAGGAGAAGAAAAAAGAAGGCCTCATCCGCCATGTGGGATTTTCCTTCCACTCTACGGCAGAGGAACTGGAAGAGCTTCTGAAAAACCATCCGGAGATGGAGTTTGTCCAGCTCCAGATCAATTACGGGGACTGGGAGAACCCGGCGGTTCAGTCCCGGGCATGTTATGAGGTGGCCAGAAAGTACGGCAAGCCCGTGGTGATTATGGAGCCGGTAAAGGGCGGCATGCTTGCCAATCCGCCTAAGCCTGTAGTCGATATCTTTAAGGCTGCAGATCCCCATGCATCCTGTGCGTCCTGGGCCATCCGCTTTGCGGCGGAGCTGGAGGGCGTGATTACGGTACTGTCGGGAATGAGCTCCATTGAGCAGATGGAGGACAATCTCTCCTATATGAAAGATTTCACCGGCCTGTCAGAGGAACAGAGAAAGACCCTGAACGAGGCAAGAGAGGCCATGGCCCGAATTCCCCTGATTCCCTGCACCACCTGCAATTACTGCGCCAAGGTATGTCCCAATCACATCGGCATCTCCGGTTCCTTTACTGCCATGAATTATCTGACTCTCTACAAGGATCCCGGGGCGGCCAGACATCAGGAGGAATGGCTGGTGAACGGCCACGGAAAAAAGAGGGCCGCAGAATGCATCCAATGCGGCAGATGCGAAGAAGTATGCCCCCAGCACATCTCCATCAGGAAAGAGCTGGAAAAAGCGGCGGCAGCTCTGGCGTAGAAGCGGCGGCGTCAAACCTGTGGTCACATCAGGCTTTCGCCGTGCCGTGGATAGCGCTGCCTGCAAAACAAAAGAAAGCCAGGAAACTGTTATAGCTTGCAGCTTAACAGGAAGCACCATGTGCGCTTCTTGACACTAAATTCGTATCGTCCGGTATTGTGCGGGATAAGATATCCTCATAGTGCCGGACTTTTTTGTCCATATAGTCAGCAACCTCCTGAGCCTCCCTTAACCGGTCCAGGGCCCTTTGGCGCTGCTTTACCATAAATTCATATCGGGCAGGGATACTTGCATCCCCCTCTTCACAGAGCCGGCAGTAAGCCTGGATATCTTCAATGGAAATGTTGCATTTTCTCAGACACTGAATGCCCATAAGCCAGCTTACGGCTCCCTCGTCGAAAATTCTATGGTTATTTTTATCCCGCCTGCAGGGAAGAAGGCCCTGATCGGTGTAATAGCGGATAGTGTGCTGGGTTACTCCCATTTTTTCGGAAAGTTCCTTCACTGTGTAAGCCATTGACAGCTTCCTCCTTAATAAATGTATGGGTACATGCTGCCCTGAGATGTCTGCCGGGACAGCTCCTTTATGGTAACACCGAAAGAACAAGGTTTCAAGACCAATCTGACATGGAAAATTAAGAAAAAAGCACAATACTTTCTTTCCTCATATGATAAGATAAAAATAGTAAAGGGTGTCTGAACAGGCATTCCAATGAGCTCAGGAAAGATATATGGTCAGAATATCCGGCTGAGTTTTGAGTTTCGCAATTACCTAAGAATAGGATTGCAGTGAGGAGGTATCTGTATGAGATCAGGATGGAAGATAACAGCTCTTTTAATGACAATGCTTCTTGCCCTATCGGCATGTGCAGGCCCGGCCGGTACGGCTGTGACCACAGAGGATATAGCTAAGAAAGAACAGGAGGCAAAGCAGCCGAAGGAAACAGGGATTTCAAAAGGCCCAGAGGCTCCGGATCATGGCAGGGCAGAGGAGAAGGCGGCAGAATCTTTAGGAGCAAGAGAGACAGATTATGATAAAGAGAATCCTCCGAAGAATTCAGAGTCCCAGGGTAGGGGAGAGGTTAGGAATGCCTCGGAGGAGAAGAAGCTGACCCTGGAGAAGATTCTGGAGATGTCAGGAAAAGAGGATGCGGGATGGGCGGATTTTCAAGATTATGCCTCACAGGATATCGGCTCCGGCCTGATGATTTGGCGCTATGAGGTGGATCAGGATTTTGCTTTTCTCATAGGCGGCGTAGGGGTTGACAAGCCTCCCATGTATATGTATCTGGTATCCCAAGCAGATCAGGAGAGCCAGCCTGTGGATATCCGCACCGGAGATGTGGAGGGCTATATTCGGGAGCACAGAACCCCTGTCAGTTATACCGGAATAAAGGGGCATATTAAGGAGGTTCATGAGGACTATGTGCTGATCAGCTCCGATACCGACGATTTTCCCGGGGTGTTCCGGGTGTCGGGGGTTCATGAATTGGCAGAGCCGGAGGAGCTTAAGGGGGGAACCTCGGTGTTTGTCCTCATGGAAGACCTGAGAGAAAAGGATGATTCCGGGGTTCCCGGATATAAAGCTGCACAGTGTTACCCATTGTCTGAGGAGAGGGCTGAGGCAGATCTTCTGCTGACCGATGCGCCGGAGCTTGCGCTGACCGATGTATTGTCAAGCAGCAATAGCCGGTTTACAGTCAGCCCGGGAAATTACAGTTGGGATGTGGAGGAGAACGGAATAGGAAACGGGATTGTCGCCTGCGGGGCAAATCCTCTTGAGGAGGCCCGGATGAAGGCGGCGGCAAAGCTTAAACTGCCGCGTTATAACCGTCTGGACAGTGTGGGATATACATTTTCTACGGAGATCATGCCGGACAGGCTCACGGTCCGGTGCTGGCCGGCCCGGGATATAGGAGAGAGCGGAGCACAGGCAGAGAGGATTACCACCTACTATTATATGCCCTTTATCCTGGAACTGGAGCCGGGGAAGGTCTATGAATTTGACGCGGAGTGGAGGAAAGAGAACATGGGACGGCGCGGATTCTCAGGGAGTGCCAGTTATGTTGTGGTGACGGAGTAAAAAAGCAGTTGACATTTAAAAGAAATATGCTAAAATGTACCATTATAGACAAAAGCCATGAAGGCGTTAGTAGATGCTTATATTTCTGCCAGAGAGAAGGAATCACCGGCTGTAAGTTCCTTTCAGTTCAGATAAGCAGTTGAAATTCCCGCCGGAGCTGCACAGCTGAAGCCATGTAACATCTTGGGTGGTAGGCTGTGACGTGAGGTGCACGTTATGCACGAATGAGTGTCTGTGTCCATGATACAGGAATCAGGGTGGTACCGCGATGATTTCGTCCCTTCGTTTTTTACGAAGGGACGTTTTTGCTTCCCCCAAAGAAAAGAAAAAGGAGATTACCATGAAAGAGCGATTAGAGAAAATCAAAGACGAGGCATTAAAGCAGATCGAATCCTCCGAAGCCCTGGACAAATTAAACGAGATCCGGGTGGCCTATCTGGGCAAAAAAGGCGAGCTGACCAGCGTGCTCAAGAGCATGAAGGACGTGGCTCCCGAGGATCGTCCCAAGGTAGGCCAGATGGTCAATGAGGCCAGAGAGATCATCGAGGCAAAGTTGGAAGAGACCAGGCTGGCCCTGGCCAAGAGAGCCAGGGAGGCTCAGATGAAGTCGGAGGTTATCGACGTAACCCTTCCTGCCCGAAAGGCCAATGTGGGCCACAGCCATCCCTGCACCATTGCCTTGGAAGAACTGGAGAGAATCTTTGTAGGCATGGGATATGAGGTGGTGGAAGGGCCGGAGATCGAATATGACGAATACAATTTCACCAAGTTAAATATTCCCGAAGGGCACCCTGCCAAGGACGAGCAGGATACCTTCTACATCAATAAAGAGATCGTGCTCCGCACCCAGACCTCACCGGTTCAGGCCCGTACCATGGAAAAAGGGAAGCTTCCCATCCGTATGATTTCCCCGGGACGTGTGTTCCGTTCCGACGAAGTAGATGCCACCCACTCCCCATCCTTTCACCAGGTGGAGGGACTGGTCATTGACAAGAATATTACCTTTGCCGACTTAAAGGGCACCTTGGCAGAATTTGCAAAAGAACTGTTCGGGGAAGATACAAAAGTAAAATTCCGTCCCCATCATTTCCCCTTCACTGAGCCCAGCGCCGAGATGGATGTAAGCTGTTTCAAATGCGGCGGAAAAGGATGCCGTTTCTGCAAAGGCACCGGATGGATCGAGATCTTAGGCTGCGGCATGGTTCATCCCCATGTATTTGAGATGTGCGGCATCGACCCTGAGGTATACACCGGCTTTGCCTTCGGCGTAGGCTTAGAGCGCATCGCCCTCCTCAAATACGAGATCGACGACATGAGGCTTCTCTATGAAAACGACATCAGGTTTTTGAAGCAGTTTTAATCAGCATTGAGGCGCGCTCCGGGAAAGACACCGCGGCTTATAGCCGGGAGCCAGCTTATGGAAGAGAAGCGGCACCTTTCCCGGAATGGGACGAAAGTCCCCAAATGAGAAAGGCAAAGCCTTTGGAGCTTGGAGCGTGGCTGAGTCAGGGGGAGCCGGTAAACTCCGGTCTCCAGGAAGCAAATTTTGATAAAAAAAGGAGAAACCACAATGAACACAGCGTTATCATGGATTAAAGCATATGTTCCGGATCTTACGGTCACAGCCCAGGAATACACGGACGCCATGACCTTATCAGGAACAAAGGTAGAAGGATATGAGTGTTTGGATAAAAACTTAGAAAAGATTGTAGTAGGACAGATCGATAAGATCGAGCGCCACCCCGATGCGGACAAATTAATTATCTGCCAGGTAAATATCGGGACCGAGACCATTCAGATCGTTACCGGCGCTCCCAATGTAAAAGAGGGAGACAAGGTTCCCGTAGTCCTGGATGGAGGCAAGGTGGCAGGAGGCCATGATGGCGGTCCTCTTCCCGAGGAGGGAATTAAGATAAAAAAAGGAAAATTGAGAGGCGTTGAATCCAACGGCATGATGTGCTCCATCGAGGAGCTTGGTTCCTCCAGAGAAATGTATCCCAACGCACCGGAAAGCGGAATCTACATTCTCCCCGAGGATACGCCTGTGGGAGCCGATGCTGTGGAGGTTCTGGGCCTTCACGATGTGGTGTTTGAATACGAGATTACCTCCAACCGCGTGGACTGCTACAGTGTGGTGGGAATTGCAAGAGAAGCAGCGGCAACCTTTAACACAAGGTTCTGCCCTCCTGTCGTAACGCCTACAGGCAACAGCGAGGATATCCACGATTACCTGAAGGTATCTGTGGAGGATACGACACTGTGTCCAAGGTACTGTGCCCGTATGGTAAAAAATATTAAGCTGGCGCCATCACCGGAGTGGATGCAGAGACGTCTGGCGGCCAGCGGCATCCGCCCCATCAACAACTTGGTAGATATTACCAACTACGTGATGGAAGAGTACGGGCAGCCTATGCATGCCTATGATTATGATTTGATTGCGGGCCAGGAGATCATTGTAAAATGTGCAAAAGACGGGGATACCTTCCAGACCCTGGACGGCCAGGAGAGAAAGCTTGACCACACGGTCCTTATGATTAATGACGGAGAAAAAGAGGTAGGCATCGCCGGAATCATGGGAGGTGAAAATTCCAAGATCACAGATGATGTAAAGACCATGGTCTTTGAGGCTGCATGCTTTGACGGAGTGAATATCCGTCTGTCAGCCAAGAAGATCGGCCTCAGGACCGATGCCTCCGGCAAGTTTGAAAAAGGGCTGGATCCCAACAATGCCCAGGCCGCCATTGACCGTGCCTGCCAGCTGGTAGAGGAGCTGGGCGCCGGAGAAGTAGTAGGCGGCATGATCGATGTGTATCCTGAGAAACGGACTGAGAAGCGGATTCCCTTTGATCCGGAAAAGGTCAACAGCCTTCTGGGAACAACGATTGACAAGAAGGACATGCTGGAATATTTTAAACGGCTGGAGCTTGGGTTTGACGAAGCCGCAGGCGAAGTCATTGCTCCCACATTCCGCCAGGATCTGGAGCGCCCCGCTGATATTGCCGAGGAGGTAGCCCGTTTCTTCGGCTATGACAACATTCCCACCACGCTGCCTTCAGGAGAAGCCACCACAGGAGGCCTGACCTATAAACTGAGAGTCGAGGAGACTGCTAAGGCGGTAGCCCAGTTCTGCGGCTTCAGCCAGAGTATGACCTACTCTTTCGAGAGTCCTAAGGTATTTGACAAGCTGCAGATTTGTGCAGATTCCGGCCTGCGTCACGCCATAGAGATCTCCAATCCCCTGGGAGAGGATTTTAGCATTATGAGAACCACGCCCCTTAACGGAATGCTTAATTCTCTGGCCACCAACTATAACCGGAGAAATAAAAATGTCCGTCTCTACGAGCTGGCCAACATCTATCTGCCAAAGGCACTGCCTCTTACGGAGCTTCCCGATGAGAGGATGCAGTTTATTTTGGGAGCCTACGGCGAAGTGGATTTCTTTGACATGAAAGGCGTGGTGGAAGAATTCTTTGACAAAGCAGGTATGAACAAAAAGCCCCACTATGATCCCAAGTCCGGCAAGGAATGGCTTCACCCGGGCCGCCAGGCCGACATTATCTATGATGGCAGAACGGTGGGATATCTGGGAGAGGTTCACCCTGATGTGACGGACAGCTACAAGATCGGCGAGAAGACCTATATTGCCGTACTGGATATGCCTGACATCATTCCCTGTACCACATTTGACCGCAAATATGAAGGGCTGGCAAAATACCCGGCAGTGACCAGGGATATCAGTATGGTAGTTCCCAAGGCTGTACTGGTGGGACAGATTGAGGATATAATCGAAAAACGAGGCGGCAGGATTTTGGAAAGCTACCAGCTTTTTGACATCTATGAGGGCGCGCAGATTCTGGCAGGACATAAGTCCGTGGCCTACTCCATCACCTTCCGCGCCAAGGACAGAACCCTGGAGGATAAGGAAGTAAATGGGGTTATGGAGAGGATCCTCCACGGGCTGCGGGAACTGGGAATCGAACTGCGTGCATAAGCGGTGGCGGATATGGAAAAGATTGTCCGGCAGGGATTGTTGTATGATTTTTACGGAGAACTTTTGACAGAGCACCAGCGCCGTATCTACGAGGATGTGGTCTTTAATGATTTGTCCTTAAGCGAGATCGCCCAGGAGCAGGGGATCAGCCGCCAGGGAGTCCATGACTTGGTGAGACGGTGTGACCGGATCCTGGAAGGCTATGAGGAGAAGCTTCACCTGGTGGAAAAATTCCGGCTGACCAAGGAGCTTGCCGGCCGGATCCAGGAACTGTTAGACAGGTACCAAAGAGAGAAGGAAGACATGCTTCTTCAACAGGCCAGAGATATGGCAGGAAGGATTGTGGATATTTAGAACCGAATTATAGAACGGTAGCATGTGACATTTTGGGGCGTCTGCGCTTTTGTGCAGACGCCCTGCTGCTGTTGACGGTATGAAATCCGATAGATTGTTTTTTGATTTCTGTTGGGATATAAGCTTCTGACAGATTGATACATATATAAGTGGCATTGGGATTCTTGTAGGTCATTTGCCAGAATGGGTATTTGATAATTCCCGGCGTATTGCCGCCAACG